>CALHVX010000045.1 GCA_938036875.1 uncultured Pseudomonadales bacterium
ACCCAACCACCAATCAAATTGGCAAACATGCCACCAAGGGTGACACCCATGGCGTAAACACCAAGCGCCTGGGATCTCTCACGCGGTACATAATAGTCTGCAATCAACGAATTGGCCGGCGGCGTGCAACCGGCTTCGCCAATACCCACACCGACACGACACATCAACAGAACCCAGAAGGCACCAATGGTGACCGAGCCGATGGTAATTTCCGTTGCCAGCCCACACAGCACCGTCATAAGAGACCATAGAGCAACGCAAACGGTAATAATCCACACACGGTGAGCCGCATCGGCAAAACGCGCCAGCGGTATCCCCACTATGGTGTAGAGCAGGGCAAAACCAAAACCCGTAAGCAGGCCAAACTGGGTATCGGAAATACCCAGCTCAGGTACCAGCTCAGGACCGACCACGGCGAGCAGGCCGCGGTCGACAAAATTCATGATATAGATGAGCGTTAAGGCTGAGAGCACATAGGTTCGGTAAGGTTTAGTACCGAACCCCGTAATCTGATCAGGCGTTTTACCTTCTTCCGGGGCGGTTACTGCGGTCATAAATGGATCTCTTGAAAAAGCTGTCAGCTATCAACGATGACATCTACTGAAAATGCTCCAAATCGGCTGTGCTCGACCTGATCGCGAAACTCAGTGTTGCCTTAGATGGTTCCAGTCTCGATTGAACGCCTGGGATCGTCAACTGTTTCACGACCAAGAAATCGGTTTAAATGAGTTGCGATAGTTCCCCGAGACTGTTACGCCAGCACGAAATTCAACGAATTTTCTTGGTGACCTTGCCTTTAAGCAGCCCCGAAAGCATCTAGCAACCAATAAGCTAAACAAATAAAATGGACCACCACCGAAAAACACCTACTGAGAGAAAAACACCAATAGCAACCCGACTAACTGGAGGCCACTATGACAAAAGCAGCCGTATCTCACCGAGAGGGTCGTATCGTTCACGATGCAGACTCGCACATCGCCGAACCCATTGGTTGGTTGAACAATTATGCGTCTGATTACGTCAAGGCCAACCTGCAACCCGGTGTGCGCCCTTCCGATTTAGAAGGCTTGCAGCCCTTTATCCAAGCGGCAGAAAAGCGCCTTACAGGTCAAGACCCAGATAAAACCGCCGAACTAAAAGCCGATGTGTTTGCCAAAGACAGCAAGCTAAATCCTTGGTGCTCCTTTGGTTCAGTGGACAAAAAAGAGCGCAGCGAAATGCTCGACATTGCGGATATTAAGCAACAGCTGCTGTTCTCTTCTCCTTTAGCCATGACCCGTTTCGCCTTCTCAAAGGATGAAAAGCTACTCGAAGGTGGTTGTGAGGCACTGAACCGCGGCATGGTGGACTTTTGTTCTGATGATCCGCGCCTTATGCCAGTAGGTTTTGTCAGCATGACCGACTCCGCATTGGCTTATAAGATCGCAAAAAAGGCCATTGATCTAGGCATCAAGGCTTTGTGGATTCCATCCGACGCTATAGGCGGGCGCGCCCCTTCCCACGTCGATTTTGATCCTGTATGGGCGTTAGCCGAAGAAGCCAGGGTTCCAATCGTGTTGCACATTGGTAGTGGTCGCCTAATGGGTTCCGCCTATCGAAACACCGGCATCAAAAGTAAGTCTACCGCCGGTATTGTGACGGCGGAAACCACCTCCGCCAAAGATTTCCCGGTTATTCATCACTCTACAGAGCGTTGGTTGTGCTGCATGATTTATGACGGCGTTTTGGAACGTTTTCCGAACCTTAAAATTGGCTTGATCGAGTTGGGTGCTAACTGGTTGCCAATGTGCCTGATGAACTTGGACATTGGCGTGAGCGAGCTGGGCAAATTTGATGAGAACTTAAAAACGCTTTCCATGAAGCCCTCTGACTATGTGCGTCGCCAAGTTAGAGCAACACCATTCCACATGGAGGACACCGGTTGGATTTTGCGTCACGGCAAACTGGGTAACGATGTGTTGATGTTCAACACAGACTATCCACATTTGGAGGGTGGGACAGACCCTTTCGGTGACTTTGAGAGAAGTTTAAATGCCGTCAATGCCACGGAAGCAGAGTTGGACAATTTCTACACCAAGAACTTTGAAGATTTGATGGGACTATAAAACCCAAATTTGTGCCCGTTTTCTTAGATCCGCTGGTACGCCGAGAAAACTGTAACCGATAAGCACCGATGCAATGGCGCCGGACAATGGTTAGTTGAGCAATCGCTGCAGCAGATGTTTTCCTCGCCCGCGGTGATTCCGATTTCTTCCAGGTAGCCTCGCATGCCGCCATAGTGATTATCGATTTCATCAAAAGCAGCCAGCAGGTATTCAGCGCGAACACCTGAGAACACCCTGACGATGTTCTCGTCGATGTTCAGGTTGCGACCCTGTTCACGCATGGCGGCTTCCATGCGCGCTCGCTGGTTGTGGAAAAGTTCCGGCGCCTCGTTGCTGACGAGATAGTCATGCATAACCGTCGCATGATCAACGCCAAGCAGGGTCAGCACCAGAGCGGCGCCGAACCCTGTTCGATCCTTGCCAGCTGTGCAATGCAGCAGAAAGCCGTTTTCAGTCGCCACCAGCTCGCGCATCAATTGCTTGTAAGCCTCAACATGATCCCTTGCGATCTCTCTGGTGACGTTGGTCATGAACTCAATGAAGTCTTCCTTGCTCGGGGGACGGTTCTTCTTCTGGATGGACTCCTGGAACTGAGTTGAGCTGCCAGGCCAAATGGGAATGTGGATGCGACACGAAAAAGGATCAGCATCCGGTGTTGGGTCTTTCTCCGCTTCTTCGAGGCTGCGCAGGTCGCAGATAACACCCAGATCCAGCTCAGTAAATTCATCGAAGGCACGTTCCGGAATCTCCGACATGCTGCCACAGCGGAACAGCAGGCCTTCTTTAACAACTTTGCCATCCTGGGTTGTATAACCACCAAAATCGCGGAGGTTAATCGTGCCTTCAATATTGATGAAGCGGCGGGGATGGTGGTCCAGGAGTAGCGGATGAGATGTCATGAGGCGTAACTTACCAGATTTGGAGAGGGGTGAGTGAATCAACGGGTTGCTCCAGTTCGGACTGGCGCTAGAGGCCATAAGCACTTTTGTAGTGCCTGCCTTAGAGTCTGATGCTTGTCGAGTAGAGATTGACCAGTTCGCACACTGGCGGCACTATGAGCCGCCTCGAACCCCTTCCACCACAGGAATTCTATATGCCCACGCTGCACGGTTTTTCATACAGTAACTACTACAACATGCCGAAACACGCTCTGCTGCACAAAGGCGTTAGCTTCGAAGAAGACTTGGTGTATCCAAGCGCGCCGGGGTACAACAAACTGAACCCAGCAATGAAAGTCCCAAGCTTCACCACCGATGCGGGTCAGCACCTAGCAGAAGCCGCCGTTATTTGTGAATACATTGAGGAAGCTTACCCACAAAAGCCGCTGTTTCCGACAGATACCTTTGAGCGCAATAGGGTTCGACAGCTAATGCACGTGGCGGAACTCTATCTGGAGCTACCCAATCGACGCCTGCTACCGTTCGGATTTTCTGGAACCACGGCACCGGAACCTTTAATCGAAGAAGTGAAAGCAGTGGTCGAGCGCGGCATCAACAGCATCAATGCCCTAGCATCCTTTGATCCATGGGTAGCAGGCGCCGAATACACCATGGCCGATATCTATCTGTTTTACGTGCTCGCGGTCGCGGATATGGGCAGTGCATCCACTGGCATTGATTTAAACGAGAAGATCCCAGGGCTAAACTCTTGGCGGGGCAAGTTTGCGGCGGATGAGGTGGCTCAAAAGGTAGCTGCAGATATGCAAGCCAACAAAGAGAGTTTCTTTAAGTACATTAGCGGATAGCGCAGACTCGTTTGCAATCTAGGTTTGGATTATGGGCTAGCTATTGAGTTGCCTGACGTACAAACGGCGTGCCCGGTTCGGTTGCTAGAACTTCCTACCTTTCGGAAACTTACGATTTCCTATTCAACTTAACGCTTGCGAGATAGCCGTACTGCGACTCTTTGTGCGTAGCAGCAAGATATGCATAAAGCGCATCGGCTATTTGCTGCTGCCCCAAGCTTTCATGTGTACGAGCCTTTAGATAGGTTAGCTCAGCTTTCATTTCTGGAACCGTAGCTTTTGCATTTTCTGCTCTAGTGATCAGCTCCAAAACACGCTCATAGTCCTTATCTTCATATTTTTTATAAGCCTCTGACAGTGAGGAGCTTTGAATCGTACTGGCACAGGCCACCAAAGAAAAAATCGAAACAAGAATAAGTACCTTTTGCATAGTTATCACTAAATCACCGTAAGCTAGTTTGAAGTTAATTAACGAAGCTCATGCTATCAATTCAAAATTGTTCACAATAGACTGAATTATTGACATCAGGTATACGTATTTGCATGGATTGGCGATCGATCAAATTTGACTGGAACCGAGCAAGAGCATTTTTGGTTACCGCTGAAGAAGGCTCATTAGCCGCAGCGGCTCGCGCACTCGATATGACCCAGCCAACTTTAGGGCGTCAAGTTGCCGCGCTCGAACAAGAAATTGGCGTTGAACTGTTTACTCGGCGAGGACGAGGGCTGGAGCTAACTCCAAACGGAACCAAGCTGGTTGAACATGTCCGAGCGATGGGTGAAGCAGCAAACCAGTTTTCTTTGTCCGCTACAGGAGAATCGGACACTGTCGAAGGGAATATCTGCATCACGACGACTGAAATTTTGGCTACTTTTATCTTGCCGCCGATGGTTCAAAAATTGCGCTTAGCAGAGCCAGGTATTGAAATAGAAATTATTTCTACCAACGAAGAAAGCAATCTAAACCGTAGAGAGGCAGATATTGCAATACGCAGTTTTCGACCAACGCAGTCAGACCTCATCGTAAAAAAACTATTCGAAGCAACAGGCCACCTTTATGCCGCTAAAAAATATCTACAGCAGCTAGACAACCCTAATTCGATTGCTGGATTGAACCACGCCAACTTTATTGATGTCGAAAAGTCAGGCCATCTAATGTCTTTACTTAACAGCCAAGGGTTTAGCCTGAGTCCTGCCAACTTCCCCGTTGTCACAAAGAGCCACGTTGTGCAGTGGGAGTTAGTTAAACAAGGCCTCGCAATTTGCGGAACACTGGAACAAATCGGCGATGCTGAACCTCTTGTGGAACGCGTTGTTGCTCCCGGCATAGCACCCATCAGAGCTGATGTCTGGATAGTCACCCATAAAGATTTACGAACGAACAGGCGAGTTCGAACAGTATTCGATTTTTTGGTCTCTGAATTCGCGACCTAGCGATTTCGCACTCATGCCTCTCGTTAGGTCAAAAACTTTTTAAACAGGTCTATTATCGCTTCGCCTCGCGGTGCACCGCTTACACTGTCATTAAGCGGCTCGAACATGCCAGACAGGCGCATATCTACATACCCATGCACCATTGACCAAAGCGCAACAGCATAGGTGTCCTTGTCAAACTCACGCCCTGGCACAGCTTTCGAAAACTCTGCGCAGAGTCGATCGTAAATGTTGTCCATGACAGCAAGCAGCTCAGCATCAGCATGATCAATTAGGTCTGCACGCCAAAGCAGTCGGTATCTGTGCGGATAACGAAATCCAAATTCCATGATAGCGCTCGCGAACACTTCAATGCCGGGGCTAGGATCATCCTTAAGCTTCGCGAGCTGCGCATCGATCTCTATCAGTAGGCTTTCAAACTGCGCTTTTGCAAGGGCCGTCAGTAAGGCTTGCCGGTCCTTGTAGTGATTGACCGGAGCCGCATGGGAAACACCGGTGGCTTTCGCTACCGCCCTGATCGTTACGCCACCCGCCCCATGTTCATCTAGTAAGGCCAATGCGACATCAAACAGGGCGCGTTTGAGATCACCGTGGTGAAAAGCTTTTATTGGGGTCATCACTTTATATTGACAGCGTCAATATATGGATGTCAATATGCACAAAGTCGATATAGACACCGTCAATATTAGAAAAGGAACAGCCATGTCCAAACTTGCAATCGGATCGGTCGGCCTTAGCGCGCTCATACTCACCCTGATAATCCCGGCGCTCGAACTCAATTCCACCCACATAACAAACCCCGAATGGCCGTCACACGCCCGGCTACATGAGGCATGGCAACTTTTAACGAATGCGGCAATCTCAGTGTTCGCTCTGGTGTGCGTTTGGACGAACCGAGCGCCACGAATTGGAATCAGCCTCGCTCTCTTGATTTGTGCGTCCTTCCTAGCCTCTTGGGCACTGGGGCCGGTCTACGGTGGCTCAATGTTGCACACGGACGGAGCACAACTGGCGATTGGTGGAATAAACGTTGCGGTGGTCGTGGTGCTCGCCGTAACAACGCTTTTGGCGGTGAGCCTTTGGCAAACAAAGGCCGTAAGCATCAAGCAACAGCAGGGAGTTAGCAGATGATCATTCATGGCTCAGCTCTCTCCCCCTTCACAAGAAAAGTAACGCTGCTAGCAATGGAAAAAGGCATTGCCTTCGAAAGCCGTGATCTCAATCCCTATGCGCCCCCAGATGATTTTGAAGCGATGAATCCGTTAAAGCGCATACCCATCCTCCAAGACGGGAAATTCACTCTGGCCGATAGTTCCGCCATTTGCGGATACCTCGAAACAAAGTACGTTGATGCCCCAACCTTATATCGCAAGGAACCGACAGCCTACGGGTACACCCTTTGGATTGAAGAATATGCAGACACCGCGCTCTTCACAGACATCAGCGAAGGTGTGTTCCGACCGATTTTCATTAATCAGCTTCTAGGCAAACCGATCGATCATGCCGCCGTGGCGGATGCTTTGCTAAACGCGCTGCCGATAAGATTTCAATACCTAGAAAACCGATTGGAAGGCCGAACCTGGTTTGCCGGTGACCGACTTACGTTAGCGGACTTGTCCGTCTACTCACAAATGGTCAACCTACTCCATGCTGAGCACCTACCCTCCACTGACTCATATCCGAATTTGATGGCGCATTTCAAACGGATCCAAACTCGCCCTACTGCCGAAAAGTTGCACCAATCCGAGATAGCCTATCTTGGGCAGGCGCTGAAGGTGATTTCCGACCGCAACGCTTAAAGGGAGAAAAAATTGAACTGGCAGAAATGGCTACAAGTCCGTCGCTACGATGCCCAAGCAGCGCGGCGATAGAGCCAGAGCCTGAACACTAAACATCTAACGGTTTTCGGACTGGTGAATGGCCCAGCGGATGGAACTTGAAACCGGAGGGCGTGTTTGTGAGAGCGTACCGTAACAACTAACTTATGGATCGACGCCGCTTGCGGAATCGTAGAAACACAAACACCACAACACCAATGAACAGCAGCAACGACATAGCAACGGGAACAGGATAAGCCAACACCAATAGCAAGACGCCGCCAACCGCTGAAGAAGCCAACTGCCAACGGCCATACTGCGCATCCAGCTTCTCACTCCACACCGGTCCTGATCGTTGCTTGCTCAGAGAGGCACCTAGATCTGCGATCACACCAGAAAATTCTGAGTTGCCGGCGAGGTTACTCTGTTCCAACGGATCGGCTTCGAGATCAAACAACATTTCATCAAGCGTCTGCCCGCTTTCATCAAACCAGCGGCTATATCGATAACTTGCAGTACGCACAGATTCCCCGTTCATCCAACGCGCGATGCTCTGCTTCTCCTCAGGTTCAACCGAAGTCGGATCTACCAGCAACGGCCGAAGCGAAACCCCCTCAACATGCGCAGGCATCTTTAGACCGGCGAGATCCACCACAGTCGGATAGACATCCAGCAGGTCCGTGACGGATCGCACTTCATGTGAACTGGTAAA
>CALHVX010000046.1 GCA_938036875.1 uncultured Pseudomonadales bacterium
GTACTAACGCGATAGCGCTGGTGACTAGTGCCGGTCGCCAGGAGCCTGCTGCCGCTTTGGATGCGAATGCTTCTCCTGCGCCAAAGCGGCGATACCAATCCGGGCCGCCGATGATAATGGCGATGTGCAGTAACGCTGCAATTAGGCTCAGCGTGCCGCCGATGGTCAGGGCTATGTTGATGGTTGTGCCATTAGCTTTTGCACCGTATTTTCGTACTCATTCCAGTTAGACAGAGAGCGACACCAAAGTTGTGCCGTGGTCTCATCCCAAGGAACGTCTTGGTCTAGCTCTTGGGCATAAACGTTAGCGCCGTATTGTCTGGCGAGCATTGCTTGCTTTGTTTGGTCAATGCAACGCGGAGCATGGAGCGGGTGAGCAATGATGTCCACCGTCTGGAGTTGGGTTGGTGCATGCTTCGCCAGATGATCTGCAACATAATCGATCACCCCGGTGGTGCTCAAGTATCGGCCGCGCTGAATAATATCGGTATCCGCTACCAGACCTTCGATGATTAGCCGGTTGATTCGCTTTCGTTGAAAGCATCGCAGCCCAAGCGGATAGCTGTGAGAGCGAGGCATGTCTCGGTGTTCGCTAAACAGCTCACCTAGTTTCGGCCGTTCTAAATTGGTCACTTCTAGCTGCTCGAAGTCTGCATAGAAGTTGGGCTCATCTAGCAGGTTGTTGAGTTTTTCGGTGATTGACTTGCCGTTGGCTGTCGCCAGCCAACGCTGTAAAGACCTAGAGCTATCTGAACTAGCCTTGGCCAACCAATCTTTGAACTTTGTTTCGTTGATGTCCTCTGCCGCAAACTTCGGGGGCTCAACCACGATAAGCGTCTGCGAGCTTTGCAGCGACTGAAACAACGCCGGATCTGCTTCCGCCAAAGCATCGGCTATCTCCCATTGCACGCCAACATAAGGAAAGTGGCCCTGGTAGGACTGCAACTGTGTTTGTAACTGTTCGGCCAGCCGTTCGTTGTATGATCCAGGTGCGCCATCTGGCATAAGGCTAAAGGCGAACGCCACAATTAGGTCTGGGCTAGGGCTCAACGCTAGGGCTTTTTGTAGCCAAGACAGTAAGCGACCAGCTTGTTGCCATCTAAGTCGCGAAAATAGCCGCCATAGAATCCCATGCTTGAGCCACGGTCGTGTGGGTGCCCTTCGTCAGTGCCGCCTAGAGCCAGTGCCTTTGCGTAAACGCTCTCAACGTTTTCTGGGGTTTCTACGTTTAGTGCAATCATTGTCCCGTTACCGATGCTGGCTTGTTGGCCATCATAGGGTTCGATAACTGAAAACATGGTTTCGTCTGGTGAAGTTCCCCATCCAAGCATGCGCTCGTCGGTCATTACGCGTTTGGCACCGATCTCGGCAAAGAGCGCATCGTAGAACTCGGCTGCTCGATTGAGGTTGTTGGTCCCGAGTGTGATGTATCCAATCATCTTCTATATCACCGCTTGATTGATTTGATGTCGCTTGGACGAAACTTTCGATTACAGCGGAAGACGAAAGCCCAGTACGCTAAGAATGGCTAACGCTTTGTACACCAACCGTGGGAAGTAGAGTCTAGCCAGTTCTAGAGCGAATAAAGTGAGTAGCGTTGTTGTCGTGATTCCGATCAAAAAATACTTTGTCTTCCCTGGCAAGGCAATAGGGTCAAGAGCCACCGCAACAATCACAAGAAAAACACCGATGATCAGATACAAATCGCGCGGGCCTGGGTCTATCTTTGCGTTGTAGCGCCGCCTTTTTAGTTTCTGTGTTGCAAGTGCCATCGGGTTACTCTTCTTGGGTGCTGTACCACTCTACGCCGAGGTCGATGCGAATGCCCATTCAACAGTTGGGCTCGGCGACAACCGCTCAGATCGCCAATACCGCGCCGACCAAAACAATAACCGCGCCAATGGTTGAACCGACTGCACCAATCAGATTGCCAAAGCGAACGACGTTACCTTTACCAACAGTTGACGCCAGGCCACGCTCTCCGATCATAGCCCCATAAGGTACTGCCACAATAAAACCATAGGTAGAAATGATGAAAGACCAGGCGAGCAATGTCAGCCACAGCTCGGGCAAGACCAAGCGTTCGATAATGGATGCAAGGGCGAAGAGTAAGATGCCACCAAGCGTTAAGCTGAGATGCGCCACCCGCCAAGCGTTAACAACTTCAGGGCTTTTGTTTTGATTGATTGCACTGCCCATGGGAGCACCGCAGATCAAGCCAATGAGTAAGCAGATGCTGCCGTGCAAGATGAGATGTTGAGCGGGGTCATCCATCATCAAAACCTCCAAGTATGGGTGGCTTGTAGCCCAGGTCACCCAGGGTATCCTAACGTCTGAGTCAGCGATCAACCAGCAGTGGGTTACAGGATATGCCTAAGACACAACATCACTATACATACTCAGATGCCAGAGCAGCCTTTCTCAGCAGGATCGGGCAGGCCAAGCATAAGGCGCATACGCACCCCTTGGCTGGACCCGATGGTGAGATCGCCATGGATGTGGCGTTTTGGGAAGGTCGCAAAAACCCTGAAAGAATTCTAGTGCTGTCTTCAGGGACTCACGGCATCGAAGGGTACTGTGGCTCTTATGTTCAATGTGCGCTGTTAGATGATGGGCTTGTTGAACAGGTAACCGAGCACAATTCGCTTATGCTGATTCACGGCGTTAACCCCTATGGCTTTGCCTGGAAGCGTCGGGTTAATGAAAACAACGTGGACCTGAACCGCAATTTTATCGACCACAGCAAACCGCACCCCAAAAATCCTGGTTATCAGGAGTTGTCAGAGTTGCTTGAACCTTCTAGCTGGGATGCAAACACCGCCAAGCAAATAGCAGCAGAGCTTGTCGCGCGCGCGCGCCAACATGCGGACAACCCTCGTTGGCTCCAGTCCGCCTGGAGCGGTGGCCAATACGATTTCCCCAAGGGGCAGTTTTACGGTGGGCGTGAGCCCCAATGGTCGAATGCTGTAATCCGTTCTTTAGCCGAAACAACACTTATAGATCGAG
>CALHVX010000047.1 GCA_938036875.1 uncultured Pseudomonadales bacterium
AGTATTCAATGATCTGGTGCGGCATAGGTTTGCTATCGGAAAATATTAATTTAACATGTTAATAATTATTAGATATGCTATCCAAAACCAATTTGAGGCGCAAGCATGCGATTTCTTTCATTCACCCTTGCTAACCAAGACGCTGGCTCGGCCAAATTTGGAGCCCTGGTGGACAACATGGTGGTGGACTTAGGAGCCCGGCATAGTCATTTGAGCGATCTACGTGAGGCCATTCGACAACAGGCTTTAACGAGCCTGGCGGCCGAGGCAGCCACATGTACCCCAGACTACGCCTTATCAGAGATTGAGCATCTGCCAACCATCCCCAACCCTGAGAAAATCATCTGCATTGGGGTTAACTACGCCAATCGTAACGCCGAATACAAAGACAACAGCAGTGACCCCGACTATCCCAGCGTCTTTATGCGGACCCGGGAATCCTTAGTTGGACACGAACAGCTCATTCTCGATCCACCTGAATCGGACCAACTCGACTACGAAGGCGAAATAGTCTTGGTCATTGGCAAAGCCGGTCGTCGCATCGCCCAAGCGGATGCACATTTGCATGTTGCCGGCACCACCATAATGAACGAAGGCTCGGTGCGAGACTATTTACGCCATTCAAAATTCAATGTCACTCAAGGTAAGAACTTCGCCAGCTCCGGCGCCTTAGGTCCTTGGATGGTGAGCAGCGACGAGCTCGACCCCTTTGGTGAGCTACAAGTCATCACCCGGGTTAACGGCGAGGAACGGCAAAACGATGTGACCAGCAATTTAATGTTCTCGTTTCGCTATTTGGTCAGCTATCTATCCACCTTCTATCACTTGCAGCCAGGCGACGTTATCGCTACCGGCACGCCCAACGGAGCGGGAGCACGTTTCGATCCGCCAAAATACCTAAAGCCGAAAGACAGTATCGAAGTAGAGGTACCCGGTATTGGCATACTCCACAACAAGGTTGCTAGCGAGTCGATAAGGTGAGCAATTTGCGCTCAATTGAGCTCAGCCTGCCAATGCAGTTGCTGCGAGCGCGTGAAGCGGCAATGGAGCAGTTCCGACCTATGTTGCGCGAACATGGGCTAACGGAACAGCAATGGCGGGTATTGAGAGTCTTAGCTGCAGACGAACATTTGGATGCAGGAGAGCTTGCCAAGCGTTGCTTTCTACTTGGGCCTAGCCTATCGCGTATATTGCAGGCTTTGGTTAGCGACAACCTGATCAAACGCACAGCCGACCCAAACGATCAGCGACGCAGCATCCTTTGCTTAACCTCAGCAGGCCGCCGCCGATGCAAAAAGGTGGGGCCAGATGCGGAGGCCTTGTACCAATCTATTGAGGGGCAATTCGGCAAGCAAAAACTAGCCGAGCTATACCAACTGCTGTCCGAACTGACGGATACAATCAATCAACAGTAGCCTAACGCGTTTAGGTACCCCTTTGCGGGAGAGAAACATATGCTGACCCAACAGCAAATAAAACAAGCAGCGCAAGATCTCGATCAGGCAGAGCGTTTGCGGAGGCAAACCAAACCGCTCACCCTCAATCTACCCGATATGGATATGGATGATGCCTATGCCATTCAAAAGTCTTGGGTAGATTTAAAGCTGGCGAGGGGGGCCAATATTTCAGGCTATAAAATTGGCCTAACCTCACGCGCCATGCAGCAAGCGATGAAAATCGATACACCCGACTATGGTGTGTTGCTAGACGAAATGGCATTTGCCAACAACGCCAACATACCAGCTGCAGATTTTCTTGACCCGCGCATTGAGGCGGAATTTGGCTTTGTCATGAAACATTCGCTGTTTGGTGAATCGGTCACGTTAAAACAAGTGCTAGATGCAACCGACTACGTGGTGCCTGCACTGGAACTCATCTCGGCCCGCAGCACACGCACCGACCCAGACACCGGCTACACACGCACAGTTTTCGACACCATCGCAGACAATGCTGCTAACGCTGGCTACATCCTGGGTGATAACCATATCGATCCAATGAAAACCGACCTGCGGTTCAGTGGCGCTTTGCTCTATGTGGATGGTGTAGTGGAAGAATCTGGTTTGGGTGGCGCTGTGATGGAACATCCTGGACACGGTATCCGTTGGGTGTGCAAACGTTTCGCCCGCCACGGTATCGGCTTGGAGGCGGGTCAGTTTGTGCTGTCTGGCTCCTTTACCCGGCCTGTCCCAGTACAAGCGGGAACCAAAATACTGGCAGACTACGGGCAACTCGGAACCATCGAAGTCGACTTCACCTGAACAAGCTTAGCGATAAAAGGATAGCGATCATGACCGAAGACAAAATATTTCTGGATAACTGCTGGTATGCCGCTGCTTGGGAACACGAGATCGCGCAAGCTGACTTCAAGCTTGGCCGCACCATCTGCGAAAAGCCCATTGTCTTTTTTCGAACGGAAAGTGGCCGCTATATCGCGCTAGACAATCGATGCTGCCATCGAGCCGCACCCTTAACTATGGGTCGTATCGAAGCCGAGTGTATCCGCTGCATGTACCACGGCATGTTGTACAACGAACACGGCCAGGTTATTCAAATTCCCGGCCAAAAGCAGATCCCAGAAAACTTCAAGGTTCACAGTTACCCAGTGCAAGAGAAAGGCGGCATGCTATGGGTTTGGATGGGTGACCCTGCCCTGGCAGACCCAAAAGACATCCTCGACTTTCCACCCTTAAGCGATCCGGAGAACTGGCGCGGGTTTACCGAACCCAGCTACCTTCACTACGATGCCAATTGGCTACTCATCGTCGACAACCTCAGCGATTTTTCGCATGTTGCCTTTGTGCATACCAATACGCTCGGTGGCTCTGAAGAGTACGCCTTCACCTCGGTTCCAGAAGAGATCGAACCCTTGGACACCGGCTTTCGTATGGAACGCTGGCACTACGAGGCTGGTGTGCCCCCCTATCACGCAAAAGTTCTGGATCAGGACGAGCAAGCCATGTTGGTAGACCGATGTAATCTGATGGAAATGCACATTCCTGGCGTGTTCTTGATGGAAACTCGTTTCAAGCCCGCAGGCGCAGAGCCTCAAGGGCAAGGCAAAGGTTTTCATCAATACCGCAACTGCCAATACATGACACCAGAAACAAGGAACACCACGCACTTCTTCTGGAACTATCTACATCAAGCAGAACGGCAGGACGCCTCTATCTCTGGGTCTCTGCGCGAAAGTCTGCTTGAAGGTTTTATGGAAGATAAGGTCATTATCGAAGCGCAGCAGAAATTGCTGCAACAAGACCCAACCTTCGATCCCAAATTCATGGTCGCAGACAAAGCCTTTGCCTTGGTACGACGCATTTGGAACGCAAGGTTAGAAGAAGAGGAAAAGGTATCACCACGCATCCCACCACTATCGAGTCGGAACCGAATACTCTAGCGCAACATAACAGGGGGCAGTAACTTTACTCAAGCAGTCGCTTCGGATGCCTACCATCCACATGCCCGGTAAAACCCGGGTGAATCAGTTCATAACCTACCAGCGATTGAATTCGGTCGCTGTACGCGGCCACTTTTTCCCGGGGCAACCCAAGCATCATATTTTCAGACTGACGCATCCAAGGCATACAGAACTGCGGGCTAAGCGCCAGTCTTGGCGAGTTGCTGTTGTTCAACCCACCCCGATGAACAAGGTTAGCAGCGAAAACTAAAACCGAACCGGCCGGCATCTCAACAATCTGAGCAGCTTCTAACCCACCGCTTGGAATCTCTGCGCCCCATAGATGACTGCCGGGTATTATCTCGGTTGCCCCATTGGTTAGGGTGAAGTCATCCAACGCCCAAATGGTGCTAATCCCAAAATGTTTACGTGGCATGGGCAATACATCTATCGCGTCATCTCGGTGCCAGTCTTGAGGCGTCTCGCCTGGGTGAATTTGTATCACCTGAGCCGAAGACAATAGATAACTCTGCGGTAGCAGCGCATCAACCACATTAAGTACTGTTTCGTTTTCAATCCAACTGGCAACAGACGAAAACTTGGCAAGCAAAGAATACAAACGTTTGGTTCGATACCCTTCAAACTCATTCCGCCCAAACGGAGCATCGCTTAACGCTGTCAGGAATTCATGCTTGTGAGCTTGGAGCACCTCTTGCGCCACCAACCCTTCGATCACAACGTAGCCATCTCGTTCGATGCTGGATACATAGCTGGATACTGCGCTCATGCTCACTTCTCTCCCTTTTTTACTAGGCCAAACCAAGCACCGCTTGATGCGATTTCACCGATTTAAGCACAATGGAAGAGGTAGCATCTCGTACCCCGGGGATTTGCAGCAAATCCTCATCCAAAAAGTGCGCCAGCCCCGCCAAATCTTGCGCGACCACCAACAACATAAAGTCGATGGAACCCGAAACCATATGTGCGCTCTGCACTTGCTGATGATCCAACAAGCGCTGACGTAGTGCCTCCGCCTGCTCTGTATTTTGGCGCTCAACATTCACCGCAATAAAGGCCTGAACAGTATTACCGACCTGTTGGTTGTTCAGCTGCACGGTAAAACGCTCAATTACCCCAGCTTCAACCAACCCTTCGACACGCCGCTGACAGGCGCTTGCTGACAGGCTCACCAGCTCGCTCAATCGGGTCCAGCTGATTCGAGCATCTTCCGTTAAACAGTGGATAAGCTTGCGATCATATTTGTCCATGCAGTTTTTCAGCCATATATTTGATATTTTTAGTTTTTTCTAGCGATCTTTAGAGTTTTATAGCAGATATACGCAGACAAATCGCCAAATACCCCCCATATACTGAAGACAGATCACAACGGAACAAGGCCTATGTCAGCCACAGCAGAAAACGTCTACGGACTCGACCAAAGCAGCCAAATTCGCCAACGCTCACACCTCAAAAAAATCGACCATGTGTCCTATGCGGTTGCCAGCGGGAATATCGAGAAATGGGCTTGGTTCCACATCGAGGTAGAAGGCGGCACCTTGATCAAACGCATCGATGATGCTCGCCCAGATGATCCCAACAGCAGCATGAAAATCTGGTGCATCGACTTCGGCGACTTTGGCATTGCGCTGATCGAAGGCATCGACCGAAACGAAAAGTCTCAGGTCACCGACTTTGTTGAGAAACACGGCGACCATTCTTGCCAACACGTTGCCTACGATTGTCACAATCTAGACCGGTTTGTCACCCACATGAAAACCCTGGGCGGCAACCAGCGTGGCGACATACTTGTGCAAGACGATGGTTTTGGCCTGCTCAAGCAAATGTTTGCCAAAGGTTACGCATCCGGTCACGCTGGCCAAGCAACTTTCCCTGAGTACTGCGAGCGTCCTGACCCAACGGCCACAGACCAAAGTGTAGAGATCACTTTTTCTGACAAAGCTGGTGGTGAGTTCTACAAGCAGGTGCAAGATGCGATCACCGAAGGCGATGAAGAGCCGTTTTTTGATTTCAAAAAAATGCCAACCGATTGGCAGGTACCAACGGAGATGATCAAAGCATAGTAGCAGCACTATAGCTGCACTAAACACCTAACAATATTTTAGCAGCCAACTTCCGGCCGCTAACCGATGCTGCTAGTCTCTAAGTCTACTAAGGGGAGCAGCCATCTTGAGCAACGACAATAAACGACCAGCCTGGTACACACGCCGGAACATCGATCCTTTTACCATACCCGAACCTGAAGTTGCCAAGATCATTGATGACGCCACCCACGCGGTGGTGTCTTGGGTCACCAAAGATCACAAGCCCGCATCCGCCGTCATGTTGTACATGGTAATTGACGGTGTGATCACCCTCACCTCCACCACCAACCGCGCTAAATATCACGCTTGGCGACGTAACCCAGCTGCTAGTTTTTGTATTTGGGAACCTGGCAACATCGGCCGCCAGGTTACTTTGCGTGGCAGCGTAACCATCACTCAAGACCCAGAGCTTTTAAGTCGTTTTACCGAGAGCTTTTTAACCATGCGAGCGGGGGGAGAAGCACCAACCCCAGAAAGGCTGGCAGAAGAGATCGAAAAATTCGCCGCACCAGACCGACATATGATGCAGCTCACCGTGGAAAAAACCCTAACCCACGATCTCAATCGACTCTTTGCAGCGGAAACTTCCGGCGAGGATGTCTGGGGATAAGGCAACCATGGGCCGCCAGCTTGTGGCGGCGCATGGTTAACTAAGCGCGACGAGCCAATATCAGCTCAACCAATATCTTGCCATGGGTGTTCTGCGGAAAGTGGCCCGCATCGGCGATGGCATCAAAGGGTGCGTTCATGCGTTTTGCCCAAGTGCGGCCCCACTCTTCAGTGAACACATTGTCGGTGCAGCCCCAGATAAAGTGACAGCCTTTGTCCCACTGCAACAAAGTGCGGTAGTGCAGTTCTTGCGCGGCCGCATTGCCGTTGTGGTAATTGTCGAGCGGGATGGACAACGGGAACCGACGCATACCGTTATAGCCTTCGTCTGGCAAGCCTTTGTAGACCGCTGCAAATCCCCGATACATGTCAGCCGCAGCACCAGTCAACTGAGGGTCTTTACCTTCGATAAATGCAGGCGCAAATTCATCCGGCGTCATCAAACCAGCACTCATCACCATCATCAGACCCAAGTCTGGTTCCGCACGATCAAAACGACCACCCTTCTGCCAGGCCGCATTCCAACCCACAATACCCTTGGAATACTCGTATTCTTGATGGTGCAACCAGGTGTTCATGATAACCAGATGCTCAAAACGATTCGGCATCATGGCCGGTTGCGCCAACCCGGTTGGCCCTCCCCAGTCCTGGCAAACTAAAGTCACGTTTTGCAAATCAAGGGATACAATGAGCGAGGTTAGGATTTCTGTGTGTCGAGCAATGGTGTACCAATGAATATCCGTTGGCTTGTCTGAACGACCAAACCCCATATGGTCTGGCGCGATACACCGATAGCCGGCCTGCACCAACCCAGGGATCATGTCTCGATACAGATAAGACCAGGTCGGCATGCCATGTAGCAGCAGCATGACAGGGCCGTCTTTTGGCCCCTCATCAATGTAGTGCATACGCAGATCTTGCCACTGATGATAATTTGGGGCGTACGAAAAATTTGCGAGGTTCTCAAAGTTCTCATCGGGTGTTCGAACCATCTCAGTCATGTAGTAGCTCCAAAATATTTATAGCGGCGGCAGCAAATAGGCTTCCAGCAAACCTTTAGAGCCAAGCTCTGCATCAACCGCCGCACGATCTTCCACCGACAGTAACTCAATCTCTCGGCGTATGTGGCAACGAGATGTTTCACTGTATTTGAGCGAGCGCATCCTCACTGGGCCTTCCCCTAGATCCACCTCACACCATTTTTCACCCGCCGCAAGCGCCTCGCGCGAGACCCCCAAAAACTGATGGTAAGTAGCGCGCATATGATCAAACAAAGGGGTCAAGGTTTCCGGCAACTGATCGTTGGCCAAATAATCACCTTCATCCGATTGGGACTCAAATATTTGCTCCATGTGGTCTAACATCTTGGGTGCACTGGCCTCGATCCAGCTACGCGGCTCTGGGTCAGCGGCAATGTGCGCGGTAAACAACCCAGCGAAGGTAAAGTCACCCAAGCTTGCACGCTGACCCAAAAGAAAGGGGTGCTCGCTAAAATGCTTATCTGCATGGATCATCAACTGCTCAAAGTCCCGGCGCAATGCCACCGCTTGGTCTGGGCCACAGCCTCTATTGGCACAAGCCTTAAGACCAAAATTGTCGCGCACAGCGGTGATCATCTTGGCGGCTGTTGCCTGCTCCTCATCGTTTAGACCCTCAGCCATAAACTTGCCGATGGAGTTGGCATAGAAACCGTTCGCCATAAACTCAACGTTGTGCGGAAACAACCAACGGCTACCCACGGCGTAGCGCCCAAACCACTCATCGGACCAATCTTCTAACAGGTGCGCGGCAATCCGTTGTACCGGTGTGGTAGGCATGATGGGCCGATCCGGATACTTAGCGTTCAACATTAACCCGATGGGAGTGGTGTCGTGGATAAACCAACCTTCAGGCGTTTGTAGCCCGGGTATAAAGTGTGTCCCTAGCCGAGCTTCCATAGCGGGTCCAGTCTCCTGCCCCTTCAGCTTGAACTCGTAATCTAACTTCAAGTAATTGAGCATCGCCTGGAGCTTGCGAGTAAACAGGCTGTGCTCACCACCCCATAGGGTATAACGTCCATCAAACATCTAGTTGTCTCACTTCATTGCCATATTCACCAATATAATGGATCGCATTGAGTCATGACTAACACTTTTGCTGCGCATCACACCAGTGTTAGCCTTAGGATCAACTACTGGAGGCCAAGCTTTGTCCTTAGCTCTATCCACCCTACGCTGGCTTGCCGTGCCCATTGCGGTTGCAGCCGTCATCGCAATGGTTACCGCACTCGCCAGCTGGGCGGTCACACTAGCCGATCAAAGCTGTACCAGCATGGTCGGCGGCACTTGTGTCGAAAGCTGGCATTCGGATGCGGTGGAATGGGCCGTCTACCTGGGTATCATTCTCGCTACGCTTGCCATTCCACTGTTGTCCGCATGGATAGCACCTAGCTACAAAAAGGCTGCCGCTTTGATCATGGGCTTGCTTGGCGCTATGCCACTGCTAGCCGGATACTTCATGACCAACTGGCAAGATCTATTGCTACCGTCCCTACTGGGGATAGGTTTTGCAATTCTAGGCATCTCTTTAGTTTGGCGGCGCCGTCCAACAAGCAAACCAACGGAGACCAGCTCAGCATGACATTCAAATTGCACCTAGCAAGGTTCACTGTAGTGTTAATGGCTCTTGGCTTGAGTACAGGTACCCAAGCCGACATCAAACGTTTAGAGAACGGTCAGCCTGACCTCAATGGCGTTTGGCAAGCAATGAGTAGAGCCAACGATGGCCTGCTCCCACATCCAGCGCGAGCTGCACTAGCCATGCAGCCGGGTCCTTTTGGACCGGTGCCAGCAGAAGAAGTGATCGCTCTTGGCGCTGTTGGTTCGGTTCCTGCCAGCATGGGCGTGGTCGATGGCGATGTTATACCCTATTTACCCGGTAAAGCCGCAATGCAACAAGAAAACCAGGCAGACTGGCTACGCAGAGACCCTGAGATCAAATGTTATCTACCAGGTGTACCCCGAGCGACCTACCTGCCTTTTCCTTTCCAAATTTTTCACAGCGACAAAGCGATCTTCGTGGCTTACGAGTACGCGGGTGCTACTCGTGACCTGCTACTGAAAGACCCAGGTGAAGCACCCATCGATTCCTGGATGGGGCAATCTTATGCTTGGTGGGAAGAAGACACCTTGGTGGTAAAGGTTACCGGCCAAAACGATCAGACCTGGTTTGACCGCACGGGCAACTATCACTCAGAAGCCTTGGTTGTCACCGAACGCTACAAGCTGGTGAGCGATCATGTCATCGAGTACTCCGCAACCATTGAAGATCCAAACGTTTACAGCAAGCCCTGGACCATTCGTATGCCCATTTACAAAAGGGTTGGCAAAGATGCACAGCTGCTTCAGTTCAAATGCATCGAATTTGTCGAAGAGTTGCTCTACGGGGAGCTAAGAGACAAGCCGCTCAACCCAAAACGTAAGTCCCCTCTGCCACAAAACTAATCATAGGTAAGATTTGCATGTCTTCTAAATTGAAACTTGGCCTTTTGCTTATGGTGCTTGTCGGCCAAGCGGCTGCAGGGGAATACACCACACCAACCAACGTGCACGGTGACCCTGATCTACAAGGGCTATGGACTAGCGCCACCATCACCAGCCTACAACGGCCAGAGCGTTTCAAAGAGCTGGTAATCAGCCCGGAGCAAGCGGCCCAATGGGAAAAAAGTTCTGGCGCGAGCTTCGAGGCAATCGATGACGTGTCTGAAGGTTCAGATGCCGGTGGTGTTGGTGGTTACAACACCTTCTGGATGGATCCAGGTACGCGCGCGCTTCGGGTTAACGGTGAGGTACGCACTAGCATCTTGGTCCATCCAGAGGATGGGCAACTGCCCATGCGACTAGGCGCACGGGCCAAGCTGGGGCGCTTTTTCTACCGCATACAAGCCGCATTCGAAGGACCCGAGCAACGTCCTTTAGGCGAACGTTGCATAGTTGGCTTCGGATCGACCGGTGGGCCACCAATGTTGCCCGTGCTCTACAACAACAACTACCAGATCGTGCAGTCCAAAGATTCGGTTATGATTATGGCTGAGATGAACCATGATGCGCGCATCATACGCCTGTCAGATACGCATCTGCCGGATAACATTCGACCTTGGATGGGCGATTCTATCGGTCACTGGGAAGGCGATACATTGGCGGTGGAAACCACCAACTTTAACCCTGGGCAGAGCTTTCGCGCCGCTATTCGCCACCAGTTTTATATGACCCAAGATGCAGTGGTATTGGAGTGGTTCAAGCGGGTGAACAAAAACGAGATCGCCTATCGCTTCGAGGTAAATGACCCGGGCGCCTACTCCGACAAGTGGGTGGGCGAGCTGACCCTGCGCGCCACACAAGGGCCCATCTACGAGTACGCTTGCCACGAAGCAAACTATGCCATGCGCAATATCTTAAGAGGTGCTCGCCTAGCCGAGAAAACAGCCGAGAAAACAGACGACAAAACGGCCGAGCAAGGCGGCGAATAAAGTCGCGAGCAGCCGGTTGGCATAAAAACCGTGATAAAATCCGGGCTGCAAACGAAGGAACATAGATCATGGCGCAGCAAGTTTCGGTCAACGAATTTGTCCTTGAGTTGGTCGACGGCAAGCCACAGCTAGTTGGCGGCAAATGTCGGTCCTGCGGTAATCACACCTTTCCTATTTCTGCTGGCTGCCCAAAGTGTGCTGGCACGGAGATTGACAAGGCAATACTGGGCAACAACGGCACCCTTTGGGCCTGGACGGTGCAGGGCTTCCCCCCCAAATCACCACCCTATCTGGGCAACAACAACCCTTCTGAATTCAAACCTTTTGGTGTGGGTTATGTTGAATTGCCCGAAGTGATTGTCGAAGCGCGGCTAACGGAATCGGAGCCTGCGAAGCTCAAAGAAGGGATGCCCATGGCGCTTACTTTGGAGCCTTTGTTCAAAGACGAAGACGGCAACCAGGTGGTGACCTTCGCCTTCGAACCGACAAACTAATTTTTTTCATCAATTGCAATCTAGAATGTTTTGGAGCTATACATGAATAGCGATGTCGCAATAGTCGGTATTGGCATGCACCCCTTCGGACGTCATGAAGGGGTAACCGGCATGGAGCAAGGGGCTTTTGCAGTGCGCGAAGCCTGCAAAGACGCCGGCATTGCCTGGCAAGATTTAGAGTTTGCTGTTGGCGGTAGCCATACTTCGGGCAATCCAGACACCATGGTTTCCATGTTGGGATTAAGTGGGTTGCAGTTTGTAAACGTCATGAACGGTTGCGCTACCGGTGGAACCGCTTTATCCACTGCCTACAATACCATCAAAGCCGGCATGTCAGACCTTGGCATCGCCATAGGCTTTGACAAACATCCTCGAGGTGCTTTTTCTAGCGACCGCCCTGCACACCCAACCAACGAGGGCCGAGATTGGTATGGTGGCAGCGGCATGGCCATCAACCCGCAGTTCTTTGCGATTAAGATCAATCGCTACATGCAAAAGCATGGCATCTCCAACCAAACACTGGCACGGGTCGCGGCCAAAGCGACACGCAACGGCGCGATGAACCCTATGGCATGGCGCAACAAGGCGTTTACCGAAGACGAGGTACTGCAATCGCAAATGCTTGCTTACCCGTTAACGCAATACATGTTTTGCTCACCAGGCGAAGGCGGTGTGGCCATGATTTTGTGCCGTGCAGACAAAGCGCACAAATATACCAAGACGCCTATTTACCTCAACGCAGCCGTTATGCGCTCGCGTCGTTTTGGTAGTTTTGAGGTGAAAGCCTCTTGGTTACCTAAAGAAGAGGAAGTGGGGCCAACGGTTGATGCATCCAAGAAAGCCTTCGAACTCGCCGGCATCGGCCCTGAAGATGTGGATGTGGCACAGCTTCAAGATACCGAATCTGGGGCGGAAATCATGCACATGTCCGAAAACGGATTCTGCGAAGACGGTG
>CALHVX010000048.1 GCA_938036875.1 uncultured Pseudomonadales bacterium
CCCGCTAAGCGGACTCACCTTGCGCAGCAATCACATGCTGCTCTAAGGCTTCTCGCGCTGCGGTTTTGGAATGGAAGGGACCATTGGTGCCTTCACGAGTCTCAAAGTACCAACCTTCGCTAGACCCCACTACCCGGTTGCTCGTTTCTTTTGACTGCAAGCCATCGAGCTGCAGATCAGAGTTGGCAGCCAACAAGCGGCTCACCTCTGCAATCGGCATGCTAAACACTTGATGCTCGCCATCCACCCGACACCCAACCCGGGCCTGGTCCTGTTCAGCATCCACATCCAACACCAAATGCAAACGCCCCTGCTTGGAAAACAGACGACCGGCAAAGCGGGCTGACTTAGAGGAATAATGCGTATCCATGGAACGGTTCAACTCCTTGTATGAGCCCCTATTTTAAGAACCCGTTCAGGGTGTTTCTGCCAACTTGGTCACAAAAACGCGTTGGGATAAGCTGTTTGGCACTCAGTTTGCGAGGTCTTCGCCATGAACTCTGACTACCAAGGCATAGTTCCCTACCTATTCTATGATGATGCAGGCGCTGCCATGGCCTGGTACAGCCGGGTCTTTGGCTTTGAGGAAATTGGGCGCTGGGAAAACGATGCTGGCAAAGTTCAGAACGGCGAGATGCGGGTTGGTACCACAGAGCTGTGGCTAGACGGGTCCGGCAAGAAGACTGACACGGACGAACGACCGCACTGGATCGGCATATGGGTAGACGACGTGGATGCGATGTATACCAAGGTTACCCGCGCCGGTGTTGAGTGCGATGACCCGGTAGACCGGGAGTTTGGGGTACGGATGTTGACCGTTCCCGATGGCATGGGACATCTTTGGGGGTTTATGAAGCGAACCCGCTAGCCAGCTTGCATTCTGCCTGGGCAACAAACCCACCCTGCACTACGCTGCCACAATGGCAAGGTGCCGGTGTGGATACTAATTCCATGGTGACCTTAGTTGGGTTGTCCTGAATGCTAATTCCGTGCAAGGCTGCTAAGCGTCAAATTGCTCTATAAGTTGTGCTTCGTTGATACTGACTTCTTGAGGTCCAAACACAGCATTTTGGACTTTTCCGCCTACCAGTACTGAAGTCGATTGTGAATGGAGGCAACCGACAAAATCGCCTGTCGTGCTAAAGTTAACTCAGTGGATAAGCTTCACAGGTCTCCACAGGTATCCCCTAAAGCAGAAAGGCTAAGCCAATACACTGATGACAAAAGCACTGTCCGAACCTTTACCTCTTTTATCGTCTCTTGGTCATCTTGCTGCGGCGGGCGCCCTAATTCTGATGGCTGGCCTCCAGCTTAACGACCCAGACCCTTTGTATTGGATCGCCGTTTACCTGCTCGCTGCATCAATACCCCTGTGCCAACTCATCAATCTCTCCAGCACCGTCGCCTACTGGATCGCAGCTGGTATGATCCTCAGCGGTTTGCTCATTAGCGCAACCGGGTTCGCCGACTACATCAGCTCAGGGGATTGGAGTGCAATCACGGGGGGCATGATGGATGGCAAACCTTATGTAGAATCCGCACGTGAGTTTGGCGGGCTAGCGATTGCCGCATGCCTCTTGTTTTTTTACCGACCTAAGGTTGCAACCTAATGTTGCGTTCAAAATCCAGCCATTGGGCTTCGTTACTTCTAACCTGCATAGCTGCCATGCTCTTTGCTGGCTGCCAAACAAAAGGTGACAGCACAGACCCAGCTAGCCCTTACAAAGTTGAGTTTGTTAATGAAATTTGCGACGGCAAAAACACTGAAGAAGCCAAGATTGTTAGCAACATCGAACGCGCTCGCGCCTGCACCACCGACACCGACTGCAAAATTGTTAGCTTCGGCTGCCCTTTTGGTTGCGCGCACTCCATCAACCAAGCTAACGAAGCGACCCTGCGCGAACAGATTGCGCAATTTAACACCGGCGAGTGCCCTTCTTGCGCGTACCGATGCACCGACAACCAGCAAGTACCTCGTTGCATCGACGGCACCTGCAGCGCTCGAGACCAAGGTTCAGACAGCCTAGTTCCTCCCAGCGCGTGAGCGGGTTTAGCGAGCCTCAGTACAACGACCACAGCTTTCAAGAGCTAAATCTAAACGCCGAGAGCTTTGCTAACCTGCTCTTCACCGGGTGTAGATTTAACGGCTGCGATTTTCGCAACACCACCTGGGAGACCTGCGAGTTCTACGATTGCCAGTTTGAACGCTGCGACTTCAGCCTGACCAACTGGAGCTACAGTAAGTTAGAAGACGTAAGTTTTGATGAATGTAAATTGCTGGGTATTGATTGGGCCAAAGTTAACTGGCCATCCTTTATCACCAACCCAAGCATTGCGTTTCGAAGCTGTCTGCTCAACGATGCATCTTTTTACGACCTGGCCCTTGCGGAAGTTGAGCTGACGGACTGCCGAGCCAACAACACAGATTTTCGTCTCGCCAACTTCAGTGGCGCCAACTTTTCTAACACCGACTTTGCTGGCGCTACCTTTGGCAACAGCAACCTAAGCAACGCCAACTTTAACGGCGCTAGCAACTACAGCATCAACGTGCAGAGCAACAAGGTAAATGGCGCCCGCTTCAATCGACTAGAAGCCACTAACCTGCTCTCCAGCTTCGGGGTCGTTCTCTTAGATTGACAGTTTGGGGTTACCATGACTAAAGCCAAGACCAGTCCAGCTAAAACGCGCCCTAGCTTCACCGGTGGCTGCCTCTGCGGGTCGGTTCGTTTTGAGATCAACGCATCCTTCGATGATTTTCACTTGTGCCATTGCCAGCAGTGCCAGCAAACCACTGGCACGGCTCACGCGGCAAACTTGATGACCGGGCCAACAGCACTGCGTTGGTTGCAAGGTGAAGATGTGGTGCGCCGCTATGATGTACCAGGGCGCACTATCTCAAACGCTTTTTGCCAAAGCTGCGGTGCAGCGCTGCCTTTTGTATCCGTTTCCGGCGCTCGGACTATTGTGCCCGCCGGCAGTTTGGACAAAACGCCCCCCATCCCGCCACGGCGACACATTTTTTGGAATGAGCGAGCGGACTGGTACGCCAATGGCGATACGCTACCAACGGATCACAACTTTGGCGCTGACGGCTAGCTGGTAGCAGGTCTAGTTCAATCCTTGCAGGCCACCTATACTGGCCACTTTCGCTGTTCACCAGCGCACAATCCAGAGATGGAAACATGACATCCGATGACAACCCGCCCGAAGGCGAGGTCAAACAGCTTATGGCGCACAACGCAGCACCCACCCACAATCTAGAGGGTGAAGAGGTGTGCAGCTTCTGCGGCAAAGGCCCCAAAGAAATAAATGCCCTAGTTAGCAAAGGCTCGGTGCGCATCTGCGATTTGTGTATCAATGCCGCGCGCGCTGGCTTAACCGATTAGCCTGTTAAGCCCATGCCAACAACAGACCCACTAGCCCACGAACCTTTTAGCTACCAGACAACTAAGTCTGGCTTGGTTCAGATCCGCTTTGAGAACCGAGTGGTAACCACGCTGAAGGGTAAAGCGGGCGAACGTTTTATCTCCAAGATAGAGCCCCTTAATGCGGCCGCCCAACAGCAGCTTATGGCCCGAGCTACCGGCCAATTCAAATTTGGAAACGAACGATGACCGTCTACGCTGTTGCGCTGATCAATATTCATGACCGCCAAACCTACGAAGAAAAATACTCCGCAGGTTTTATGGACATCTTCGTTAGGTACCAGGGCACTATGTTGGCGGTTGAAGAATCACCCACGGCACTTGAAGGTGAATGGCCCTATACGCGCACGGTGTTAATTGAATTCCCTGATCGTGCTGCTTTAGATGCTTGGTACCACAGCGATGCTTACCAAGGTTTGATGCAACATCGCACCGCTGCATCGGTTGCCTCCATCGCGGTACTGAATGCGCTGCCTAATCCCTAGCCAGTGCTTGCACGCCTAAACAAAATTGCGCTACGCCTTGGCCCGCTACGCGGGTTTGCCTGGCTTAGCTTTACCATTTGTTTAGGGGTATTTGTTTATAGTGTTGTTGATCCAAACAGCAACGACCAACTCGCCCAGCCCGCTATGTTGTTTGGTATCTGGTCGGTACTTTTGCTGAGCTTTCTTTATGGCTTTCGTGCGGTACCCGAACCGGTTCTTAAACCTTGGTGGCGACGCTGGATGCGGCAAGCGCATCGCGGTGGCTATTGGTTGCTCGCTTTACTGACCACGGTTGCCACCATCGGACTGGTCATGCTGTGCCTTCGGCTGCTGCTTTACGCCAATAGAAACTAGCCCCCACACCGATGAATACGCAGCATATTGATTAAGTTAGCGCTAGTGTTCTATCGTCAAATTCCTGTTATATTTTGGTCGTACAACGTTTCATAGAGGCTATACAAGTGTCAGGTCGAGTTAACGGAACCGTTAAATGGTTCAGCGATGAAAAAGGTTTTGGGTTCATCGAGCAAGAAGGTGGAAAAGACGTGTTTGTTCACTACAGCGCTATCGCTGGTGAAGGCCGTCGTAGTTTGCACGAAGGCCAGCAAGTGACGATGGAAGTCACTCAAGGTCAGAAAGGCCCGCAAGCAGAAAACGTCCAAGCGGCGTAACCCCTTTTCCCTGGCCTATTTATAGGGTTCAGGGCTAGGTGACCGTTGTCTTAGATAGCAAACCTATCTGAGAAACACCCTTCCTATGTCTGCATAGTGGGTGCTGATCATCTAAACCGGTGATCATCTGGTATGTACAACCGTACTCGAGTTCTTGGGTGCGCCACAGCTTCCTTTGTTCTAACGAATGACTAATCTACGACAAAACAAACAAAAAATTATATAGAACATACTTTTAATATTTTTTCCGAATAAACCTACCCCCTTGCGAAACGACGGGCTTCTAAGCTCTACTAATAAGCTCTGCTGAACTTCAAGTTCAATCCTAGACGAGCGATGGTTTGTTATGCCCACAAATGTTGTCCCAAAACTCTCAAGCAACCCAGATGTAGCCGCCGCTTACCGCAACTACCCAGCGCCACTGCGCAAAGGGCTGCTCAGCCTACGCGAGATGCTCTTTGAGACGGCCGCGCAAACCGATGGGGTTGGTACCCTGCTAGAAACACTGCGTTGGGGCACGCCCAGCTATCTAACGCCAGAGACCAAAAGCGGCACAACCATTCGACTTGGGGTTGAGGCCAAAACGGCTGAGCGTTTTGGGCTGTACGTTCCCTGCCAAACCACCCTGGTTGCGGACTACAAACAGCTCTACGGCAAAACCTTTAGCTACAACGGCAAGCGCGGATTGATGTTTAATCCGGAAGAGACGCTGCCGCTGGAGGAACTGCGACACTGCATTGCGCTAGGACTCACCTACCACCGCAATAAACAACAACGCGCCGCGGGGTAGCTGATGCCATGCGTCACCTAATGTTCTTAGCCTTCGCCGCCGTGCTCGGCATTGGGCTGCCGAGGTTCGGCAGCGCAGATTTGGAGGCCACCCCCCAAGCCTTGATTCACGCCGCACGCGCCCGAACCGAAATTGCCGTTACCTACGATGGGGCCTACCAAAGGTTGGCCTATCCAGGCGGAGACGTGGCTGGCAACATTGGGGTTTGTACCGACCTAGTCATCCGCGCTTATCGGCAACTGGGTATTGATCTACAGCAGCTGGTTCACGAAGACATGCAAGCCAGCTTTGACAGCTACCCTTCGCGCTGGGGCTTATCTCAACCAGACGCCAATATTGATCATCGCCGCGTACCCAACCTGGCGACCTTTTTTACGCGGCATGGGCAGCAACGCCCAGCAAGCAAGGACCCCAGCGACTACCAGGCTGGCGACATAGTGACCTGGACTTTACAGGGGCGGCTGCCCCACATCGGGATCCTGTCGAACCGTTATGCGCCGGGTACCCAACACCCCCTGGTGATTCACAATGTAGGTGCCGGCCCCAAGGAAGAAGATCGCCTCTTTGCCTACCCAATAACCGGTCACTACCGGTACTACCCAAACCCGTAAACTTAGGTGAAACAAGCACCCAAAGGCTGCCAGCTATGCCAAGATGCTGCCGCTCCTTGCATCGAGATACCGCACTACAAGCTGATGGTCTGCACAACCTGTAAACTCGACAATCTATCCGGCTGGAAACCCGAGCACGAACCTCTGCTGCGCCAGGGCTTGGCGGCCAGCGGCTTGTTCATTCCGGACCGCACCCCCGAAGGGTTGCTGCCTTTTACCTATCAACCACCGTCGGACTACGCCCTATGAAACCTATTACTGCCATCTTGGGCTACGTCATTCGCGGGGTGTCATACGACAAGCAAAATCGCCAAGCCTTAGTGGAAGAGCTCCAACAAAACCTGGAGCACGCGAGCGCCGTGACCGCACTACCCGTGGTCGACGGCATATCGCTGGAGCTAGAGGTCAGCGACATCGCCCCGTTCAGCAGCGATTCGTTTGAACCTTATATAGCGGAGCACGTGCTTGGCCCGGCGGTACGCTCAAAGTGCGAAAGCTATGACAGCGACGTTGAGCTGCGCCTAATCAACAAACGCTTCCACTGATGCCTAAAACAGACAAGCTAAGCCTGTTCGCCGCCACCCTGCTTACGCTAGCCGGCTGCGCTAACCAGCAAGCGCAGCCCGGAGACGAGATTGCCCTGACCTGTCACGGCCAGGAGTGGGCCACATGCTTTCGCAAAGCGGACAAAAGCTGCGGAAGTGGGCACTATCAACTAATGAGCCAAATCACCGATGCGGGCAGCAGTGCGGGTAACAACAACTCCTTAATCCATGGTACGTTCATACAACGTACGTTGGTTGTTAGGTGTACTGATGGCAAAAGCCCCCGCTAAAAATACAAACAAAACAATCCCCCTGACCGGTAAAGACAAAGTGAGCGTTGCCGACTTCTTAAAAAGCGTCGACAACCCACAGCGAGTCGCCGACTGTCGCGCCGTAATGAAGCTGATGGCACAGGCCACCGGCAAGCGTGCCAAGCTATGGGGTACGTCGATCATCGGCTTTGGTGACTATCACTACACCTACGACAGCGGGCGCGAGGGGGATATGCCCCGCATTGCCATCTCGCCGCGCAAGCAACACTTAGTGCTGTACATCATGCCCGGGTTTGAAGAGCTGCAGGGTTTAGCCGCTAAGCTCGGCAAACACAAAGTGGGCAAATCCTGCCTGTACGTGAACAAACTCGATGACCTGCACTTACCGACCCTAACCAAAATGATCACCAAGTCAGTGCAGATCATGGACAAGCGCTACCCGCAAACGGCGATAAGCAAAACGAAAGCGGTAGCCAAGCGGTCCAAAAGCCCAGCAAAAGCAAAAACACCGGCAAGCAAACGCAACAGCATGAACTACGAATCCGCGCGCGAATACTTCTTGAGCAAACCCGAAGCTTGGCTCGATTATCCTTTTGGCCCAGACACCTGCGTGCCTAAGGTTCGGAAAAAGATGTTCGCAACCCTTGGCGAAGAGCTGGACAAGGGTAAGCGGCTCGCGCGGATCAACCTCAAGTGTGAGCCTAACGAAGCCCTATTGCTGCGCGATCTGTTCGAGGCCGTTATTCCCGGCTACCACATGAACAAAACTCACTGGAACACCGTGTTGCTAGACGGCAGCGTGCCGCGCGGCGAGCTCGAACGCATGATCGATAACTCATACGCTCTTGTGGCCAAGTCGCTACCCAAAGCCGAACGCGTTGCAATGGAAGTAAAGTACGGCAAAGAAGCACTCTATGGCCCAACACCTAGTGAGTGACAACGCAGCGCTGTTCGATTTGATCGACAAGATCGTGAGCCTGGCTACCGATCTTGGGGAGTCCGATCAGGATTACGTTGAAGCAATGCTCATGGCCCAACTGGACTCTCTGGTTGTGGCGATCTATCAGGTGACGCCGCAAAGCGATCCCAGCCCTGACCTCCTTGTCGACGAGGCAGATACCAAAGCCTTGCGCTCGGTCTTAAGCCAGCGATTCCCGCGCTGGGGCACTTACAATACCGTGATGAGCATTACCGACGACATGGGTGACACAGACTTAGCCCTGGGTAATGCCATTGATGACCTGACCGATATCATTAGCGAACTGCTGGTGGTGAGAGCGGCGCGTGGAGACCCAAACGAAAGTCAGGCCGAGTGGATGCTGATCGATGGCTACTACAATTTTTGGCGCGGGCCGCTACGCTCGTTGCAGCTGTTTTTACACTACCTAGAAATTGAAACCCAGGACTAACCCTGGCCAATCCCTTGCTAGCGCATAGCAAAGGCGAAGGCCGTATACTGATGTGCTCGCCGACTACCGGCCTACTGTTTAAAGGTTTGCAATGACAACGTCCGCTGCCGCCGCGCGCGATCTCATCACAGGGCTTAACCAAGCTTGGCCGGCGGGCGATCTGGCAACCATCAGCACCAGCTATCATCCCGACGCCGTGTTGCTACCGCCGGATCTTGGGCCGGTGATTCGCGGGCGTGAGGCCATTGTCGATACTTACGCTGAGTTCAACAACGCTGCGGTCTTGCGCCACTTTGATATCACCGATACACAAGTGTTCGATTTTGAGAGCAGCCATGCGGTGCACCTGAAGTTCACCTTAGCTTACGAATTTGACGGAGCAGCCTTAGAAGACCAGGGGCTCGATATCTATATCACCAGCCCTTATGCCAACGGGCTGGTTGTCGTTTGGCGACAGCAGGTTGTGCTCGCCAGCCGCGAGCTAACCGATTAGGCGGCGCGCAAGCCCCAACGACCAAGCGCCTAGAAACCGAAAAGCTATCGATCCTACAGCAATCCCTACAATATCAACCACCACATCAAGTACTTCTGGCATACGATCTGGCGTAAAACTTTGACCAATTTCAATGCCAATGCCGTAAAGCAACATCCAACCCGCTGCAACTAACCAGGCGTTTGGCAGGTATGCCATGCGCAACCCATAGGTGAGCACCGCAAAGGTCACCGCATGCAAAATGACCCCGCTTATTTGCATATTGGGGATGGCTTTCGGGGGAGCAAACGCCATATAGCTGGCAAATAGTATAGCCAACCAGAAGCCTAGCTTGATCAACCCGCTAGTCCGTTGGTACATCACTTCCGACATGGGGTAGCTAGACTTTTGGTCGTGCGTAAGCTTGCACGTGATCCACCAAGAACTTAACGTTATCAACCGGTGTTTCCGGAATGATGCCGTGACCTAAATTGAAGATGTGGCCAGAACGCACGCTGCCTTCTTGCAGCACGCGGTCCGCCTGGGTTGCAATGCTGGCTTGGTCAGCACAAAGCACAATTGGATCTAGATTGCCCTGCACTGCCGGTAGGTTCAGCTCTTGCCAGGTACTAGCCAAGGGCACCCGCCAATCTAGCGCTAGGACATCGGCGCCCCAAGTGGCCACTTCGGCCAACTGGTGACCGTTACCGGTACCAAAGTAGATGACTGGAGCCTGGCCTTTGAGTGCATTCAGCAGCTTTTGGGTATGCGGCTTAACGTAGGTCACAAAGTCACTTAACGACAGGGAGCCCGCCCAGGTATCAAAAATTTGAACTGCATCGACACCGCTTTTAATTTGCAGCTCTAAGTAGCTAACGACTTGGCCGACCAGCTTGTCCATCAACGCATGCCAAAGCTGAGGGGCTTCGTACATCATTTTTTTGACGTGCACGTAATTGCGTGAGCCCTGACCTTCAATGGCATAGGAGGCAAGGGTAAAAGGCGCACCGGCAAAACCGATAAGCGCAATATCTGCCGGCAGCCCAGATAAAATATTGGTGACCGTGTCAGCAATATAAGGCGTGGCTTCAATAGCAGGAGCGGTTCGCAAATTGTTCACATCAGCAGCGGTTCGAATAGGGTTTGCAAACTTGGGGCCGGAACCCACCACGTAGTCCAGGTCTAGCCCCATGGGGACCAACATAGGCAGCAGGTCTGCAAACATAATGGCTGCATCAACACCCAAAATGCGTTGCGCATCCAAAGTGGCTTGGGCCGCCATCTCCGCATTGGTGAAGAAATCCAAGCTGGCCGTCTTACCCTTCAGCGCATGGTACTCGGGCATGTAACGACCGGCTTGGCGATTCAGCCAAATGGGCGTTCGGTCCGTGGGTTCTCCCCGAGCCGCACGAAGAAAGAGTTTGTCGGACGGAGCGTCCTTCTTGGTAGAGGCTGAGCTAGAAGTTGGGTTTGCCATCGGTATTGCAGTGCCTGCTGTTGCTAAAGGTACAGTTGCTAAAATTACGAGCGAGCGCACGATAACAGCCTAAAGCAAGTGCTGCTACCCAGTGGCCGGCGGAACTAGAGCGTACGCACGCACCCGACCAAAACCCTTCAAGTTGAGCCATTGCGCCGCCCCAACCCGCTTAGTATAAACCTCGGCTGCTGCCCCTTTTGCGCGGCCAGACACAATTGCTGCACTGGCATCGTCAAGCAAAGCGCCGTTAGCTGGGGCCGCTTGCTGCAAACGCTGGGCAAGATTTACGCTGGGGCCAATCAGGGTATAGTCCAAGCGTTCTAGGCCCCAATCCCCAACCGTACAATACCCACTAGTGATGGCTGCTCGAGCGCGTAGTTGCACTGGCGCGCCTTGAGATGCACAAAAAGCTTGGGTGGCAAGCAATTCGGCTGGCAGCTGGTTGCATAAATCACAGGCGCGCAAGATTTGCTCAAGCGGCGGTTCAGATGCTGGGTCTCCCCAAACCAACAAGGCTCCGTCACCCATAAATCGAGCCAGGGCAGCGTTATGCGCCACAGCCAGTTGATCGAGCATGAGCAAAAAGCGATTCAGCACCAGCGCGCCATGTTCCGCCGGAAGATGGCGACTCAGCTCAGTAAACCCCACTAGGTCAACCATCACCAACGTGAGCCAACGCCGCTGCCAGTTCAGTGGCGCTTGCCACTGTGCAGGCGAATGGCTTGATCCGAGCTGGGCCAAGCGCTGCAACAGCGGTGCCGGCACGTAGCGTGATAGCCGATCGCTCAACAACTGGTACTGCTGACCTTGATGCTGCCAGCGTTGCCGTGAGCGATGCAGGCGAATGGCTCGACCAAACCCAGCATGCGCTAACGCCAGAGCCAGCGCTGAACACATGATCACCGCAACAGCGCTGGGCAGATCAACAACGCCAAGCGCCGGGAGCAGATAGCCAACCTCAAGCAGCAACAAGGTTGCGACGGTCACCAACAAGACCCCAGCGCACAAACGCAAACCACCCTGGGCAATAGCCGCCGCCAACAGCGCAAGCAAGGTACAAAGCACAGGCACCAAAGCGATCTGCGCCGTTACAAATAACGTAACCACAAGGGCGGCTTCAAGCAGGTGTACAACCGCCAGCAATAAACGCCAACCGTAGCGCTGCGCCAGAGAACGAACCCAAGCTTGGCCGGGTATCCATTGGTGCAACAGCAAGGGCCATAGCAAGCAAAAGATGACCAACAACGGTTGCGCCAGCAGCCCACAAAACAAGGCTGCGAGGCTAAAGCTTAGATAGCGAAACCCTTGCGCACGTTGATAGAGTTTGAGGTTACCCATACCCACAGTATGGGAAAAGCTTGGCGGGCTTGCGTGAGCGCAAGCCCGAGGTGACGTTAGGCCTTTAGCGACCTAGGGTAGGGTCAACCTCTGCTTCGTAATCAACGCCTGCAAAACCAAACCCAAAGATCTTCAAGAAGTCGGCTTTGTAGCCGTCCAGATCGCCAAGTTCATCCAGGTTTTCGGTGGTAACTAATGGCCAGCGACGCTTCACCTCGTCTTGAATGCCGTCCGCTAACTCCCAATCGTCCACTCTTATACGACCGGCCTCATCCAGATTCATGGTCTCCGGGTGGCTTAGCTGGCTGGCGAACAAACGGTAAATGTGCTCAATGATCTCTTCGTGAGAACCCGCCTCTTTCATCACCTTGAATAGCAAAGACACATAGAGCGGAACCACGGGTATCGCCGAGCTCGCCTGGGTCACTACCGCCTTCAAAGTCACTACGTTGGCCTGGCCAGCTCCACCGGGTAACTGGGCGAGCGACTGGGTAATTTCACCTGCAGCACGATCCAAATCTAGCTTGGCAGCACCCAAGGTGGCTTCCCAATAGATGGGCCAGGTGAGCTCGCTGCCTATATAGGTATAAGCCACTGTTCTGAAACCTGGGGCCAACAAATCCGCTTCACGCAGGATATCGATCCAAAACTGCCAGTCTTCGCCACCCATAACGGCGACCGTGTTAGCTATCTCTTCTTCGGTCGCGGGCTCAAGATCCACCATCATGACCTCACCCTTGTCGACATTGAGGCTCTTAATATTGACCTCTTCTCCAACCGGCTTGATCGCCGAGCGATGCAGCTCACCCGTACGAGGATGCGCTCGAACAGGTGATGCCAAGCTATAAACCAATAGATCTAGCGGGCCCATGTGCTCTTTGAGCGTGGCAATGACCTGCGCTTTTATCTCATCAGAAAAGGCATCACCGTCAATTGTGTGGGCGGTTAAGCCTGCGGCACGAGCCGCCTCATCAAAAGCGATGTTGTTGTAAAAACCTGCCGTTGCAGTGCGGTTGCCCGAGGCTTCTCGTTCAAAGGACACACCCAAAGTGGCAGCGCCACCAGAGAAGGCAGCGTTGATTCGCGATGCTAAGCCAAACCCGCCGGAGCAACCCAACACCATGACATTTTTTAGGGGTTTATCGAGCTTGGGTTGAGACTGCACGTAGTCGATTTGCTCATGCACGCTAGCGGCACAGCCTTGAGGATGGGCGGTGGTGCAGATAAAGCCGCGAATTCTAGGTTTTACGATCATGACAACAACGCCAATTAATGAAAGTGAATATTAAGGTGGATAGAAAGGTGAACCTTGTACCGCCCGACTACTCTTTACAGCCGCTTAAACGCGATCTAAGGGGCCAACACACCCTGCATTATACCTTGAGCTACCGCCCAACGCATGACGGGCTGGGCGTTGAGAACCCAGGGGCCATCACGCCGCACGCTAACCTGCAACTCGCTGCCAGCCACAATTTTGTGGTCGCGATCACCATCAAGCGCCAACACACCTGGTCCGGAAAAAGACACCGCAGCACCTAACGCAACCTTAGTTCGGTCTTTCACAACAACCGGTGCAAACAATCCGGGTGACAAGGGTGCTAAAAATTGCCCTGGGGTGTTCGGTGGGGCTTGGGTCTGCAGGTCAACCAACAAGCCCGCATCCTCAACAGCCGAGACCTCTTCCAGCAAACCACCAATGGGTGACATACCAATACCATCGGGCTCTGCACGGGTGAGCAGCATGCGTTCAATCTTTTGTGCATCAAAAGGCAGCATGTTGCCGATGTGATCATCGCGCAGTAACACCGCATCGATTAAGCCCACATCGTTGACCGATGCATCGTCGGTGATGTGCAGTACCTTAGCGCGCTGTTGCAACTCAGCTGGAGCATCGGCCAACAGGCCACGGGCCTGCATGCCGGCCACCATGCCGGCAATGGTGGGCTCAACCAGCACCGGGAACACATTGTTGGTGCCAGTAGAAAGCGGCATCAAGTGGACCTTCTCGCACTGGTCACCCAAAGCGCGGACGATGGCACGGTTGGTGCCGTCACCGCCTAAAGACACCATGGAAGTGCAACCGGCTTCTAAAAACGCAGCAACGTTGGTTTCGGTGTCGCTTGCATTGTTGCGAATGGGCAGCTTCAGGCAATGAACCTTGGCGCGTAGGTTCATATGTTCAAGCGCTAGGCTGGCGATTCGGAAGGGCTCTGCGGCTATATAGATGTCGGTAACACCAACGGCATCCGCACCCGCCGCCACGCGGGCAACAATGTCGCGCTTGGCTTCATGCGTCATGTTGCTAGCGCGAGCGGCCAAGCGGCGCACATCGCGCCCGGACATAGGGTTAACGCACAATGCTAGCTTAGAGGAGGCCACCTCAGTCATACGCTAGAGTACAAACTTCTGTAAAAACATCACGTAGGCGGCGCTAGCCAGATCGCTGTTGGATTTCTTACGAAAGCCATGGCCTTCGTCCATAAACAGCAAGTACCAAACCGGCACACCAGCAGCCTCTAACGCGCTCACGATTTGCTCGCTTTCGCTGGCCGGCACACGCGGGTCGTTAAACCCTTGAGCAACCAATAGCGGCCGCTGAATTTTGTCCACTCGACCTAAAGGCGCAATCTTCTCTAGAAAGGCACGCATCTCAGGTACGCGTTCATCACCGTACTCAACGCGGCGTAAGTCTTGGCGATACGGCTGGGTGTTTTCAAGGAAAGTGACAAAGTCGCTGATGCCAACCACATCCACACCAGCGGCAATGCGAGTTGGGTAGTTCACCATGCTGGCCAACACCATGTAGCCGCCATAGCTACCGCCGAAGACCACCACTTTGTCGGCATCCAATTGTGGCTGGCCGTCAATCCAATCAAGCAACGCGCCGATGTCTTTGACCGAATCTTCGCGCAGCATGCCGTTATCAAGCTTTAAGTAGTCTTTACCATAGCCAGCACTACCGCGGACATTAGGCGCGATCACGGTAAGCCCTATTTCGTTCACGTAGTACTGGATGGTAGCGCTAAACTGCGGGCGGTACTGTGCTTCTGGGCCACCATGAATCAAGATCAACACCGGGTGCGGGCCAGGGGTTTTGGGTGAGAACACAAAAGCAGGGATGCTACGCGGCTTGCCGTCTACCTCATCAAAGGATGGGTAACGAATCAACTGTGGCTCAACAAAAGCCTCCACGTCCAAACCACCGACCTCGCTGTGAGTCCACTGCTGCAGGCCGGTGTTGGCCTCGCCTGCGCTTAGATCTAGGGTATAAACGTCTGTGGGCCGAGTGGGTCGGCTTAAGGTCAGCACCAATTGCTGCGCATCTGGCGTGAACTCCATATTACCGATTATAGACGCCGGCAAGTTCGGCACCTTACGGCGCACACCGGTTTTGGTATTCAGCAGATAGAGCGTGGACAACCCGTCGTCGTTTACGCTGAAGGCAATATGATCTCCACCCGGCGCACGCACCATGCCTTCTACGCTCCAGGGCAGATCTGCCGTTAGCACTTCTGATTTGCCGCTGCGGCGATCCAAACGGAGCAAAGTGCTGAACTGACGCTGAGCATCGCTCACGTAGTAAATATTGTTGGAGCCTGGTGCGTACACCGCACCACCAATAAAAGTTGTACCGTCAGCGCCAGCCAACAACGTTTTCTCGCCGCTCGTTACATCCACTTCAAATAGGTACGAGATGTTGCGCGAAATATACTTCAACACCAATAGCTTCGAGTCATCTGCAGACCAATCCAAGGCCACCCAGCTGCCTCCGTCGCTGGTGACAACCCGACGTGGCTCAGTAGTGTTGGTGCGCACGTAGATATCAAAGTGCAGACTGTCGCGCTCGGTGCTGGTGTATGCAAACTGCGCACCTTGGTTAGAAAAGAGCACGCTGGAATAACGGGACTCACCATCGCTCAGCATCTCATGCTGGCCCGTGGTTAGGTCGTAGTTAAACAGCTGGTAGAACTCAGAGCCCCCAACATCTTTAGTGAAGATGAAGCTGCCTTGTTGACGATTGGGCTGGGAGCGCGGAATGGCCACTTCACCGATCGGCTCACCAAAGAAGGTGAACTGAGCGCGGGCCTGGCCTGGGCCGGCCACCCGGTGCAACTGGTTCGTTTCACCAAAGCGGGTTTTCACTAACATTTCACCATCGATAAACCCAGCAAAACTGGCATTGCGGGTATTGCGATAGCGCTGCATGTCTTGCACCAATGCAGCGGGCATCTCAGGCAGCCCTTTGCTCACCAGGTTACCCGTTGTGACTCGTTCGTTAGTGGTGTTAGTCCCGGTGGTTGCAGCATTGCCAACCAAATTGGAATCTGTGGCTGCGGTACAAGCAACTAAGGTGAAAACAAAGGCGGTGCTAATCAACAAAGGAATAGGTAGCTTCAAGTGCGATCCCATTGAGCAATAGTGAAGTGATAGGGGTGGCGGTTGTCAGCATCGTAATGTCGCGACCAAGTATTGGTCCACTGGGACCAATCTACCGCCGGGAATTGCGTGTCACCTTCAATCTGTGCATGCACCGTGGTGACATAAAGTCGATTTGCCAAATCTAAACCGCTGGCGTAAATAGCGTTGCCGCCGGCCACCATCAACTCATCCACACGATCTTGTGCGCAGTACTTTTGGCCTAAGGTAACCGCTGCGGCAAAGGAGTCAGCAACCAAGACACCAGGAGCCGTTTGCTCAGCATAATCTGTATTGCGGGTAACCACGATATTGGTGCGACCTGGTAGCGGCGCCTTCATGGATTCAAAGGTTTTGCGCCCCATGATCACCGGCTTGGCCATAGTGGTGGCCATAAAAAATTGCATGTCGCTTGGTAAGCGCCAAGGTAGGCGATTGTTGTTGCCGATCACGCCGTTTTCAGCCATTGCCCAAATCAAGGCAAGGCTCGGTGCGGCTTCAGTTTTGGGCATGGGTTCGATTTCTTCTAAGGGTCTGTTGGCCGCTCTATCGACTAGACGGCGATGGGTGCCTTGATACCTGGATGACAAGCGTAGTCACGCAACTCAAAATCTTCGTAGCTAAAGCCAAAGATATCTTTGATGGCTGGGTTGAGCACCATGGTCGGCAACGGCTTGGGCTCGCGGGCCAACTGCCGATCGGTTTGCTCCAAATGGTTGTTGTATAGATGCGCATCACCAAAGGTGTGCACAAAATCACCCGGCTCCAGATCGCAGACCTGGGCCATCATCAAGGTCAGCAGCGCGTAAGAGGCGATATTAAAGGGCACACCCAAAAAGATATCGGCGCTGCGCTGATACAGCTGGCAAGACAGCTTGCCGTCAGCCACGTAAAACTGGAACAGTGTATGGCATGGGGGCAGCGCCATGCTGTCCACTTCCGCCACGTTCCAAGCGCTGACAATGTGGCGTCGAGAGTTGGGGTTTTGCTTTAGGTCGGTCACCACGCGCGCAATCTGGTCAATGGTTTGACCATCCGCTGCTGGCCAGGACCGCCATTGGGACCCATACACGGGGCCTAGCTCACCGTGCTCATCCGCCCACTCATCCCAAATATGGACGTTGTGATCAAGCAGGTACTTAATATTGGTGCTGCCCTGCAGGAACCATAGCAGCTCGTGAATGATGCCTTTTAAGAACATCTTCTTGGTGGTCACCAGCGGAAAGCCGGCCGCCAGATCAAACCGCATCTGATGGCCAAACAGGCTAACGGTACCAGTGCCGGTACGGTCGCCCTTTTGGGTGCCGGTATCACGCACCAAACGCATGAGATCTAAGTACTGTTGCATAGCGCCGAGAATAGCTCCGAGACGAGGTTAGTTGCTGGAATTGGCTTGGTGCCAGCGGCGCCCAAACGCAATGAGCAGGATACCAACGATCACCATAGGGAGCGACAACATCTGACCCATGGTGAGCCAATCAAACGCCAAAAACCCGATGTGAGAGTCCGGGGTGCGGAAGGACTCGGTCACCAAACGGACCAGGCCGTAGAACAAAAGGAAGGACCCGGTTAGCACACCCAAAGGACGTCGTTTGCGAGCGATGAGCCAAATAATGCAAAACAGCACTATGCCTTCGCCAAAAGCTTGATACAGGGGGGATGGGTGCCGGGCAAAGCTCTCCCAAGCACCGGTACACAGAGGGTTAATGGCTCGAATGGCATCCGCGCTGCAAGGATAGATAAGCCCAAAAACAGAATCTGTGGCCCGACCGGGCAGCTCGGTATTGGCAAAGTTGCCCAGTCGACCGAAACCCAGGCCCAGCGGAACCAAGGGTGCGGTGAAGTCTGTGACCTGCAAAAAGCTACGGTTGGTGCGCCGAGCAAACAACCACAAAGCGATCACGGCCCCCATAAAGCCGCCGTGAATGGACATACCCCCTTCCCAGATGCGCAGCAAAAAGGTGGGATCGCGCAGCAGCTGGTCAAAACTATATAGGAACATGTAGCCGATTCGACCACCCAGCACGCCACCCAATGCGCCATAGAAGACCAGATCGGATAGATCTTCTTCGGACCAGCGGTCACCTGGCTGTTGCAACGCTGGTCGTTGCGACCGCCAACGGGCCAACAACCAGGCCGATGCAAAGGCAGCTAAGTAGGACAACCCATACCAACGGATGGCCAAAGGCCCAAGCGACACAATAACGGAATCAATGATTGGATAGTGCACGCGACAACCTCTGGTAAACTGGGACCATGTGTTTGATCTTATTGGCCTACCAAAGCCACCCCGAGTATCCCCTGGTGGTTGCGGCCAACCGGGATGAATTCTACGCACGACCCACCCAAGACGCACACTTCTGGCCAGATGCACCCAATCTTTTAGCGGGGCGTGACAGCGAAGCCGGCGGCACTTGGTTAGGTGTGACCCGTGGCGGACGTTTTGCGGCTGTCACTAACTATGCGGAGCCCAACCCACCACCCGCGCCAGGCTCGCGCGGCCAGCTCACGGAACACTTTTTGACTAGCGACATCTCTGCCAGCGCTTACGCTGAGCAATTAGATGGCGATCACTACAAAGGCTACAACCTGCTGTTGTGGGATGGGGAAGAGCTGGTCTACGCCTCCAACCGCGCGCATGATCGCAAGCTGGAACCCGGCATTTATGGCTTAGCCAACGCTGAGCTCGGCGCTGCTTGGCCCAAAGTGACCTTGGGCACCGCCAACCTATTTGATGTGCTTGCCGAGGATGCAGACCCCAATGACCAAGGCGAGCGGGCCTTGGTGGAGTTGCTGCAAGACCGTCGGATTCCCCCGGATCATGAGCTACCAGATACTGGCCGACCTTTAGACATGGTGCGCCGCACCGCCTCTTGCTTCATTGCCGGAGACGAATACGGAACCCGCGCCAGCACCAGCTTATGGTTAGGTAATGACAACATTCATTACGCTGAGCACAACTACAGTGCGGGCGGGCAAGCAGAAGACATTCAACGCCACCAGTGGGCGCTCACCAAGACTTAAGCGCAAGTGCTGGGCAATGCTGGGGTCAGAGCCAAGTGCCCGAGTCATCGACCGTTACCAGCCGCCAACCGTCACAACTTGAATGACTCTGGCACTTGGCTCTGACCCCAGCATTACCCGCCATTCCTCGCCATTCCTCGCCATTCTAGTGGTGATGTCGCGGCAACACCCGCTCCAAACCAACGGCACGCATTTGCTCCGCCATAAACGCGTCGATCTCTTCTGCGGTTTGCATTCGGAGCACCTTGGCGAGCATACGGCGCGCGGTCTTACGCTCGATGTTGCGTAGAACCCACTTCACTTTGGGTAGGTTGCTCGCATTCATCGATAGTACGTTGTAACCCATGGCCATCAGCAGCACCGCGCCAATAGGGGTCCCCGCCAGCTCCCCACAAATGCCCACCGGCGTATCCTCGCGATGAGCAGCGCGTGCCACCTCGCGCAAAGCGGCCAGCACCGACGGATGTGACTCTTTATATAAGTCTGCTACCCGTGGGTTGTTTCTATCCACGGCCAACATGTATTGGGTTAAATCGTTGGAGCCTACGGCCAAGAAATCCAAGCGTTGCGCCAGCTCTCGCGCCTGATAAACCGCTGCAGGAACTTCAATCATCGCGCCAACCATGGGTGGTTTGACCCTAAAGCCCTCTTCCAATATCTCCGCATACGCCTGCTTGATAAAGCCGCGAGCATCATCCACTTCGCCTAAGCTCGAGATCATGGGCAACATAATGCGAAGATCTCCCTCTAATCCTTCGTTGGCCTTAAGCATGGCCCGAACTTGGACTAGAAAAATCTCTGGGTGATCTAGCGTTACCCGAATACCTCGCCAACCTAGAAACGGGTTGTCTTCAGTTATAGGGAAGTAAGACAGCGATTTATCGCCACCAATGTCTAGGGTTCGCATGGTGACCGGTCTCGGCTCAAAGGCTTCCATGTGCTCGCGGTAAACTACCCGCTGCTCTTCTTCACTGGGAAACCGGTCTTGGCTCATAAAGGGAATTTCAGTGCGGAACAAGCCGATGCCTTCCGCACCGCGATCCAGCGACCGAGAGATATCACCAGCTAAACCTATGTTGACCCACAAACGAATGCGCCAACCGTCTTTGGTAATGCTGGGCAGGTCACGCAGGTCTTCTAGCTCTTCCGCAAGCGCCCGCTCTTCCACCAAGACTTCTTGATACTCAGCAATGCGCTCCGCCGAGGGGTTTAAAAATACCTCGCCGTAGTAGCCGTCCACAATTAGCTCTTCGCCTTCGAGCTTGTGCAAGGGGATATCTACTGCCCCCATGACGGCTGGCACGCCCAAAGCGCGGGCTAAAATAGAAACGTGCGAGTTGCTTGAGCCTTGCAAAGACACAATGCCCACCAAGCGTTCTGTTGGAATGCCCGCCAACATGCTTGCGGTCACCTCGTCACCCACCAACAAGGTGCGCTCCGGGAAGTGCGTCTTCTTCTGCCGAATATCTTGTAAGTAAGCCAAGACGCGCAGGCCCAAATCTTTAACGTCAGCCCCGCGCTCGCGTAGATACGAATCTTCCATGGCTTCAAAGCGACGTACGTGCTCGCGAATGACTTGCCGCAACGCACCCTGGGCCCATTGGCCTTCTTGTATACGGGCACGAATATCACCACTTAAGGCGTTGTCATCCAGCATGTGCAGGTAAGCATCAAACAACGCCAACTCTTCTGCCGGCAGGCTACCCATAAATTGGTGCGAGATATTTCTGATGTCGCTGCGTACCGCGTTCACCGCTTTATCAAATACCTGCAGCTCGGTACTGACATCTTCTGCGGCCCGATCGGGCACCGATTCCAACTTGGCCAATGGATGGATTACTACCGCTGCACCAATCGCAACGCCGGGAGCACCGGCCGCACCGTGGTACACCCGCTCTACGGCGGTGAGCGAAACCCCACCCGATAGCAACTGGTCAATCTCGCCAGTGGCCTGCGCGTGTGCCACAGAGGTTGCGAGCTGAGCGGACAAGGTTACTAGCAGTGACTCTTCGCTCTCATCAAAACGTCGCTGCTTTTGTTGTTGCACCACCAACACACCCAGCACCTCACGGTGATGAATGATGGGGACGCCCAGAAAGGTCGCAAAAGGCTCTTCGCCGATCTCTTCGATAAATCGAAAGCTGGGGTGCTCTTGAGCATTCTCTAAGTTGATCGGTTCGGCGCGCTGGGCGACCAATCCCACTAAGCCCTCATCCACACCTAAACTAAGCTTGCCCTCAAAGGACGCGTTTAAGCCTTGGGTGGCACTAAACACTAACCGATCTCTAGTGCGGTCCAATAGATAGACGGAGCAAACTTGGGTACCCAAAGCCGCTTGGACACCCACCACAAGACCCCGTAGCGCCTCTTCAAAGGTTGAGGCATCCACCACATCCTGGACGATGCGACGGAGGGTATTCAGCATGAAGTTAAACCGGAGGTCGGCAGATGCGGCGCTAGCTCCTTCATCGCCCGCCGATAAACGTCACGCTTGAAATCCACCACTTGGCCCACTGGGTACCAGTAGTTCACCCACTGCCAATCATCAAACTCTGGCTTATCACCCGCAGACACACAAACCTCTCCGTCTGGGCAGCGAAGTTGCAACAAGTACCACTTTTGCTTTTGGCCTTTGAAGCCGGGCTCGGAGTTGTAGCGACGGAATTTTTTGGGGATTTGGTAGTACAACCAATCTTCGGTTGAAGCCAGCACCTTTACCTGGGGTTCGGTGAGGCCCACTTCTTCTTCTAGCTCGCGATACAGCGCTTGTTCCGTGGATTCCGCGCCATCAATGCCGCCCTGAGGGAATTGCCAGGCATCGTGTCCACCCACGCGTCGCGCCCACAATACCTGTGCACGGTCGTTGGCAATGATGATGCCTATATTGGGGCGGTAGCCGTCGCTGTCTAACATGCCTTGATTGAAACCTAATCCCACACAAATTACCAACCAAGGCGAGATTCAGAAGGTAAACTTCAGATTCCACCCAAGGATCCGCTGATGACCGATACCACCACACAAGAGCCCACGAATCGCCTTTCTGGTGAAACTAGCCCCTATTTGCGGCAACACGTCAGCAATCCGGTGGCCTGGCAGCCTTGGGACGACCAAGCGTTGGCCCTCGCCAAAGCGCTACAACGGCCTATTGTGCTGTCTATCGGCTATAGCTCCTGCCATTGGTGTCATGTGATGGCAAAGGAGTCTTTTGCTGATGAAGCAACCGCAGACGTGATGAACAAACACTTCATCAACATTAAGGTAGATCGGGAAGAGCGCCCGGACCTGGATAAGGTGTATCAGGTGGCCCATCACCTACTCACCCAGCAGCAGGGCGGCTGGCCGCTGACCATGTTTTTGGACCCAGACACCCTGCTCCCATTTTTTGGTGGCACCTACTTTCCCAAAACCGCGCGCCACCAGCTACCCAGCTTTGTGGATTTGCTGCTGCGGGTCAGCGATGTCTTTGCCAACCAGCGCGAAGCGTTGCAAGAGCAAAGCGCCAAACTGCAAGACGTGATGCACAAGATGAACATTGGTGCTGACGACACTGCAACGGAGGAACCCGAAGCACCGCCGGAGCCGGCCACACCAGCAGTAGAAGAAAACCCTGGGGTCACCAGCTTGTCTGCACGCCGCGAAGCAAACGCCGCCGCTGATAAAGAGGCCCAAGAAGCCGCCGACATCGAGGCCAGCGTGATCAACAGCGCCGAGGACTCCGCAGGGCCACAGTTTGAGGACATCGAGCTGATCGAACTTGCTAGCACGCAACTGTTCACCCAATACGACGCGCAGCATGGTGGCTTCGGCAGCGCACCTAAATTCCCCATGCCCGCCAGCGTGCAACGCTTGCTCCACGACTGGGCCTACAAAGGACGCAAAGGAGAGCGTGACAACGAAAGCCTGGACCGCATTCTCACCACCCTCACCAAGATGGCGCGCGGCGGCATCTTCGATCACTTGGGTGGCGGCTTTTGTCGTTACAGCGTTGATGCACAATGGATGATTCCGCACTTTGAAAAGATGCTCTACGACAACGGCCAACTGCTTAGCCTGTATAGCACCGCACTAAGGGTTGGGCCGGACGAGCTGTTTGAGCAGGCGCTGCGACAAACCGCCAACTGGTTGATCCGCGAGATGCAGCACCCCCAAGGCGGGTTCTACGCATCCCTCGATGCAGACAGTGAAGGGGAAGAAGGCAAGTACTACGTCTGGCGCCGAGAGCAGGTTAAAAAGCTGCTAACGGAAGATGAATATCTCATTGTGGAAACCTTGTACGGTTTGGACAAGCCGGCCAACTTTGAAAACTACTGGAACCTACATCGCTTTGATTCATGGCGCTCCGTTGTGCAACGTTTGTCTCTAAGCCGACCCGAAGCAGATGAGACGTTGGCTAGCGCGCAACAAAAATTGCTCGCCGCACGTCAGCAGCGTGTGGCGCCTGGGCGGGACGACAAAATCCTGACCTCTTGGAACGCACTAGCCATCAAGGGCCTAGCCCACGCCGCGCAAACCCTAAACGAGCCGGGGTGGTTAGTGGCGGCACAACAAGCAGCCGACTTTTTGCACCAGCACTGCTGGCAAGCAGACACCCAAACCTTGTCTGCGACTTGGCTGAATGCACCCAAATACGCAGGCTATCTGGATGACTACGCCAACTTGTTGGATGCCCTACTCACCTTGCTCTCGGTGCAGTGGCAGGAACGGCACGCGGCTTTTGCCGTGAGCCTAGCGGATGTATTGCTGCAACGTTTTTACGACAACAAGCAAGGCGGCCTGTTCTTCACCGAGCACAACCACGAGCAACTGATCCATCGACCCAAACCCACCATGGATGATGCGTTGCCACCGGGGAACGCCGCTGCCGCCACTGCGCTCGCTCAACTTGGGCACCTGTTAGGGCGCACCGAGTACTTGGATGCTGCTTACGGCACTCTAGCCTGGGCGCGACCCGCAATGGAGCAATACCCCGCCGGTCACTGTGGCTTGGTAGAAGCCTTACAGCAGGAGTTGGATGGTGGCACACAGATATTGTTGCGCGGCCCATCGGGTGAGATGAAAAAATGGCAGCAAAGCTTAACCAAAGGTTTAAAACCTTGGCAGCAGTGTTTTGCTATTCCCTACGAGGATGTGCAGACCTTGCCCGAGTACTTGCCGACATTGGTCAGCGGTGAGGATCAGGGGAAAGTGACCGCTTATCTGTGTGAGGGCTTGAGTTGCTCTGCGCCGGTGCAGAACTTGGCGGAGCTTGAGGCGTTATTGGAGAAGGGATAATCGGCGCTTCTTTTTGCGAGTTGCGAACTTCTGCTACAAGCCCTATCACTATGCCCATAACAGTCGCGCTAAGATGTAGTGTCAGCCTTTGATGGTGGCTTTTTTCGAGTTTTTATTTTCAGCTTCATCGGACTGGCACCCGCTTTCTTTGCACTCTTGCGTATGTCATCTAAAACTTGCCTAGGGTTGTTTTCGCCTTTGCTGGTCATACCAAGCTCCGATGCAGCGGTGGTCCCTGTTGCTTGTCACTCTACCTCGTCAGCAGCTAGCGCGCCGCATACCAAGCCAGATCCAACTCCCGCGCCGCCTTCACATCGTCCAGCCGACGCACCGGCAACTCGTACGGCGCACCCAACACCACTTCTGGCGTGGTGCGCGCTTCTTCACGAATGGCAATCAGCGCATC
>CALHVX010000049.1 GCA_938036875.1 uncultured Pseudomonadales bacterium
TGGCCAGCAAACGGCATGCTGGTACCAGAGAGGTAGTAAGTTTGCACCAGTGGATGGGTCACAAAGCTCGCTTGCGCGCCACCGGTGCAGTCGCCGTAGCCAAACACAATCACGGGCAGGTCGTGGTCGCGAACAAAGCGCGTAATGCGGTCGTTAACCGCAGCCATAGAGAACAGTGCACCGGCCCCCTCTTTGGTCTGCATACCACCGGAGCTTATAAAGCACACCACGGGTAAATGCTGTTGTGCGCACTCCACCAACAAACGGCAGAATTTCTCAGCGCTGGCCATATCAAAGGCACCCGCCTGGAAGCCAACGTTCGAAAGTAGTACGCCGGCCTCGATGCCACCGGCATCATCTTTAAATTTGCCGATACCGGCAACGATGCCACAGGGCGGTACGTCTTTAGCGAGCGCGTTCTCGATAGACAAACGAAAACCCGGGAACGCACAGGGGTCTGAACTGATCAAATCCGTGTAACGCTCTTCAAACTCGCTGAAGTAGGTCGAGACCAAGTCTTGGTAACCAAAAGTGTTACCTCCACGATGCTTGCGCAGCACGTTCTGCATGAGCAGATCGCGATAAGCAATATTCAGTCGGTTCCAAAAATCTTTGCGACGCCCAATGTTACGTGGCGCAATTCGACCTTGGTACGCTTTGCCATCTCGCTCTGACACCACGTATGACTCTAACAAGGTGTCAAACAGGTGGGTGACAACAACAAAGAGAGCATCCGACAGGTGTGGGAAGCTGGTCTTCTTCCACTCTTCTACTTGACGGAAAAACTCGGCGCCTTTCGGCACCTTCATAATCCGCAAATACCAATCGATCACTTGAGACCGCAGCTGTTCAACCACTTCTGGGCCACCAGCTGTGGTGGTGCCATCGCCTAAAGTCAGGCCGTGACGCGCTAGGTCTAGCGTCGTCTCTAGCAGTTGCGCCAAAGACTCTTTGGACAAGGCTTGGTTGGTTTGCGCTTCTTCCGCAATGGAATCCAAGTTAGCGATAATTTGGTCGTAGACCGAATCAAACAGCAGCAAGTTTTCGCATTCAACGATAAAGCTCTCGCGTAGATCATCGCTGATCAGCAGATCCAGCACCGTAATGTCCGCATCGGGGACGGCGACATCATCTAAGCTCTTGGAAACAATTTTATCCGCAAACTTTTCCTGCAAAATGGCTCGGTTCACCGCAATGTCTGAAGCACCACGGTTGTGCAGCCGTTTGGCTTGCTCGGGCAGGTTGTGCTGCAGCCCTTCTGCCAAGTTTTCACCCGTTAGCGCCAGGTTTAACTCGCTGGTGAGCTGGTTGCGTAGGTAAGCCTCAGATTTATCTTGGGTCCCTGCGTCCGTCAACAACTTCTTGCCAAGGTGGGTAAAGCGGCGCTGCAACAACCCAGACAATTGGGGCTCGGCACGCAACTCGGTTAGCAAACCTTGCGGGTCCACGAGATCCGATACTCGCAAAATCTGCCGGGTATCTTCGTGGTGCTTCAAGAAGTCTCGCAGCGCGCGTAAGTTGCCCACGGCCTCCGCTTTCCAACGGTTGTAGAGAAACGCGCCGACCACGGCAAGCAGGTTAGCCCGTGCATCTTCGTAGTTCTTCTTTGGTTCACCAAAAATTAGCTGGGCCAAGCGACCACGCTCATCCCCGAGCGCCTGCTTTTTTTCGCTGTAGTTACGCCAAGCTTTTGATAACGTATCTTCGTAAACAACCTTGTCCGGGTCTTGCAGCCAACGCAAGAAGGTTTGCCGACGTTCTAGATCCGCTCGTTGGGTCAGCTCACCTTGGGGGATTTGCTGGTTGGCCAGTCGACCGTATTGGGCGGTGTTCGTTGAACGAATGCGCTGTCGAACCTTGAGGTAGCGTAGATAGCGGAAGGAGACGCCAAAGACGTTCAAATATTCCGTTGGGTTACGACTCAAACGCATATCGGCGCGTTCTTGCATCGCCTGCAACTGCACCGATGGGTTTAGGTAGCGCTGCAGGCTCTGCCGGTAGTGATCAATGATGTAAGGGTTTTCCGCAACAAACTCTGTCACCTTGTTTTCGATTTGCGAGATGCCACCCACAATCGCCAGGCGCAAGTTCTCTAACTTTTCAGGCTCATCCGGGGAGTAATCAATAATGCCGTCGATATTGCCTTGGCTGTAAAGCTCAAACGGCGAAAGCCCCACATATTTGGCACATTCTTGCCAAGACAGGTTTAGGCGCCGGGCAATGCTAGCTAGCCCACGAGGCTGAATGGTGCTGAAGACACCATCGCGCAACGAGAAGATCATGTTGCTGGCAGCCAGTGGAATCGCACCACCTGAGTAACCCAACCCATAAATGACCCCAACGTTGGGGACATCCACGTTGCTCATCTCGGCGATTAAGCGCGAGATGCTGTGAGCTTGGTTCGCCTTGTTTGCCGCTTCTGTGGGGTCCGCTCCAGGGGTGTCCATCATAGTGACGATGGGCATGGCACGGCGTGAACACATGGCAACAAAGCTGGCGGCCTTAAGGTGATGCTCAGGCATCCAGGCACCGTTTTGAACCGACCGATCTTGAGCGACAAAGCCGATCAACCGGGTCTCTTCAGGAAAGATGACCTCAACGATGGCGCTATAGAAAGAAGCATCCGAGTCTTCTTCTTGAACTATACCCAGCTGTCGGATGATCTCTGGTGCACTGGTTCGACCGTGGTCTTCTGCCCTGCTGACCACGCTCTCGATGTACGAGTCGATGTCCAGATTGGCTAGATGCGCAGTTTGCCGCTGAATCTCACTGGGCGACAGCAAACCCGGAAGGGGTTCGTCAGCAACACTGTTAGGGAATAACGAGAAGTCCTGGGCCAGGCTCTCGGCGATGAGGTAAAGTCGATCTCCCTCGATAAGCGGCTTATCCACGTGTTTTTTGGGTTCCATTGAGGCGCTACAATGGGCAAAGAGCATAGCACCGCAAGACCAACAACGTCACCCGTCAACCGCCTAGCATCTGGCTAAGCGGGCATCGTAAACTGGCAACTATCGACCCCCAATTTAATCAGGAAACTTCACTCAATGCCCCGCATCGAAAAGCTCAATTGCGCCGTTCTTACCCTGTCGGACACCCGTACGGCCGACAATGACACCTCTGGTGACGCGCTGGTTGAACTCTTAACCGCCGACGGGCACAAGTTGGCGGATCGCACGTTGATCGCTGATGATGTGTACTTGCTCAGAGCCCAGGTCTCCCATTGGATCGCCGACCCGAACATTCAAGCCATTATTACCTCGGGTGGTACCGGCTTTACCGGTCGCGATAGCACGCCAGAGGCGCTAGCCCCCCTATTTGATAAGACGATCGACGGTTTTGGTGAGCTTTTTCGCCAAGTCTCCTATGAAGAAATTGGCGCTTCGACCATCCAGTCCCGCGCCATTGGCGGGCTAGCTAACGCCACCTTAATCTTTGCCCTACCCGGCTCCACCAATGCGGTACGAACCGGATGGAACAAGATTCTGCGCAGCCAGTTGGACGTGACCAACAAGCCATGCAACTTCGTTGAGTTGATCGAACGGTTCAACGAGCGCTAACGCCAAACAGCCATTTCACCCAAATCCTACTTGTTAACCCTTACATTCTTGTTGATAGACGCGGGGGCGCTGGTCAGTGACAATGACCCATTGCACCTAGCTGTATAAAGAAAGGAACCCAAAGCATGTCTGAACCTGTGTATATCTTAAGCGCCGCGCGCACACCCGTTGGTAGCTTCCAGGGGCAGCTGTCAGGCTACACAGCTCCTGAGCTGGGCGCCCACGCTATCCGCGCCGCCGTAACCGCTGCCGGCCAAACGCCTGAGCAAATTGACGAAGTCATTATGGGCAACGTCATCAGCGCTGGACTCAAGCAAGCCCCAGCACGGCAAGCCATGCGGCAGGCTGGCTTGCCAGATGCTTGTGGAGCTACCACCTTAAACAAGGTCTGCGGCTCAGGCATGAAAGCCACCATGCTCGCACATGACCTGATCAAAGCGGGCAGCGCCACCACGGTTGTGGCCGGCGGCATGGAAAGCATGAGCAATGCGCCCTACCTGCTTAGCAAAGCACGTGGTGGCCTGCGCATGGGCCACACCAACATGCAAGATTCCATGTTCTTGGATGGTCTAGAAGACGCGGAGACCGGCGGCTCCATGGGCTCCTTTGCCCAGCAAACCGCAGACGACTATCAACTTAGCCGAGAAGCCATGGATGCGTTTGCGATCGAGTCCGTGAATCGTGCGCGCCAAGCGCAGACCGACGGCACCCTCGCAGCCGAGATCGCCAACATGGAGGTCAAAGGCACTGTTATTGAGCATGACGAGCAACCGGGGCGTGCCAAGCTAGACAAGATTCCCCAGCTGCGACCTGCGTTCAAAAGTGATGGCACCATTACCGCTGCCAACTCATCATCCATCTCAGATGGTGCCAGCGCGCTGGTGCTCAGCAACAAGCTCGGCTCGCAGCCGGCTCTGGCGCGCATCGTTGGCCATTGCACTCACTCACGCCACCCAAGTGAGTTCACCATTGCACCCGTTGGTGCCATCGGCAAACTGCTGACCAAGCTAGACTGGGAAATCGGTGATGTGGATCTGTTTGAGATCAACGAAGCGTTTGCCATGGTGACCATGCTGGCGTGCAGCGAAGTGGGCTTAGACCCAAACAAGGTCAACATCTACGGCGGCGCCTGTGCACAAGGTCATCCCATTGGTTCTACGGGTTCAAGATTGATCGTGACCTTAGCCCATGCGTTGCAGCAAAGGGGTGGCAAACGCGGGATCGCCGCGCTCTGCATTGGTGGCGGTGAAGCCACTGCCGTAGCCATCGAAAGAGATTAGACCTAGTGACCACACCCTTACCGCTCATTGTTGGCCTTGGGGGCATCAACGCCGCCGGGCGCGCCTCGTTCTGCCATGGTTACCGCCGAATGGTGATCGACGCGCTCAGTGCTGACAAGCAAGACAGTACCTACCAAAGCCTCGGCAGCCTGATGGGTGTTGGCCACAGCAGCGCAACCGAACGTCAACACATACTTGACCACACCCTGGTGCGCCGCATCGAGCGTTGGGATACCGAGGCGGTGCGTTGGCAAAACAAGTTTGACCTGCAAGGCAGCACCGAGCCGAATGTGGTGGTCCTTAACAAACGCCAAGTTCCGAACCCGTTACCATCCGGTTGGACCGCAGAGGCGCTAGCTCAAGATCAAGTACGCGTAACCATTAGCGCCAATGCTGAACTCTTTGTTCCCGAGTTACGTAAGTCTAAAGTGACATCTGCGGGTCAAATCCCCAGCGGCTTTAATCCTGGCAGCTTGTATCAGTCTCGCAACCACCCGCTTGGTTTGCAGCTCACGGTATTCGCCGCATCCGATGCTTTACGCTCCACCGGTTTTTCCGTGGAAGAACTAAAGGCTCAAGTAGCCCCCGACCAATTTGCCGTGTATGCCAGCAGCGCTATGGGCCAACTGGACGCCGAAGGCTACGGCGGCATGTATCAAAATTCACTCACCGGTCGCCGTGTTACCGCCAAAAACGTGCCGCTTGGCTTGGCTGAAATGCCCGCAGATTTTGTGAACGCTTACGTTTTAGGTAGTGCCGGTGGCAGTGCCGGGATCGTCGGTGCTTGTGCCTCGTTCCTATACAACCTAAAGCAAGGCATGGAAGACATTCGCAGCGGTGCCAAACGCTTGGTGCTGGTTGGCAACGCGGAAGCCCCCATCGTGCCAGAAGTCATTGAAGGCTATCGCACCATGGGCGCGCTCGCCGAAGACGAAGCCCTAATGGCCTTGGATGGCAGCAGCGAGGTGAACAACCGCCGCGCTTGCCGCCCTTTCTCCGCAAACTGCGGTTTCACCGTCGCTGAGTCATCAGTGTTCACCGTGCTTATGGATGATGCGCTAGCAATGGAGCTGGGCGCGCGTGTGCTGGGTGCAGTTGGCGATGTTTTCGTCAACGCGGACGGTTACAAAAAGTCGATTCCAGGACCCGGCATCGGCAACTATCTAACGGTGGCTAAAGCCATGGGCTTCACTCGCTCACTGTTAGGCGAACATAGCTTGCGCCATAACACGCACATGCAAGCGCATGGCACAAGCACACCCCAAAACCGCGTGACCGAGTCTGAAATACTCAACAGCTTGGCAAAAACCTTTGGCATCGCCAGCTGGCCGGTTGCCGCGATCAAAGCTTACGTTGGGCATTCAATGGCACCAGCATCCGCTGACCAATTGAGCGCCGTGCTAGGCGTTTGGAACGATGGCTGGCTACCCGGCATTACGACTATCGATCACATCGCAGATGACGTGGCCCGGTCTAACCTAAACTTGCCGCTGCAACATTTAGAGCTAGATCCCAAAACCCAAGACGCTGCATTAATCAACGCTAAAGGCTTCGGCGGCAACAATGCAACCGGTGTGATGCTGTCCGCTCCTGTTGTGCAGCATATGTTGGCAAAGCGCTGGGGTAGCAAAGCGGTTACCGCCTACCAGCATAAAGCGGAAGCGGTACAAGCAACCGCCGATGCCTACGATACGCAAATGCAAAACCAGCCCATCGAGTCGATCTACAAGTTTGGCGAGGGTGTCCTGGAAGGCAGTGATTTAGAGGTAAACGACCAGCGCATCAAGGTGCCCGGTTTCGATTTAGACGTTGACCTCACCAGCCCTACACCTTATCAGGACATTGCACCCGACAAGACCTAACACACCAATCGCTAGTGCAGCACTTCCGGTGGTCGGCCTTGCAACTGCGTCAACCGAGATTCAACACTAGCCGCCAATGTGGTAGGCAGCGCCTCGCCAAGCAATGCTTGGCATATCAATGCCGCACTGGAATGACTGCCCAGCTGTTGCCACATCGACGCTTTTTCAAACCACAAATCCCAAGCTTGGGGTCGCATAGCCAACTGGTGATCCAGTAACCCCAACGCATCAACCCAGCGCTGGTTTTGCAAGCTTGCGTACTTCAAGTTGTTCAGCATGCGCAGACCAATATCCGCAGGCGTTGCGCCCGGCGCCTGGGCAGCACTTTTAAACACTTCAAGATCCGGTGACACCAAAGTCATCCGGAAGGGGTCTACCAAAGCCTGATTTATGCGTACCAAGAAATGTCCCGGATGATTTAAGCCTTGTGCCTCACAACCCAAGCCATGCGCCACCTCGATCAACACCACGGCCAATGAAATGGGGATACCGCTACGGTGCTTCAAAACCCAGCTAAGCGAACTGTTGGTGCTAGCCTGGTAGGTTGCCGCATTACCGGTAAATCCAAGGTCAGATAACACTTGCCAAGGTTGTGTTGGCGCGTTTGGATGCTCCCGCACTAGGTTTTGGACTTCTGCTAGCGCAACGCGCGTCGTTTGTGGATCCAAATCTGGATGGAGGAGCGAATCAACTAGAATCGCTACCTCGCCTTCAGACAGCGCCTTTGGGTCGGTAGCTAAGACACTAAACGGGCTAACAATGGGGGCTAATGCTTGGAGATTGGACGTATCTTTGGCCATTTAATCGGAAAAAACCGCAGCCGCCAAACTTACAGGCTAGTTCGTTCAGCGGTGTCCGTTAACACTTGGTTTACGGTGGTCAACAGGTCCTGACGGCCGAAAGGCTTCGCCAAGATGCCGTCCGCTCCAATGTAACGGGCGGTTTCTAAGTAATCCAAATTGCCCGCTCGCCCACCACCAGAGATCGCAATTATAGGGATATAGGTCTCCCGGCGGCGTAAATTGGCAATGGTTTCCAAGCCTTCTTGCTCCGGCATGATGATATCGGTTACCACCAGGTCAAAGTCATCGTGCTCAAATTGATCTAACGCTTGTCGACCATTCGCTGCCATCACTACGTTGTGGCCCTCAATGCGCAACATCTCGCTAACCACCTGAAGGACCTGGCTGTCATCGTCTACTACTAAAATTTTACTCACGTGGAGACGCTCTCCTGGCCAACTGATCTAGCGCAAGTGTAAACCAAGTTTCGCATCAATGTTCCCGTGTTTTAGCAAAGCGAATATCTGGCCAACGGTCTTGTGTGAGCTGCAGGTTTGCCCTGCTTGGGGCCAAATAGGCCAAATAGCCACCACCATCCGTGGCTAAGTTGACTTCGTTCTTGCGCTTGAACTCCTCGAGCATCTTCTCGTCGCTGCACTGGGGCCAGCGCGCTGTGAACACGGGTGCTGGTTCGTACAGGCAGTCGGCTCGATATTCATCCCGCAAGCGGTGTGCTACCAGGTCAAACTGCAACACACCAACAGCCCCAACGATCATGTCTGAGCGATTGAGCGGCTTGAACACCTGGGTAGCCCCTTCTTCCGCCAATTGCTCCAGACCCTTCTCGAGCTGCTTACTCTTCAAAGGATCACGAACCCGCACCCGCCGAAACAGCTCCGGTGCAAAGTTCGGCACACCTTTGAACTTGATCATCTCGCCAAGCGTGAAGGTATCCCCAATTTGGATGGTGCCGTGGTTGTGCATCCCGATAATGTCGCCAGCGTAAGCTTGATCTGCCTGCACCCGATCACCCGCCATAAAGGTGACGGCATCAGAGATTTTGACATCTTTGGCCAAACGCACATGGCGCATACGCATGCCGTGCTCGTAACGTCCACTACAGACCCGCAAAAACGCGACCCTATCCCGATGCTTTGGGTCCATGTTGGCTTGGATCTTAAACACAAAACCAGAAAAATCTGGCTCTTCCGGCAACACCTCGCGCTGCTCTGCCTCACGTGGCTGTGGCTTAGGTGCAATATTCACAAAGTCATCCAACATCGCCTGGATGCCAAAATTGCCCAAGGCGGTGCCAAAATAAACCGGCGTCAGGCTCGCGTCATGGTAGTCCTGCAAATCAAAGTCGTGGCTGGCACCTTGGATCAACTCAATCTCATCCACAAAATCCTCGTAGGCGGTACCCAGCAAAGCTTTGGCTTCATCGCTCGCGATGCCGGCAATACGTTTGTAAGGATGGATATGGTGACCATGACCACGCTCGTAGCAAACGAACTCATCCTCGGCAAAGTTATAGGTGCCCTTAAAGTTCTGCCCCATGTCCACCGGCCAATTCATTGGCGCACAATGAATTTGCAGGATGTCCTCAATCTCATCCAATACTTCCATGGGATCGCGCACCTCGCGGTCGAGCTTGTTAATGAAGGTCACAATCGGCGTATCACGCATCCGACAGACCTCCATCAATTTGATGGTTCGGGGCTCTACGCCTTTTGCGCCATCGATCACCATCAACGCAGAATCGACCGCGGTTAAGGTTCGATAGGTATCTTCGGAAAAATCTTCGTGGCCTGGCGTATCGAGCAGGTTCACCACGGCGCCGGCGTACGGAAATTGCATAACCGAGGTAGTAACCGAGATGCCTCGCTCTTGCTCCATCTTCATCCAATCGGAGGTCGCATGGCGATCAGACTTCCGCGATTTCACCGTACCTGCCAACTGAATCGCGTTGCCAAACAGCAACAGCTTTTCGGTCATGGTGGTTTTCCCGGCATCCGGGTGGGAGATGATGGCAAAAGTGCGGCGTTTGGCAACCGCGTTTGCCAGTGCAGCGCTCATGGCGAGCCTCACTCAGCGAAAAAAGGTCACCGATTATACCGATCCAGAAAAATCGTGCTGACGAAAATCCAAAGCCAAAACCAACGCATCTTCATGCCCCATAGCGGCTGGATAATAGCCTTTACGTAAACCGATCTCGTTGAAACCAACCGACTCATACAAAGCGATAGCCACCTGGTTGGAAGGGCGAACCTCTAAGAACATCATCTCAGCGCCCCGTTGCTTTACCCCTTCTACACATTGAGCGAGCAAGACGCGCCCTAAACCACGACCTTGCTGGTCGCGGCGCATGCACAAATTCAGCAAATGACTTTCACCGGCCCCCACCGTAGCAATGGCATGCCCCAACAGGTCATCCCCTTCTTGCAGAACCAAACAAAGATTCTTGGACTGCAGGCAATCAACAAAAATACCTCGGGTCCAGGGAAACTGGTAAGAACGCAGCTCATTGCGCTCAACCTTATCTAAGTCCAGCTCAACCATGTCGCGCACCTGCCAAGTGGCGGCGCTATCCATCGTTAGCAGGTACCTGTTGGCTTTGCCCTAAAGCCTGCCACAATTGCTGCTTGAGCTGTGCCTCTCGCGACAAATTCGCTAGCTGCGCTAGACCCAGCAGGCGTGCTCCGGCCGGTAGCGCCAATTGCGTCAACAATGGCTGCAAGGTTGGCGTGCTTAGCACCCAGCGAGCGGCACAAACTTCAATGCGTTTCTCCGCAAACGCCAGCAGTGCCCTATCCGCTTCCGCCGGATCAAAGCCAGACGCTTGCAGCTCCGCCCAACGAAACACCAATTGCTCGACCGCTTGGGTCCAGTTGTTGGCCGCACTCGCCAAAATGTCCTTGGCTAGCCGAACCTGGCCAACCAGCTCACTTGGCGGGCAAAACAACACGGCATCACCGGCCCACAAACAAGCCACTTCTGGATGCGTCACCGGCTGAGCTTGGGTTTGGTGACCCGCTTGCACAGCGGGTGGCTGACCGGATGCGGCTGCGGGAGTCGGCGTTCGGCCCTGGCTTGGCCCAGAGTCTAAAGACTGAGACAAGGCCGCTAGCGCATTTTCAGCCGCGCGATCCCGAGTACGCCCTGAAGTTGAGCCTGGGGTTGGGGATAAGTTTGAGCCAACGGGTACAGGTTTAGATGCCTCTTTACCGACTTTAGCAGCAGAAGGTCTGCTGAGTGAGACACTAGGAGCCGCATCAACCATCAACTCAGCGATATCGGGCGCTGGCAGCAGCTCGCGCCGAATCCAGGTCGGTATACCAATATCCGCTAATATTTGCTGCCGCCAGGGGTCCATCTAGTCTCGTTGCTTCGCACGAATTTGATACTATGGAGTATACGCGGGCTGGGGTTCGCACCCAACGTTTACAACCTGCTCAATTATACAAGCGACCACGCAATGAAGTATCAGACAGACGATGTACGTATTACCGGCATGCAAGAAGTGGCTCCACCCGACGAGCTAATCGCGCAGATTCCCATTGATGATGCCATGAGCCGCCAAATTTTTTCCATTCGGGGTCAAATCAACGATGTGGTTAGCGGCCAAGACCCCCGCTTGCTGGTGGTGGTTGGCCCTTGCTCAATCCATGACCCAAAAGCGGCTATTGAATATGCCGAACGCCTAGCACCTTTGGCGGCTGAGTTGAGCGAAGACCTGCTTATTATTATGCGGGTCTACTTCGAAAAGCCGCGGACCATTATCGGCTGGAAAGGACTCATCAACGATCCGCACCTGAACAACTCTTACGATATCAATCACGGCTTAAAGGTTGCCCGCAACCTACTTAAAGATCTCACCGCGCTGGGCCTTGGCATAGGGACGGAATATCTGGACCCCATCACGCCACAATACGTGGGTGACCTTATCTCTTGGGGCGCCATTGGCGCGCGAACAACAGAAAGCCAAGTGCATCGCCAGCTGGCTTCCGGCTTAAGCTGTGCTATCGGCTTTAAAAATAGCACCGACGGTTCAGTCCAGGTTGCGGTGGATGCGGTGAACTCCGCTAGCCATTCGCATATCTTTTTGTCGGTGACCAAGCAAGGTCGCTCCGCTATCTTTAGCACTGCTGGCAACCCCAACTGCCACATCATTCTGCGTGGCGGGGGCGGCAAAACCAATTTCGATCTGCAAAGCCTAGAAGCAGCGGCCGCCAAGCTTGAGAAAGGCGACTTACCACCGCGCATCATGGTGGATATGTCACATGCCAATAGCGAAAAGAAACATGAACGCCAACTCAGCGTCGGCGCCGAGCTGTGCGAGCAGCTAAACAACGGCAGCAAGCACCTACTGGGGGTGATGATCGAGAGCAATCTGGTAGAAGGTAACCAGTCCATCGGGGACGGGGATCTCGACAAGCTAACCTACGGCCAGAGCATTACCGATGCTTGCATTAATTGGGACGCAACAGACAGGCTACTGCGAGACCTCGCAACCGCGAGCCGCGCACGACGCTCGAAGCTAGGCTAGCGCTTTTTGTTTGGGTTGCTGGGAACGAGCGTGCCACCAGCGCTCACCCAGCAGCGCAGCAAAAATCAACAGGTAAAGGCTCACCTGCGCATACCCGTCTTTGGTCAACCAAGCCAAGTGCAGCAGGCCAAGTGCAACCGCCACAAACACCAACTTATGTAGCTGCACCCAGCGGCGGCGTAAGCGTCGCTGCCAACCGGCCGTTGAGGTAATCGCCAGCGGCAGCAACAACACCAAGGCAGCAAACCCAAGGGTAACGTAGGGGCGATCTAGAATCTCGGTGACCAGCGCTGACCAGTCCCAACCAACAATTAGCGCCGTAAACGCCAAAAAATGCAGCGTTAGATAAGCAAAAGCAAACAGTCCAACCATCCGTCGTACCCTCGCCAACGATGACCAGCCGGTAACTCGTCGTAACGGCGACACCGATAGCGCAAGCAACAACAATCGCAATCCCCACTCACCCAAAAAATCGACAACCGTTGCAACAGGGTCGGCACCAAGCTTGCTGCCCACCGCATTCGCTTCACCAACAATGGCAAAGGCCAGCCAAGCTCCGGGTAGCGCCAACAGCGCAAAGGTTACAGGTTTTAGATAACCAGTCATTCAGGACCGGCGTATCTAGTAGTGACGCTTTAGATTCATACCCGCGTACAACCCAGCCACTTGCTCTCCATAGCCATTAAAAGGCAGCGTTGGAATACGGTTAGAACCAAACAAGCTGCCCGGCAAACGGCGTTCACTCGCTTGGCTCCAACGCGGGTGGCTGACATCCGGATTCACGTTTGCATAGAAACCATATTCGCTGGGCGCCAACTGGTTCCATGTTGTCTTCGGCTCACGTTTGCTGAAGTGAATCTTAACGATGGACTTAATGCTTTTAAAACCGTACTTCCAAGGGACAACTAGCCGCCAAGGAGCACCGTTTTGGTTAGGTAGCGATTTACCATACATACCCGTAGCCATAAGGGTTAACGGGTGCATCGCCTCGTCCAAACGCAACCCTTCAACATACGGCCAATCGATGCCCGAGAAAAACGAACGCTGGCCACGCATCTCTTTGGGTCGGTGCAAGGTCGTGAAATGCACATACTTTGCTGCGCTGGTTGGCTGTAAGCGCTGTAGCAATGCCGCTAACGGCACACCCTGCCAAGGTATGACCATGGACCAAGCCTCAACGCAACGCAGCCGATAGATACGCTCCTCAACCGTTAAGCCTTGCAATAGCTCGGTATAATCAAACACCCCTTGCTTCTCTACCTCACCAGACACTTCTACCTGCCAGGGGGCTATGCTCATCTCGTGGGCATACTCCGCCGGATCTTCTTTGCCGGTACCAAATTCATAAAAGTTGTTGTAACTAGTGGCGATCTTTTCCGGCGTTATCTCTTCATCTGGAGACATCATGTTGGAGGGTGCTATGTCCGCCTGCAAAGCGCCGGATAACAACGATGCGGAGGCCGCTATGCCTGCTCTTAAACCAAGACCTAAACCCAACCCTTGGACCAACTTTCGTCGATTGAGGTAGCTGGATTCTGCGGTGATTTCCGAAGACTTGATCGCTGCAGATTGGCTGTGTTGATGACGTTTGCTCATAGGGCTTCGCTCTTAGCAGGTTCAAACGGGTGTTGGTGTTCCGATTGTAACCTTAGAGGGCTGCTGTCTAACACAGTTCCCTAACCCGCCGGTGCAAGGATAAGAAACTCAAAAAACTCAAGCTGCGCTATCAGGCGGCTCGGTTGTTTCGATTTCTGCATCCACTTGCTTAGGCGCACGCGCTCTCTTCCACAGCCAACCCGCTGGGCCAGATAAGGCGTAACAAGTAAACAGAGCCAACAAGACCCGAGGCGGATCAAGCAGCGCCAGTGCCAATACCAGCACCGCGATAACCAGGGTCACAAAGGGAACACGGCCTCGCAGTTGAATAAACTTAGGGCTGTAATAGTCAAAATTGGAAACCATCAGCAGCCCCGTCGCTGCCGTGACTACCGCCAACACAACAACGGGCGCCTGGGCTGATTGCAGCCCGGGACCATAGCTTTCGGTTAAGGTCCAAACCAAGCAGGCAACCAATGATGCAGCGGATGGACTGGCCAAACCGGTGAAGGAATGGTTGTCCCCTGAGGTGTTAAATCTAGCCAAGCGCAACGCGGCACAAGCCAGGTAGATAAAAGTTGCAACCCAACCCACGTTACCCAGGGTTACGACACCCCAAGTAAATGCCAACAGAGCCGGGGCAAAGCCAAACGCCACCATATCTGACAGGCTATCGTATTGAGCACCAAACTCACTTTCGGTTTTTGTGGCTCGAGCAACTCGGCCGTCTGCGGTATCTAGCGCCAACGCCACAAAGATGGCTAGAACACCAGCCGTAAAGTGACCATCGATCCCGGCAACCACCGCATAAAAACCGGCAAACATAGCGCCGGTTGTAATCAGGTTTGGTAGCAAGTAAATGCCGCGCCGGCGTTTGGGTTGAACCGCCTCACCTGCTGGGTTGTTATCCTTTGCCATGCTTACCTCGTTGCTGGGTCTGGGCTGGACTAAAGGCCAAACGCTCTAGATGCCAAACACCTTGTCGCCACGGCCTACGCCGGATACGCCGGTGCGCGCCACCTCTAGTATGGCGCTGGGGTTCACTGCCTGAAGAAAGGCATCCAACTTGCTGCCAGGACCTACCACTTGCACTGTATAGGTATTGGGAGACACATCCACAATTTGCGCGCGAAAAATATCGGCGGTGCGTTTGAGTTCAGCGCGAGCTTCAGGGTCTCGAGCCGAGGCACGCAACTTCACCAACATCAGCTCACGCTCTATATGTGGGCCCTCACTGAGGTCCAACACCTTCACCACTTCTATCAGCCGGTTCAGGTGTTTGGTAATTTGCTCTATCTGCTCTGGGTCGCCAGTGGTTGTAATGGTCACCCGAGACAAGGTGGCATCTTCTGTCGGTGCCACCGTTAAGGTTTCGATATTGTAGGCACGTTGCGCAAACAGGCCCACAACTCGTGATAGCGCCCCTGCTTCGTTTTCCAACAGCACCGCAATAACCCGACGCACTAGCTTGGCTCCTTGGTATCAGCGCGAGCCAACACCATGTCTTCCATGGACCCACCTTTGATGGCCATGGGATACACGTGCTCTCGCGGGTCAACCCACACATCTAAAAACACCAAGCGTTGCTTGAGTGCCGGGCTGAAGGCTTCTTCCATCGCGCCTTCCAATTCACTCGCCTTGGTGACCTTAATGCCTACATGGCCAAAGGTTTCGGCCAGCTTTTTGAAATCCGGTAGCGAATCACTGTAAGTGCTTGACGAGTGTCGCCCACCGTACTGCATGTCCTGCCACTGCTTCACCATACCTAAGGCTTGGTTGTTCAGATTAAGAATCTTGATCGGCAATCCGTACTGCAAACAGGTGGACAGTTCCTGCATGTTCATCATGAAGCTACCCTCACCTGTGACGCAGGCAACAACCGCTTCAGGATGCGCAAACTGCACGCCCATCGCCGCAGGCAAACCAAAGCCCATGGTTCCTAAGCCGCCGGAGTTAATCCAACGTCGCGGCTTGGCAAATTTGTAGTACTGCGCAGCAAACATTTGGTGCTGACCAACGTCGCTAGAGACAAAGGCATCACCATCGGTCGCCTTATACAACGCCTGCACCGCAAACTGAGGTCTGATGACGTCATCGGGTTGCACTTGCATGTCGTGGTTCAGGCCATGCAGCCCGCGCCAACCGGCAATTTGCTCATGCCATTTTGTCAGCGCGGCTTGATCTTGTAGATCTGGCTCCTTGTCTTTGGCCAACCCAACCTGCTTAACCATCTCCTCTAACACCGGCTCTACATGACCGACAATAGGGATGTCGGCGTTAATGATTTTAGAGATAGAGGCTGGATCAACGTCGATATGAATAATCGTGGCGCCAGCGCAGAACTTTTTCGGGTCGTTGGTCACACGATCGTCAAACCGAGCACCCGCTGCCAAGATCACGTCCGCATTGTGCATCGCCATATTGGCTTCATAGGTGCCGTGCATGCCCAACATGCCAAGAAACTGATCATCGTCCCCTGGAAAAGCACCCAAACCCATTAGCGTATTGGTCACCGGTGCATTCAAGGCGCGCGCCAGCTCGGTCAGGTGATCGCTTGCATCCCCTTGAATCACGCCACCGCCAACATAAAGCACAGGGCGCTTCGCGTTAAGCAAGGCTGCCACCGCTTTGCGAATCTGACGATTGTTGCCACGGTGAGCTGGATTGTAAGAACGTAGCTTTACCGTTTTCGGATATTTGTACGGAAAGGTGACTTCCGGATCTGTTGTGTCCTTTGGAACATCGATGACCACAGGGCCCGGTCGGCCGCTACGAGCAATAAGGAAAGCTTTTTTGACAATTTCCGGTATCTCGGCCGCGTTGCGTACCTGAAAGCTGTGTTTTACCACCGGCCGCGAGATACCCACCATATCGGTTTCTTGGAACGCATCAGACCCAATCACAGCTCGCGGGACTTGGCCCGCGATCACAACAATCGGCGTAGAGTCCATGTGCGCAGTGGCAATGCCGGTAATGGCGTTGGTTGCACCAGGGCCAGAGGTCACAAGCACCACGCCCACCTCACCGGTAGAACGCGCATAGCCATCAGCCATATGCGTTGCCGCCTGCTCGTGACGCACCAACACGTGCTCTACACGCTGCTGGCGAAAGATGGCGTCGTAGATGTGTAATGCGGTACCACCGGGGTAACCGAAGATGTACTTCACCCCTTCGTCTTGTAACGCGCGAAGCAGCATATCGCCGCCGGAAATTACTTCACTCACGCGTAACTCCAAGGCATTTGAATGTTGGCCGGATAAATCATTGATTTCGGGGCAGTTTGAAAGACAGCCGGCTATTCTTGGGCTTGTCTAGGAGCATGTCAACGCATCTGGGGGCCAGATCACATTTTACTCGGACATAATTCAGGTTCCGGCTCGTTTACATAGGCACTTGGCCCCCTTCGAGGTACCATACGGGCGCCTTAACCCGAGAATTCAACATGCGCAAGCTAACCATCAGCGCCCTTCTCATCTGCTTACCAGGAATTCTGGTGGCTGACATATACCGTTGGGTAGATAGCCGAGGGGTGGTTAACTATACCCAGCAGAAGCCTAACAACGTTGCGTCCACCTTGGTTGGTCGAGCTAGCCAAGGCCAACGCAGTGCTCCGAGCGCGCCAGCAGCACCTGCCGCCACGGCAACCAGGCAACCGGGCCAAGCAGAGCTATCCGCAGAGCAACAGGCCAAGCTAGACGAACTCAAAAATCAAGAGGCGAAGCGTGCCGCAGAGCTAGCAGAGCGACAGCAAGCCAATTGCGAGAAAGCACAGACAACGCTTGAGCAGCTAACCACCAGCACACGCATCCGCGTGCGCGGCGAAGATGGTGAGGTTCGAGCCATTCCCGAAGAAGAGCGACTATCGCGGATCGATCAAACTCAGTTGGCTATCGCTCAAAACTGCATCTAACCCAAGAAACCAACGGTCGCCATGCGACCGGTGACCCCACCGCCTTGCCGACGGTAGCTATAGCAAGCCGCATCTTCAAAAGCGCAGCGATTGCTGGCTTGATAGTGCGATACGCCAGCCGCTGCAAGCGACACTTCCGCCAAGCGGTGCAAATCCAATTGAAACTTACCCTGGCTGACGCCTGGCGTAAGCGCGGTTTGGGCACCCGCCAAGACGCCTACGGCTGATGCAACCTCTGCACCCACCTCGTAAGCTGCTACCCCAATGCCGGGACCACCCCAAGCTAGCAGTTCCGCCCCAGGTACTGGCATGGCATCCACTAGAGCCGGCAACACCCCACCAACCAGACCACGCCAGCCACCGTGCGCCACCCCAACACAACTGCCATCGCGCGCCGCTAGCACCACGGGCAAACAATCGGCCGTTAACACGGCAATGGCTAAACCTGGTACCCGGGTCCAAACCGCATCCGCTGTCGGCACTTGGGTGAGACTAGCAGCGGTTGCTTCGATCACCTCACAGCCGTGTACCTGGTCCAGCCACTGCATAGGACCAACTTGCAGGCTGCTCTGTAGCTGCAATCGATTTTTTTCCACGGAGCTTGGGTTATCACCCACATGCAGGGCCAGATTAAAGGGCCCATAAACCGAGTCATCGGCGCCACTGGGCGGCAGGCACAACGTGGTGCCACACCAAACGCCTGGCGCTAGGGCAGCGGCTGGTTGATCCCAAGCACAAACAGCCTCAGTTGGCTCAAGTGGCCCACCCGTGTGCACGCGGCTAGGCATCCGTTGAAGCTTGAGACTGTTGGTCCGCCGCTAGGGTGTCCAGCAAACCTTGCATATCGTTGGGCAGCGCGCTATCAAATTTCAATGGCTCACCCGTTGCCGGGTGGGCAAGCTGCAGGCGCCGTGCATGTAAGGCTTGGCGACCGAACCCTTGAACCTGAAGCACCCGCTCGGCGAGCATCGCCGGCGGAATACGCCCTTGCGCGCCATAGCGACCGTCCCCCACCAAAGGGTGGCCAAGGCTCGCAAGATGTACCCGAATTTGGTGGGTACGCCCGGTTTCTAGCTGCGCCGCAATATGGGTGTGTCGACGAAACTTGGCTAGCACCTCTACATGAGTGACCGCATCTCTACCCGTTGCGCTGATGCGTTGCCGGGTTGGCTGAGACGGATCTCGGCCTATCGCAGCACGAACAACTTGGCCTTTCTCCAGCACCCCTTCAACCAGGGCTTCGTAGTGTCGATGTATATCCCTTAGCTGCAAGGCTCGGACCAGCGCTGTGTGCGCGGTTAAGGATCCAGCCACCAATAGCAACCCACTAGTGTCTTTGTCTAAACGATGGACGATGCCGGCCCGGGGTAACTCGGCTAGCTGCGGTCGGTGGTGAAGCAACCCATTGACCAAAGTCCCATCTAAATTCCCTGCCCCGGGATGCACGACCAAGCCGACCGGTTTGTTCACCACCAACAGGTCATCGTCTTCGTGAATGATCTCAAAGGGGACCTCTTGGGCGCTGTGCCAATTTTCCTGGGCCGGTGATCGCGCCCTAAGCTGCAATCGTTCCCCACCCTTAACTCGGACTTTGGGCAGCACCTGCCGACCATCAAGGGTAAGCTCGCCGCTTTTGACCCAACGGCCCAGCAGGGCACGCGAATAGTCGCTAAAGGCACGCGCAGCCACTTGGTCTACCCGTTGGCCGGCTTCATCAGGCGCTATCCGGCATTCAAGGGTCAACCAGGCAGAATCTTCTTCCATCTAAGACCCCATCCGCAACGGGTCAAACCCGCGAATACCGGCCCAAGACACATCAAATAGGGTTTTTTGGGCACACTTGCGCTGTTTGCAGATATTCACGCCGCAATTCTAGGCCCCATGGCACAACAACACTAGCACCCCATTGGTCGTGCTAGTCGGACCGGCATAGCAGCGCCCTTGCAACCCAGGTAAAAACCATTACATTAGCCCCCACTTCTACTGCGAGCCCCGCTGTCTGCCTATGTTTTCTATTCGGTCTGCTATCCGCACTGAGCGCCTCAACCCCAACCGTTGCCACCCCACTAGCCCCGGCCCTCGTATTGGGCGCCGAATTGGCCAACTAGCGCTTTTGCTGCTCCTCGGTTTTGGCTTGAGCGGTTGTATGCTGTGGCCTTTTGGAGGAGATGATAGCGCCGAGCCTGAGCCCGAAGTGGATCCGGACACCACAGAGTCCATGCTCTACAAAAACACCCAGCGCAGCCTGCGTTCTGGCAACTACCAAACCGCCATCTCCGGACTTGAGCAGCTAGAAGCTCGATTTCCTTTTGGCCGCTATGCCGAGCAAGCACAGCTCGAGCTAATCTATGCACGGTTCATGGCTTTTGATCACGACAGCGCTCGCATCGCAGCCAACCGTTTTATTCGATTGCATCCGGCCCACCCCGACGTGGACTACGCCTACTACATTAAAGGGTTAGCCGCTTACCACAAAAACTCTGGGCTTATGGATCGGCTGTTCACCTCTGATCCAAGCAAGCGTGACATGACCTCAATGCGCGAAGCCTATGCCGACTTCGGTCAGTTGCTGGCCCGCTACCCCAACAGTGATTACGTGCCCGATGCACGTCAGCGCATGGTGCACTTGCGAAACATATTGGCTCGAGCCGAGTTGAACGTTGCCGACTACTACTTGCGCCGCGGTGCTCATGTTGCAGCGGCCAACCGGGCGCGCTACGTGGTGGAGAACTACAACCAATCTGATGCGGTGCCCGACGCACTTGCCATTGGTATTGAAGCCAACTACAAACTCGGTTTGGTTGAACCGGCTAACGATTCACTACGTGTGCTGGGCCTGAACTTTCCACAGTATCCAGCCTTTGATGAGGATGGTGATCTCATTTTAGCCGACGCGATCAAGAACCGAGATCGCTCTTGGCTCAACCTAATGACCTTAGGTTTGCTGGATCGACCCGAAGTGCCACCACCGCTACGCATCGAAGGTCTCGATCAACGCCCGGCACAACCAGACAACGAAGCCATTGCTGGCCAAGAGCAGAGCAAACCGGCAACGGCTAAGCCCGCAGAACGCAAAGGCTGGTTTAGCTGGCTACCTTTTGTCGGATAGGTGAACAACGGTAACCTATTCATCCAAAACCTTGGCGCCCAAAACCAGGAACGTACAGATTTTGTAGGCGAGATTCAGCGACGGCGCTTTGCGCTCACGCTGGGCTTGCTGCGAATCTACAACTATTATCGGGTATTCCTCGGTCTAACCCTATTGCTGGTCAGCGCTCAAAGCTTATTTGAAACGCGTCTCGGCAGCCTGTTTCCGGACCCCTTCTATATCGGGGCCGTCATCTACACTTTCGTCAACTTGGTCAGCGCGGTACTACTGCAAGCTATTCCCAGCCGCTTCTTTGAACGGCAGCTGGTTAATTTTGCGCTGGTGCTGTTTGATATCCTGGCTTTAGCATTCTTGATGTATTGCAGCGGCGGTGTCTCCAGCGGTATTGCCGGCCTCATTTTGATTGCAGTGGCCGCTGGCGCCATCATTGTCACGGGGCGACCCAGCACCCTGCTCGCAGCCATTGCCGCTATTACGGTACTTGGTGAGGAGTTCTACCTTTCGTTGTCAACCAACCTGGAGGACTTCTTCGGGGCTGGCGTATTGGGCATCGTCTACTTCGCCTTTTCTTTGATCATTCAAAACTTCTCCCAACGCCTGCGCCAGAACGATGTGCAAGCACTAACTCAAGCCGCTGAACTGGCAGACCTAGAGCGGATCAACCGTCTCATTGTGCAACGTATGCGTACCGGCATCATATTGGTGAATGCTAGCGGCGAAGTTCGTATGGCCAACCAATCGGCTAAATCACTGGTTGGCCAAACCAATGAACCGGAATTGATTGAACTACCTAGAGACCTGCAAAAACAGCTAGCTGCCTGGCGCGCAAACACGGGCCTGCGGGCCAGCCCAGTACAGGTGGGGCCAGGCATGCCAGAGATTCGCGTAAACTTTCTAGCGGTACGTGCCGATGACCCCAACGGCGACGTAACCATTTTTCTTGAGGATACCGGCGAGATTCAGCAACAAGCGCAACAGCTAAAGCTGGCCTCGCTCGGGCGCCTATCTGCAAGCATTGCTCACGAGATTCGCAACCCTTTAGGTGCGGTTAGCCACGCTTCTCAACTGCTACGCGAATCGCGCGAGCTAAACAAAGGCGACGCTCGGCTAACCGACATCATTCACGATCACTGCCAACGGATGAACGGAGTGATTCAGAACGTTCTAGAGATGTCTGGGCGCGCAGCACCTAAGCCTGACCGCCTACCTATGCGCGCTTTTTTGGAGGAGTTTGTTGAGCAATTTGTACAAGGCGAGCGAGATGCGTTGATCAATATCAAGCTGACGAACGAAACAGCGCAACTACGCATCGACAAAAGCCAGATGCACCAGGTTCTCACCAACCTGGTGAGCAACGGTCTACGTTACTCAAGAGCCGCAACCGGCAGCCCAACTATTTCTTTAGAAGGCGGCATTCAATCCCAAATTGATCGACCTTACCTGTTGATCATCGACGATGGACCAGGCGTACCCCAAGAGCAGATCGGCAGTTTGTTTGAACCTTTCTTCACCACCGAGTCCACCGGTAGCGGTCTTGGCCTGTACATCTCAAAGGAGCTATGTGAAGCAAATCAAGCTCGGCTAAGCTACCAGCCTGGGCCCAACGGCGAGAGCTGCTTCAGAATCGACTTTGCACACCCGGACCGAATTACTATCTAATGGGTCTAGGCACCCAGTGCCGGGTAAACCCAACCAGCACAAGCTGCCATTAACGTACTAACTTATTCATACTAATATGACCCTTATGATGACTGCACAAAAGACGGTACTAATATGACAGCCAAGCGCGCCCTTATCGTCGATGACGAACCTGACATTCGCGAGCTTCTCGAGATAACCCTCGGGCGTATGGGCATTGAAACCAGCGCAGCTCCAGATTTAGCATCCGCGCACCAGTTGTTAGCACAGCACAACTTTGATCTTTGCCTCACAGATATGCAGCTTCCCGATGGCAACGGGCTTGAGCTGGTTGAGCACATCTCCCAAGAGCTACCCGATCTACCGGTTGCCGTAATCACGGCTTTTGGCAGCATGGACGTGGCCATCAACGCGCTCAAAACCGGCGCTTTTGATTTTGTGCAAAAACCGGTTGACCTAGAGCAACTAAGACACCTGGTGGATACGGCGCTAAAAATGGCGCCCTTGCAAGAAACCGGTTCAGGGACCACTCGCCTGACTGGCACATCGGATGTCATGAACCATTTGCGTGCGCAGATCGTCAAGCTAGCGCGCAGCCAAGCCCCCATCTACATCAGCGGGGAATCCGGTTCAGGTAAAGAAGTAGCCGCACGTCTTATCCATGAGCAGGGCCCACGCGCAGAACAACCTTTTATCCCAGTGAACTGTGGCGCTATTCCAAGCGAGCTGATGGAGAGCGAGTTTTTTGGGCATGCCAAAGGCGCCTTCACCGGCGCGGTTAGCGACAAAGAAGGTTTGTTCAAATCTGCTAGCAGCGGCACCTTGTTTCTGGATGAGGTCGCGGACCTGCCTTTGTCCATGCAGGTAAAGCTGCTACGCGCAATTCAAGAAAAGGCCATTCGCGCGGTTGGTGCCCACAACGAAGAAAACATTGATGTCAGAATCTTGTCTGCCACCCACAAAGACCTAGCAGAGGAAGTGGCCGCCGGTCGCTTTCGACAAGATTTGTACTATCGCCTGAACGTCATCGAGCTGAACGTACCCGCACTACGGGAACGCCCAACCGATGTACCCGAGCACAGCAAGCAAATTCTCGAGCGCCTCGCCCGAGATTACGATTCACCGTTGCCGCAGCTAAGCACCGAAGCCAACCAAGTGCTCAGCCACTACCGATTCCCCGGCAACGTACGCGAGCTAGAAAACATTCTCGAACGTGCTTTTACCTTGTGCGAGAACAACGTTATCGAGCCGGCAGATTTGCAGCTCAGTGTTGACGAGGGCGCAGAGCAACAGCCCTCGGCCAGCCCAGTGGCAACGAGCACCGAGACCCAAGCCCCCACGCGCGACGCAGCTGCCCTGCCCACCAAAGTAGTAGCAAGCGATGTAGCAGCCCAGGCTTACGAGCCTAAGCTCGCCCCCGGGCAATCGCTAGAAGACTATTTGGAGGAGATAGAGCGTCAACTCATCAACCAGGCATTGGAGGCGGCACGCTGGAACAAAACGGCCGCCGCAAAAAACCTAGGTATTACCTTCCGCGCCCTACGCTATCGTTTGAAGAAATTGGAGCTTGAGTAGATAAGGTCCAGGGCTTACTTTAGCAGCGGCTAGAAGCTCACTCTGGGCTATCCATGCTTCAGTAAACTGAAGCCATGCACAAAGCGCTTGGTCTAACCCTGCTTGAACTGCTGATCTCAATACTGGTGATCAGCCTACTGGCAGCGGTTGGCTTAGCCAACATGCCCCACCTCATCGCGCAGCAACAAAGTACAGCAAGCTTGAATCAAATTATTGGCGGCGTCGCTTTTGCTCGCAGCAGCGCAATTACGTTGGGCGTTGCAACCACCTTTTGCCCCAGCGCTAACCTTCAGGAGGCGGCGCCTCCTCGAGGTTGCGGCCCAGGTAACACCTGGCATCATGGGTCCATCATTTTTCAAGATCACAACCGCAATGGTCAGCTAGATACAAACGATAGAGTGTTGCGTCGACTACCAGGGTGGTCACACAGCGCAACCGTTACTTGGCGCGCCTTTAGAGCGCGGCCCTATTTGCAATTCACAAGGCGCGGGTTTACCAATTGGCAAAATGGGAGTTTTGTGTACTGCCCCACTAATCTTGGTAGCACCGGCGATGGTGGCGAAGGCAATCTGAGATATGCGCGGCGTTTGGTGCTAAACCAAGCCGGCCGCAGCTATCGAGCCTACGACCGCAATGGAGACGGCATCGACGAAGGGTCACGCAACACTAGGTTACGCTGCTAGCTTTCTTCTAGGCGAGTACCGGAGGGCAGCTGACGTATCTCAAGAACTTCGCGCCGTCCGTCTGCATACTGCACAAAGCGAAGGTAAACCTTCATGCCTGGCTGCAGCAGTGTGAAGGCACCATAGCTCCCACCGATTTCCACTTGCGTGGCGGGGCTTACCTCATAGGTGCGCCCAGCAACCTGCAGCTGCTGCTCACCAAAAAGCAACAACTCAACCTGGCCATGACTCTCCATCTCCGCACCAAACCCGCTCGCCCAGGACGTGCTGGCAAAAACCGTCGCAAGCAGAAGTAGCATGCTTACACCCCAAGCCTTAGCTGACAAACTCTTTAACTCTGGCACTAGTTATCCTCCACTTCTTGCCAAGACAAACGTCCGGTTCGCGAGTCATTAACATCCGCGATCCGTATTGCTGTCGATTCGTTACCACCGCTGACAAACAGGAAGTCGGTATCGCCCACGGCACCTACCGTCGCAAGATCTACCAGGGGTCCATCCAACTGACCTACATCCAACAGCAAGCCAGCGGAGAAGGCTTCTTCACCAATGCTCACCAGGTCCGCTTCATCAACCACGTTATCAAAATTGAAGTCCAACAACGGCGTGCGTGCATCACCACCGGTTAACGCATCGAAAACCAAAATGGCACCAGCTCTGGGACCAAAGCAGGCGCTTTCGCCGGTGCTTGGCAACACCGTGGGGGTGACCACACTGCCATTGCGGATGATGAAGTTACGAATGGCGCGTTCACCTGGAAACTGTGCCGCTGGCGGTGCGTTACCCGTATTGTCAGCATTGGCATTACCACCGGTGGTTTGAGTTGCTCTGGGTATATCTAGGTCGATATACCAACCATAGGTACCCGGGCTGCCGCCATCTTGAGCGTAAGTGACCTCGTTGCGGCTAACAATACGACGAGTTTGGGCTGGGGTGACGGTGTCATCCACAACATTGGTGATGATCTGTTCAACCAAGCGGCTGTCACGTGCCCCGGGTAGTGCCGTTGGGGGTGATGCAATCCGACCATCATCCCAAATGCCATAGATAGACTGAATATCCATGTTGCTGCCATCACTTTCGGTGAGGTAACTCCCGGTACCAAACATCACCAGAAAGCCTGGCTGGGTTGGGTGTGGAATAACCGAAGGTTGGGATAGGATCGGCTGCCTTAGGCCATCATCATTGATCGCGGTGAACAACAAGACCGACTCCCAGTTGGCGGGGTTGCCATCACGCAGATCAAACCGATATAAATTACCGAGGCGATCACCCGCGTAGACCAAATCCACCGTGCCGTTACGATCTTCATCAATCAACGCAGGTGTACCTAACCCGTTGGGAAAGCCCACCAGTTCGGCAGGCTCGCTCACCGGCACACCACGACCAGTGCTAACCTTTACAAAGTCATCATCGTCCCAGCCATCAAAGCCTTCATCAACGAACAACGCGAACAACTTGGCAATACCAGCGGTGGAGTTTGGCCCATTGCCGAAAACCGCAATCCAATCGTTGCTTCCCTGACCATCCGAGCGGTTGCTCATGGCTAACGTTGGCAAAGACAGCGAGTAACCTAGATCTTTAACCGGCTGTCCATCCGGATCTAGGATGGCGTTTTCCGAACCACCAAGGAAACTGCCGTCCAAATTACGCGGATAGGTGTCGTCTTCATCTGTGAACTCCCACAACACGCTGCGGGTGGCCGCAACGTTGCTCGAAAACTGAACGTCGGGATCGGTCACGTTTAATGCAAACAACCCTTTGCCGCCTGCCCCAAGGCCGCCAACCAAGACCGTGTTCCAACTCTTGCTACTAGTGCTGGCGCTGGCGCGCATATACACATCGTTTAAGCGTGGCGTGGCATCGACAAAATATTTGTGGGAATAGACCGGGCTGGTCAGCTGATCCGCAGAGCTGCGGAATCTAGCGTTAACGTCGATCAGCTTGTTCGGAACAAATGCAAAGCGCTCTGCCCCGGTGAGCGCATCAAACCCGTGCAGCATGCCATCGTTTGCACCAACGTAAACCATACCGTCGCGGTTGCGCTGATCGTCAATAAACTCAGAGTACAAATTCGATTGAGGATAAGGGGCTTGATCCCGATTCAGCCCTCGGGGTGTGCCCACAAATATTGGGCTGGAATTGACAATATCGCCAAGCAAGCGCTGATCGTCGCGCTCTCGCAATGCACCCGTGGGAACCTCCGCCGATTGATCACCACGCAACCAGTTAATTTGCGCCGGGTTCAACAGCAGTTGCTGCTCTGGGGTTAACTGGCCAGGTAAGAAGGTGCGGCCAACCCTGCTTGTGCCATCATAGGTAACGATGCGTCGACTCGCCGCGGTGGCGCGGTCTGGAGCAAGCTCGCGTGCGGCTGACCACACAGGCGTTGGGTCCAAGGTTCCGTCATCGTTAACAATGGTTGCCGTGAGATCACCCGTATTGTCGCTTAGATCAAAGAACCCTCGAAACAAAAAGGTGCCCTGACGCAACGAGGTTGAGTTAAAGGCTGCCGCAGACAACGAAGATTGTGCATCCCCAAACTCAATAAAGGCGTCCTCGATAGATCGTTGCAACTGCGCAGGATCAACCGCACTTAAGTACTGACCGCGACCGTTAACGGTTGCGTGCAACATATCGTCGACTTTGTTTTGATCTGAAAGCCCAGGATCCGGCCAGTTAAACGGCACTTCAGGATCCGACGGGATGCTCGATGCATCTATCGAGCCATTGATGCCAAAAGCAATGGCAAAGGTCTTCATGTGCTGATGCAATCGTTCCCCATCACTAAAAGTACCTTCAGGCACTCCCTGGAGATCACGCTGGCTTGGCGGCACACGATCCGCTAACCCTGGCTGCAAGTCTGTTTCGTAGTAAAACATCGCTGTGTCAGCAAGGGTATTCGCCACGCTATCTGCATATCGACCACCATCAAATGGGCCGCTACCATCGGTATCGGTATTGCTCGTGACACCCTCTTCAGCATTCCAAAAACCATCGGTAAATAGCAGGGTAAAGTTCTGTTGGCAGGTACCGGCAGGTGTTGGCAAGACCGGGCAATCCCCAGGGCCGTTACAACGATATATTTCACCCGCTCGCTCTAAGGCATCACGCAGCGGAGTGCCGTTGGCTGAGTTAATGGAGTACAGGCTATCAAGCAACGCCTTTTTGTTACCTTCCGCCAGGGAATCATCCATGTCCGTCACTTCTGCAGACGCGGTTTGGTTGATGGTTTCTAACCCAACCCGCAGCCCGCTCACACCTTGCACTACCCGACCTACCCCGGCTTTTGCAACATACTCACGCTTACGGTGATACTGGAACCAGTTAGCAAAGTTCTGCAGTTCTTCGCTGAAGCTGCAAGCGTTGGCATTAGCACAGTCCGTTCGGTTAACCCCTCCCGGAAAGGTGCCGCCTGCTAATGGCCCTTGACCGGCTTCAATACGTACTTCCGTATGAGCGGCATCGGGTGCTAGGGGCACACTTGCAGAGCTGGTGTAGTAGCGAGGGATATACTCGCCGGTCACACTCACATCAACAGTCCCACCCCCCGTGCCCCAAACCGGAACGCGCTGTGCGACATAGGCCAATGGAGCGGTTATATCAATGGTTGCACTGGGATCGATCGGATCAAGCCGTACGGCTTGAGGTACAGCCGCAGCAAATGGCTGGTTCAAACGATCAAAGCCCGCCCAGGGTTGATATTGCACACTCGGGTTGTAGTACAGAACATTGAATTGATGGTGACGCGCCCGCCATGCACCAAACGCGTTGTTTGCAGTTGCCGGTTCCAGGGCTAACGCCGCTTCTGTCGGCAAGATCCGACCAACCAAGCTACTTGGGCCATAAGTGTTGTCTGGTAGCGGCCACAAATACTGATAATTGGTGGCACTGGCTTGGCCAATGGCAATGGGCTCGTTCGAAAGTTGCACAACGGCATCGGAGCTATTGTTTGCGGTGCTAATGTGCCAGTCCATACTGCCCGAATCGTCTAACATAAGCAGAACGTTAGGTTTAACACCTGTGGTTTGCTCAAGGGGTGATTCCGCCAAATTGAAAGGCAGGCTAACCTCGCCAGGGTTCGGAATGCCGGGCGCCGCAAGCGCAGGTCGCACCAAGATGCGAACCCGCAGGTCCGTCATGGTTTGCGCAGCCCCATCCGATATTTGGTAGCCAAACTCAACTCCACCCAAAAAACCAACCTCGGGGGTATAGGTAAAGCTGCCATCACTGTTCAGGCTAACGGCGCCGGAACTGGGCGGCGTCGTTAGTACAGCACTAAAAGCGCCCGCCCCTACCGGGTTGCCCGACGCATCCAGTCGGCTACTCTCAACATCGTAGACGAAATTGAGCAGCCCTTGGCCAGCGCCCACCTGCAGCACTGTATCTTGCAACATGCCAAACTCAACTTGGGCACGCGCCGTTGGCGGATCGTCGACGGCATCTACGGTCACATGCACCGTCGCCGTTGCACTCACATCACCTAAGCCGTCGCTGCCGCCTAAGGAATCGCGTATCGCATAGCTAAAGGTATCCATGCCGTGAAAATCTGGCTTGGGTAGATACTGGATCTGCCCATTCACAATCTGCACGTTGCCATTGGGGCCAGCTACCGGATTACCCGTGGGGTCAAGCACCACAAACTCTTCCGTGGAGTCACTGACACCGCCGCCAGGCAAAGGCTCAATGACCGCAGGTCCTTCCGCTAGATAGTCGTTGGCTAGAACGTCAATAAGCAAAGGCCCACCGTCCTCTGGCATGGACACAAAATCGTCTCGTGCAATGGGGATATCGTTAACCGCAGTCACGCCAACCAAAAAGCTATCGGTCACTTGCTCGGTGCCATCGTCCGCCTGCACTACAACGGTTGCAGAGCCGTTAGCGTCTTGCGTTAGCAATAATTCTAACCTGCCACCTGGGCTTATCGTTGCGGTGCTAAACAAGCTCGGATCCGAAATGCTCACCAAGGAGTAAGTCAGAATTTGGCCATCGGTCAGAACGTCAACATCGGCAAAAACCTGGGCTAGCTCAGCAACAACCGAAAAACCATCCTCTAAACCCGAACGATCGCCTATCGGGTTTTCCAGCGTAGGTGCATCGTTAACCGGACCTATGATCAGAACCACATCTGCAGACACTTCACAGCCTGCGGGTAGCGGCGCCGCGCCACAGGCAGCGCTGTCTTCGAGAACCGTGTAAGAAAAGCGTAGCTCTCCATTGAAATCCGGGTCCGGCACAAAATTGAATATGCCACTAGCGTTGATGCTTAGTGAACCGTTACCCGGTTCAGTATTCGCAACAACGCTCAGGCCATCACCATCTGGATCGCTATCGTTATCTAGCAACTTGCCAGTTAATGGGTTGTCTTCAAGACCAGTAAACGAATCATCTTGCAGGACCGGCGCGGCGGCAAAAGCGGTGTGGGTTGTCACCAATGCCATTGAGTACAGCACCAATGTTGCAACCCACCGTTTTACCCAGATCTGGCCATGTGTATTTATATTCATCTAGTTAAACACCCGCCCAAAGGTTGATTGCAAAGTGACCGCCGCCGCTGCCGTGCCGCCGACGCCGCGCGCGGTGATTCGAAACATCTCTATTCGGTCCGCACTGCCAGTGGCATAAGGGTCGTCTAGCTGGTAGGCGTTCTCTTCGCGCAATACGGATGCAACGTGCTCAACAATAAAGCGAGGCTGCTCTGCCACACCGCTGACCGTATTGACAGCCAAGACACTTTGGTTGCCCGACCATAGGCCGGCCGTTTGCCAACGTGGAGTTTGGTTAAAATCCGCAACCGTCCACAAACCATTAGCACCATTGTCAGCAAAGCCCGCGATAGAGGTTATGCCGTCTAAGAAATCTTCTGCATCGCGCAAGGCTGACTCAGCGGCCTGAAAGGCTAACAGGCTATCTTGGTCGTTACGTGCCATGCGGACTTCCATGCTGGTACTTTGTACCGCCGATACACCAATGATGGTTAGTACTAACAACAGCACCAAACTGATAAATAGCGCCACACCACCTTGTTGAGCAGGGTGTTTTATTGGTTGTTGAAAACTCATTACACCCCTCCCGTTGCATTACGTAACAACAAAGTTTTGCTAAAGGTTCGTCGTAGCGGTCCACCAACCGATGCTAAGGTATCTACGCTATTGATCGCCAAGGTTACCCGTAACGAGACAATCTGAGATGGATTTGCCACGTTGTTAAAATCCAGGTACTGATTGGCGTTGGCAATGCCGTCGTTCAACGTTGTATCCACTCCATACAACACCTCCATATCTTCAACCCCAACAACCAATTCAACCGGCGCCGCACTACCTTGCTTTTGCCAAAGGGCCAAAGGTGTGCCACCTAAATTATCTTGGCTAATACTGGGTGCCACATAGAAAATGGTGGTTTCAACACGTCCCAACACCGCTTCGCGCCCATAGGCTTGGCTTAGTACAGAAAAGCTAAAGGGTTGTAGTCCAGTAGGTGAGTCCACCTGCGCCCTGTTTTCAAACAGGCCACCGGCCACTGCTGATGTCACCACTAATTGGGATTCATTCGCCGCGGTTGCTACGCTGGAAACTTGAAACAAAGCGGCTTGCTCGCAATCCGCAACCAATGCAACGTCACCTGCTGCAAAATCGCTGACATTGCCGGGCGCTGCGACCACCGGAGTACCGTTTGGTTGCAACACAGCGGTAAGCCGTCTTGCGTTTCGTAGGCTGCGTAGCACGAGCACGTCTGTGCCATCCGCAATGGTTGCTGTATCGATGCCGTTCGCTGCAATTCGAGCATTCGAGCCGGTACCACCAGGCAGTGCGGTTAACGCCGGGGAGAAACTGCCACCGGTACCACCTTCGTGGCCTTGAACCCTTAGGGTGATGTTGTACTCTGGAATCTCAGCCCAACCACCACGCAACCCGCGCACCACGTTGGTCGGTTCTGGCGCGCAACCAAAGTATCCCGCCATGCGGGCAGAACGAGAGACAAAATCGAAGGCAAACCGGGCGTTCTCTTGCAGCCGAGACTGGCTGTTGAGTACGGCATAGGTTGCTGAGTTGCTCGTAAACAAAGTAACAATTCCGGCGATAACCAGAAGGCCCAAACCGAGCGCCAGCATAAGCTCAACCAAAGAAAAACCACGCTCTCGACCGAAGTTAGCAGGTGCCAACTTAGGCAGCGATTGGGCGCGATAAGATTTTTTTCGTTTTAGCATCACCCTACCCCTGACTTTCTACTAGCACCGTGCGTACCGCACCATCAAGCCCAGACCATTGCACTGTCACCTGGATCATGCCAGCACCAGAAATCACGACAGCGCCGTCGCCATTAGGCAAACCGGGCTGCAAGGTATCGGCTGGCAACAAATCGTTGTCACGCAAGCTGATACATTCCTCGTGGTCATTGAATTTACCTAGCTGACATTTCCACAACGCCTGATCAAAATTCACCATTTGCGCGGCTGAACAGTTGTTGGCTACACAGTTGCCAGCACTGGGTGGATCTGCATCTATGGCTAACCCATTGTAGGCCTGACCGCGAGGGGTGCCCGCAGGATTGGCGCGAATACGATCCAGCATGCTGTAGGCCAACTGGGTGGCATCCGCTTGCATCAACGCTGCCCGGTTGTTCTGCAAGCTAACGACTTGCAATCCAGTGATGCCCAAGACGCCGATCCCCATGACCAACACGGCAACCAACAGCTCGACCATAGAAAAACCTTTACTCTTCTTCTTTAGTTGCACGTAAGATTCTCCGTTGCTGTTCGTCCGACTAAATTGATATCTATCTCCCGACCCGGATCTACGGTTGCCGCGGTGCTACAAAGCTGCAGGCTACCGGCAACACCATTGGTCATCATGCCGCGAGAGTTAAAGCTAAGCGCCGCTACACCATCAAAATCATCAATACCGTCAAAGGTCACATCGTTGATGGGGTCAAATTGCCGCAGCACATCGTTTGCACAGCTGCCTGGGTTACCAACCACCACACAAAAACCCGGGCCCCACTCGTTATCTGAATCGCTGGCATCCATCGCCTGCACGCTGACTACCGATCCGATTCGAGCTGCTTCGCTACGGGCGTAATTAACCGCCAGGACCAAGTTATTCACCCGTGCCGTCAAGGTGCGCTGCGCCGTGAAATCATTAAATGCCGGCAGGGCAAAACCGATGAGAACCGCCGCAACCGCCAAGCTGACCATCAATTCGATCAGGGTCAGCCCTTGTTGCTGGTGCTGCCTATTCGAACCTCGCTTAGGTACATTCACTGCTAGGCTCCTCCCAAGAAGTTTCGTTAGCATCTGCTGTATCTCCATCGTTGTTGCAATCCCAACCACGCACACCCGCTTCATCTATCGTCAAGAAGCCATCGTTAGCTACCGTGCCTCCACTTGGCGTTGCGGTTAGAAGGTAAGTACTGACCGTACTGGTCACACTAAGTTGATAGCGGTTTTCGGCCTGGGAACGTGGCTGGCAAATCTCGGCGGCCACCGGGCCTGTGTCGCTATCACCCACCCCATCTGCATCGCTATCTGCACTGTTTTCGTAGCTAAAATTAACCGCCGCAAAGCGTTCCAGACCCTGGGCGCAGCTCAACAGATCCGCTTGCGCTTGAGTACGGTAAGTCCGCTTTGCATAAGAGGAGTAGATTGGCACGCTGATGGCCGAAATGAGCGCCAGGATAACCAACGCAACCAGCAGCTCCATAAGGGTAAAGCCG
>CALHVX010000050.1 GCA_938036875.1 uncultured Pseudomonadales bacterium
TTGGGAAGATGGGGTAGCCAAACCTAAGCCTGGTGTAAATGAAGACAAAGATCCATTGCCCTTAGCCAAGCTGGCGCGGGCTTTCCCCCGAACGGGTGGTCCGGTGTCTGCGCGTGCAGCCTTGAACGCTCAAGGTCCGGGTGCATCTTTTGCCGTTAACTTGTGTGATGTTGAGGTCGACCGAGAAACCGGCAGCGTTGAGGTGCTAGGTTTTACTTCGATTCAAGATGCGGGCAAAGCCATCCATCCAGATTACGTAGAAGGACAAATGCAGGGCGGGGCGGTGCAAGGCATTGGTTGGGCATTGAACGAAGAGTATTTGTTTAACGCCAAGGGTGAGCTGGAAAACGCGGGTTTCTTGGATTATAGAATCCCCGTGGCCTCTGACCTGCCGATGATTGATACGCAGATCATTGAGGTGACGAACCCAACGCACCCCTTTGGCGTGCGTGGTGTTGGCGAAACGCCTATAGTTGCGCCCTTAGCAGCGGTAGGTAATGCTGTGTGTCGAGCAACCGGCATACGTCACGCGGAACTGCCGTTGTCACCTCCGCGTGTATTAGCGGACTTAGACGCAGGCTAGCCACTATCTAACCACTATCTAACCACAGAGCTCATCTCGATGCGCAGCCAGCAACGCCAGCTGGCTGCGGTGATCACCAACTAAGCGTATGACTACGTGTGATGCGCCTGCATTTACGTAGCCCCGAATAAACTCAGCCACTTTCTCTATCGGCCCACCAAAGCAAGCCTGAATTTGGCGCATCAGTTTTGGTGGTACACCGTAGTAGTCTTGTAAGTAGTCGTTGATGGCGGTGTCGGCCCGCTCAGCGTTATTGTCGATACATAAGGTCATGTATAGCGCCGTCGTTAGATCCTTTGGGTCGCGGCCAGCGGCCGTTGCGTTGCTCTCCAGTTGCTGTTGGCGCGCGGCGAAGGTCTCTAGATCTGGGCCAATGGGGAACCAACCGTCGAAGTGTTTGGCGGTTCTGGCGATGCCTGCATCGGCGCCGGTGCCAACCCAAATGGGTGGGCCTTCAGGGCGGTAGGGGGTTGGTGCTAAGGTGGCGTTGTCTAACACCCAGCGACCATCCCAGGTGACCGGGTCACCTTGCCACAGAGCTTTACACAGACGAAACCCTTCCATAAATCGGCCAACCCGGCCTTCGAAGGGCACGCCGGCACTGGTGAACTCTGCGCGGATGGCGGGCATATCCCCCGCGATTCCCGCGCCAATGACCAATCGGCCTTCGCTGATTTGATCGATGGTGGCGAGTTGCTGTGCGAGCACAACAGGATTACGTAAAGCCGGAAGCAACACAGCCGTACCGACTTGCACGTCGGGAATAGCGGCGGCGGTTGCGGCGAGTAGAGTTAACGGGTCGTGCCTTGGTCTGGCCGTTAGTGAGTCACCGGCCCAAAGTGAGTTAAAGCCGAGGTCAGCAGCCAATTTGCCTTGATCTAGCAGTTGGCGCGTACTGGGGTCGCCAGCCATGATTTGTTCACGTGTTGGGAGCAAGTAGCCGAGTTTTACATCCATTGATTGTGCCTCTGAGCGGTGGTCTGTTATGCGTGGCAGGCTGAAGGCGTAGTGTATTGGCCTAAGAGCGGCGGTAGATTAGCACGCGAACTCTCCGGTGTTTCAGATCTGTGGGTCAAGCTTGGCAGCTCGCGCTTTATCTTTGGCGGCACCTGCGGCATCACCTGCCAAGGCTCGCATGATGCTGCGATTGGTTAGCGCTCTGGACAGGTATTCGCGTTGTGCCTGGCTTGATGCGTAGCGCATAAACCAATCGCCATAGTTTTGTGTTCGCGCTGCTTGGTGCACCGCGTTGTCACAGGCGGCTTGGGCAAGGGTCAGCTGCCCAGCGAGAGTGCGCGCTACACACAAATTGTTGGTACGCAATATTTTGGCTTCGATGGTGTTACCACCTCGCGTTCGTAACAAGATCATGGCTGCTTGCTCGTAGTGCCCTGCAAGCAGTTCATTGGCACCTGCCAGGTCCTCATAAATTGTCATGACAGGGGCTTGGTTCGCCGCGTAGGCAGGTGCGCAGGCGCAGAGCACGAAACCCAGGAGTCGGCTGATGCTCAAACGGTTCGCGCTGCTTTTTGAGGTGGTTATCATGCTTATGTCTAACCCATAGAAAAACTTAATGGTTAGAGGCTACGGACTCTATGAGTAGGCGACAAACGACATATTCTGAGCGTATGATTAAGTTTTTCTTAGGTATGAAATTTGCGTGACTTACCGCCACTAAATGGCCTGAGGGTTTTTGAAGCCGCCGCTAGGCATCTGAGCTTCACCAAGGCTGCTGCAGAGTTGCACGTGACGCCGGCTGCCGTTAGTCAGCAAGTTAAGCTGCTGGAGGCATATTTTGATTTGGCGTTGTTTGGGCGGGTGACGCGGGGTCTGGTGTTAACCGATGCCGGTCAACGATTGCTGCCAGACACCAGTGTAGGCCTTAACAAGCTAGCCGCCGCCGTCCGGTCAACGCGTCTGTTGACCGAAACGAATAATTTGACCGTGAGTGTCTCGCTAGCCTTTGCGGCCCACTGGTTGGTCCCGCGTCTCGAATCGTTCCGACAGGCACACCCGATGTTCGATATACGAGTAGATGCAAACGATAGGTTGGTCAATTTTGATCGTGACAGCGTTGATGTTGCTATTCGTTATGGCGCTGGAGAGTATGCAGGCGTTCACTCTGAGCCCTTGTTTGCTAACTATTTGTTTCCGGTTTGCAGCCCTGAGTTGATTAGCGGCGCGAGTCCCATACGTAGCCCGCATGATCTTAAGCACCATAGGTTGCTGCACCTTGAGTGGAAGACCTTTAGCCATGGGGCGCCCGTCTGGGATGATTGGTTGCGAGCAGCGGGTGTCCAGGGTGTATCAGCTGAGCGTGGACCGCGTTTCACCAGTGATACCTTGGGTGTTCAAGCAGCTCTGGAGGGCCAAGGGGTGTTGCTCACTTCTACAGCCTTGGTTTCCAATGAGCTGGCAAAAGGCAATCTGGTTCGACCTTTTGGTTCAATGCAGGAGGCGGTTAGCTTCACCTACTATTTGGTTTACCCCTTGGCGAGAGCGGACGAGCCCCATATCCAGGCGTTTAGTGGCTGGATCAGAAAACAGTTCGCTGAGGATGTCTGAGAATAGCTTGTGAAACTTAGGCCTTAGGTGGCGCATACCAAATTGGTGAGGACCAGGCTCGTTCTTGAATTGTAGTTTGCAAATCCGGCCGTGGCGCCGAACCATTACGTACAGCATCCCAAGTAGACCATCGGCAAGTTGGATTTTCCAACGCACGAACATAGTAAAAAGCGCGCTGATGTTTGTCGAAATCAGGATCTTGCCAACGAGTTTTAAGCTCCGCCGCACCTCGGTTCGCCGATACTTTGCAAGTGTCTATCTCTACAGTTGCTCCGTTATCCGGACAGCGGTGCGTCTTGGGATCAACCCTAAGGCCATCCGCACAGGCGACGTCATACACTTGCTCTTTGGCTTGACCATCTTCCATCCAGCCTTTGATCACTTGCACTCGCTGCAACTTTACACCGAGTGGATCTTGCGATGCCCAGACAAAGAACGATGGCGCGCCGCGTTTTTTCCCTAACAAGTCGCCGCCCATAGGAACTCCGCGACGGTAAGCGTGGTCGATGTAGCCTGCGTCGTCGATAGACTTCTTGTTGAGTCCGTAACCGCCAAAGAAGCGCACTTGCATACGAGTGCCTGAGGTGGCGAAGGTTTCTCGTCGGCGGAAAGCATCGTAGATAGCATCCCGGGTGTTTTCCGGTGCCCAAGCGCCAGCTAACCCAGAAGCACTAAAGAAACGGTTGTAAACCTCCATAAAGGCCGGCATGCCATCTTTTACGGAAGCTGGTATCGACCCACGGTTTACCGGGTCGCTATCCAGCGAGCCAACTTTGCTTAAGAACTTAGACTCATCAAATTGCTCACCCGAATTGTGGGTATCACTCGCGCCAATCACACCAAACAAGTAAGGGTTGCCCACACCTTGAGCTTCTAGCTTAAAACCATTGAGCCAAGCTTCGCGCACGTAGCTGCCTTGTGGACGACTTTTGGACCAACGTGCTACTTGGTAGGGAAAGATTTCGAAGTCCGCCCACTCATCGTTAGGTGACAAGAAAGGGTGGGTGTCTGAGGTGCCTTTGATTTGAGTGATTTCTACCAGGGGTTCGTTACGCATGCGTTGCTCAGCGTAGGAGGCTGTGAGCGGCGAGCCGTCGAAGGTCGTCATTTGGAACATGTTGCCGTTGGAGCCGTTGGCGTTGTGCGGAATCGCTATTGCCTCTCTTCCTAGCGCCCGATGCTTGTCCATCCAGTTCCAAAGATCTTCAGGGTTTTGGGAGTCTGAGCGGGAGAAGGGTAAATCTGGCGCGTCATCCCCGCGATAAATCACGTTGCGGTGCAAGTTGCCATCGCGAACGGCCGTGTATTCATAGGCCACGAAGGTAGTGAAATTGCCGGGATTGTTGTGCCGCTCAGCTGCTGCCTGAATATCTTGCCAAGCGGTGCGCATATCGTCTTTGTTGATGCCTTTGTCACGTAACCAAGCGCCAGCGGTTTGAAACGCATTGCGCTGCGCAACTACGCCTTTTGCATCCAAAAACGCGCGTGCATCGGGGTCTTGGTTAAACGGATGACCCTCTTGGGCGATGGCGTGCCACATTCCCAGATAAAAGCCGTGATCGGTTACGGCGTAAAAATCTAGCGGCCTATCTAGCTGCAGCATGGTGCCGCCGGGGTGTGGAATGGCGCCACCTTTGGCAAATTTGTAGGCGTCGTCTGGACTGGTTCGAGTGCCAAACAGGTAGGCATCGAAAGAGTATTGGGTGTGAACGTGGAGATCCCCAAACAGCGCGCGACGCTCTTCGGAATGTACTGTAGCGCTTAACAATAGGCCGAAGGTTAGAACCCAAGCATAGGCCTGGTTAGATAGGATGCGCATTAGATCTCTCCCCAAAGTTCTTGCTGTGGTCTGGATTGTCTGTGTCCTGCGCCTTAGGTGCAAGGGGTACCAAAAATTGGCGTCGGGATTGGCTTAGGTGAGCCCAAAAGCTTAGGCTTAGCGATAAAAAGGGGGTTACACAATGAGAGTTTGTCCACGCCAACTGGGGATCTTCACGCTACTATTGCTAGCAGCAACGGTTGCCAGCGCCGAAACCAAGCATCCCAAAGCCGTGGCCCAGGCCATGCAAACCCTGGATGCCTTTATGTTGGCCTTCAACAATCGCGATATGGCCGCTTGGGCTAAAACGCTGAATTACCCTCATGTTCGCTTTGCCAGCGGCGGGGTGACGGTTTGGGAAGATGGTTCTACCTTTAGCGAGCGAGCACCTTTTGCAGCGCTGGTGAAAACCGGCTGGGACCACTCCCACTGGATTCAACGCGATGTGGTGCTTGCTTCGCCTCGCAAAGTGCATCTAGCCACGATTTTTCAACGCTTTAACGCCAACAATGAGGTAATAGGCACTTATGAGTCGCTCTACATTGTGACCAAAGTGAAAGGTCGCTGGGGTATTCAAGCACGCTCTAGTTTGGCTCCATAACGCACCAAACAACGGATTCGCAGGAGACATCCATGTCAAAAAATATACAGGTTCTGATTGATTCCTTGCCTAGCGGTAAGTTGCAAAGTACTAACTATCGTCTGCAAGAAAGCGCTGTACCCTTGCCTGGCGCAGACGAAGTGTTGGTGAAGACAACGGCGGTTGCCATTACCGCTGGCACTCGCGCAGGCCTACAGGGTAGTGCTAGCTACGCGGGAGCACCCCAAGCGGGCATAGTTATGAACGGTACCGGAGTTGGGGAGGTGGTGGCCAGCAATGTTGAACGCTTTGCCGTGGGTGCAAAGGTGTTAGCCCCCACTGGCTGGCAAACTTATTCGGTCCATGAGGCTAAGGCCTTGTCGTTGATTGATCCTGCGCATGAACCTGTGCACTACCTGGGTGCACTTGGTATCAACGGCCTCACGGCTTACTTCGGTTTGCTTGACGTAGGTCAGGCCGCAGCAGGGGATACCGTTATGGTATCTGCCGCGGCCGGCTCCGTGGGGCATTTGGTCGGTCAAATAGCCAAGATTAAAGGTGCGCGTGTTGTTGGGGTCTGTGGTGATGATGCCAAAGCTAAGGTGCTAACCGGTGACTTAGGTTTTGATCTGGCGGTGAACTACAAAGACGCAAACTTTCGTCAATCGCTCAAAGAAGCCACACCCGATGGTGTTGATGTGTACTTCGATAACACCGGTGGCATGATTTTAGGTTCGGCGTTGTTTCGCATGAATGTAGGCGGGCGTATTGCTTGCTGCGGCGTGGTCTCTCAGTACGACACGGCCAGTCCAGAACCGGGTCCCAAAGGCATCCCAGGTTTGCTGATCAACAAGCGTATCCATATGCGTGGTTTCTTGGTGTTTGATTTTGCTGATCGTTACGCCCAGGCACGTGCGGAGCTCAGCGGTTGGCTGGCGTCTGGGGAGTTGCAGAACTTAACGGATGAGGTGCAAGGATTGGAGGCAGCGCCAGAGGCATTTGTTGACTTGCTTAGCGGCGGCAACATAGGCACTCGGATTGTGCGGGTGTCATAGGGGATACTTAGCCTCCTATGTTATCCATCTTATATCTATCCACCTTCGAGGCGTGGCAGTAGAAAGACTTCTGCGTCTTGCGGGATAGGTTCGCTCCAAGTATCCCGATAAATCACCCCATCAATGGCAACCGCAATGCCGGTTTCCATATGGTCGTTTAGGCGGGGATAACGTTCGAGCAACTTACGCAGGAGTTCGCGAATGGTGGCGGCTTCCACTTGCAGTGAAGCCGCGCCGTTGACCGCGTCTCGGAGAACCCCCGAGACGTTTACTTCTAGCATCTGGCTACTGCTTACTTAGCCGCGTTGATCGCTTTCAAGATGCGTGGTGGTGACATAGGCACATGGTTGAGCCGTACCCCAGCCGCGTTAGACACGGCGTTACCGATTGCTGCCAAAGGCGGCACAATTGAGGTCTCACCCACACCGCGAACACCGTAAGGGTGGCCGGGGTTGGGGATTTCTAAGATCTCAGTATCGATAAACGGAAGGTCTGAGCAAACCGGGATGCGGTAGTCCAAGAAGCCTGGGTTCTGCAAACGCCCGTCTTCGCCGTAGATGTACTCTTCGTTCAGAGCCCAGCCGATCCCTTGTGCTGCTGCACCTTGGAATTGGCCTTCAACGTAGTCAGGGTGAATGGCTTTGCCCGCATCTTGTACCACGGTGTACCGAATCACTTTGGTTGCGCCGGTTTCTGGATCCACTTCAACATCGCAAATGTGGCTGGCAAAGGATACGCCCGCGCCATCTGCAACCGTTTCGTTGTGTCCAGCGATTGGGCCGCCGGTGGTGGGGGACTTGCGTGCAATATCAGCCAGCGAAAGCGGGCTTAGATTGCTGTGCGCAATGCCTTTAGCAACGGCTTGGCCGTCTTCCCAAGCGACATCATCCACATCAATTTCCCACATGGCAGCGGCTCGGTTGCGCAGCACCTTAACCACATCGCGCGCGGCAAAGATGGTGGCCATACCAGAAGAGAAAGTTCCTCGGCTGCCTTCGGTCATGTCGTTATGACCTAGAGAAGCGGTGTCTGCTACGTTGCACTTAACGCGCTCGTAGGGAATGCCCAGCTCTTCTGCGGCAATCAAAGACAGCGAAGCGCGAGAGCCACCGACGTCCATGGTGCCAACGGTTAGCGATACGGTGCCATCCACACCAACGTTGATGTCGGTGCAAGTTTGGCCGCCAAAGTTAAACCAGAAGCCGCAAGCCATACCGCGACCTTGGTTTGGACCCAGGGGCGCTTTCATGTGCGGGTGGTTCTTAACCGCTTCTAGCGTAGGTCCGATACCGATAGGGCCGTAGGTTGGACCGTAGCTGGCACGTGTGCCTTCTTTTGCGGCATTGAGTATGCGGAAATCTACCGGGTCCATGCCGAGCTTAGCAGCAACTAGGTCAATGGTGCTTTCTACTGCAAAAGCCGCCATTGGGGCAGAAGGTGCGCGGTAAGCGGCGCTCTTAGGTCGGTTAACCAACACATCAAAAGCAACAGACTGGCAGTTTTCTAGGTCGTAGCAGGCCCAAGTGGTCATGGCCCCCAACATGCCCCAGATACCTGGGAAGGCGCCACCTTGATAGCGTAGCTCAGCACTAGCTGCACAGATGCGGCCATCGCGAGTGGCACCAATCTTGATGTCGATCGAGGTAGAGCTGGTTGGCCCTGAGGCGCGGAACACCTCTTCGCGGCTCATGGTTAGCTTTACTGGGCGGTTAGCCTTGCGGGATAGTGCTAACGCAACGGGTTCCATCCAAACGTGGGTTTTACCGCCGAAGCCACCGCCGATCTCTGATGAGGTCACTTTAAGCTTCGCAACTTCCATACCCAGCAATGCGGCGCAGGTGTTGCGGAACACAAAATGTCCTTGGGTGGTTACCCAAAGCTCACCTTGGCCATCCGGGCCAACGCTAGCCAAGCAAGCGTGAGGCTCGATGTAGCCTTGGTGGGTTTGCTCAGTTTTGTAGCTTTCTTCCACGATCACATCAGCGGCTGCAAAGCCTGCTTCGATATCACCGTGACCAAACTGTGAGCGAGCCGCAACGTTCGAGGCTTTCTTCGGCTTGGGGTCGACACCGGTGGTGCGAATGTGCGGCTGGATAATCGGCGCTTTCTTCTTCATCGCCTCATCAACGTCGGTCACGTGAGGTAACACCTCATACTTGACCTTAATGAGCTTGAGTGCCTTCTTTGCGGTTTCTGCATCGATCGCAGCTACTGCTGCAACGGCATGGCCGTCATAGAGTGCGCGGCCTCGAGCCATGCAGTTTTCTAGGATATCTAACATGCCACGATTGCCGCCGGTCAGATCGGGTAGATCTTCACAGGTAACAACCGCTTTAACACCCTTGAGCTTTTCTGCTCGCTTGGTGTCAATGCTGAGAATCTTAGCGTGTGCGTGAGGGGATCTTAGAATTAATGCCGTGAGCTGGCCCGCCGCAAAAGCGTCAGCGCCGTACTTTGCTCGGCCGGTAACCTTGTCCACACCATCGGGACGAGGGGGGCGGGTACCAATAATTTTAAAATCTTGGTTGGTGAAACTGGTATCAGGTGCCGTTTCTGCCACTTGAGTATCTCCTAAACAATTTTTTGTTAGCTACATTGGCTCGCTACAAAAGGTAACGCCGCCATGCGCCTATGTCGGTTGCTAATGGATGTTTGTTAGCTACCGACGCTTAGATTTCTTGCCGCTTTTGGTGGCATCAGTGGCGAGTTGCTTCGCTGCTGCGTCTACCGCGCGCACAATTTTGTCGTAACCGGTGCAGCGACAGAGGTTGCCTGCCAATGCGTAGCGAATTTCTTCTTCGCTAGGGTCTGAGTTGCGATCCAGCAATGCTTTGGCGGCAACCAAGAAGCCTGGAGTGCAAATGCCACACTGTAGGGCTGCATGTTCGATGAACTTGCTCTGCAAAGTATGCAGCTCGCCACCCTCTGCCATGCCTTCTACCGTGCCAACCTTGGCGCCTTCCACTTCAGCGCCTAGCACTAGGCAAGAGCAGACCAAGCGGCCGTCAACGGTCACGCTGCAAGCGCCACAGTCGCCGGTGCCGCAGCCTTCCTTCGCGCCAATTAGGTTGAGACGATTGCGGAGCACATCGAGCAAGGTTTCGCCCGGTGGGCAGACAAACTCAACGGCATCGCCATTAACAGTGGTGGATACGTGTACGCCTGACATTATTTGCCTCCTGCGCGTTGGTAAGCGATTTTGGCCGCTCGGCGTGCCAGAACCCCGGCAACTTCGGTACGAAACTCAACGGTGCCGCGCTTGTCATTAATGGGTGAGCAAGCTGCTTCACAGGCGGCGGATAGTGCTGCCAGCGACTCATCATCTAGCTTAGTGCCGATGATGGCGTCAGCGGCGTCTTCAACCAGTACCACGGTAGGTGCAACAGCACCTAGAGCGACACGGGCGGACTTCACTAAGCCTTTGCTGTCGAGGGTGAGATTGACGCCAGCGCTACAAACGGCGATGTCCATCTCGGTACGGGGGATGAAGCGAAGGTAGGCATCACCGGACTTTGCGACTCGCTTGGGTAGGGAGATAGATTCGATAATCTCGCCTTTTTTCAAGGAGGTACGGCCAGGTCCTGTCACCACATCTTCAACTGCAACCGTGCGTCGACCTTTAGGTCCGACCACGGCAGCTTTGGCTTTTGCGGCAACCAAAGCCGGCACGCTATCCGCGGCAGGGGAGGCATTGCACAAGTTCCCCGCCATGGTGCAGCGGCCTTGAACTTGGTCAGAGCCGATTAGATTGGCGGCTTCAACAACGCCGGGCCAAGCTTTTTTGAGTGCTTTATTTTCACCCATGCTAGCCCCAGAAACGGCGGCGCCAATCTTGAAGCCTGAATCTGACTTTTTGATGATTTGGGTTGCGGGTATGCGTTTGATGTCCACGACTAGGTCAGGTTCGACCATGCCCGCTTTCATACGAACCAAAAGATCGGTTCCCCCAGCTAAAACAAAGGCTTTGCCTTTCTCTTTGGCTAGCAGCGCTGCGGCTACTTTGGTACTCGTTGGTGCTTCATATCTCATCGACGTATTGCCTCCCTATCAGTGCGTCGTCGGTCGAACAGTATTGTGCGGCTAATATACGCAGGTTTAATCCTAACTGTTGGTCTGCTTATGGCTCAATGCCTTTTCAGACCATTTTTAGCCAATTTAGCGAGCGTTGCCGCCGACTTTAGTGCAGCTGGGATGGCATCGGGGGTATCACCTTGTCTGCGGCGGACACAATCCTTGTTTTGATCGAAACAGGCTAAGATAGAGAGCGATTTCGATAAACCTGCTGGGAGTCCCGCCAAGTGACCCGCGAAATACTAAATCACAGCAGCCTACCGGCTCAGATCACCAACTTTGATAGCGCCCGTTACGTGGATGCCCAATATATGGAGCAAGAATGGGCCGCTGTTTGGAGCCAGACTTGGTTGCTCGCTGGCTTGGTCTCGGATGTCCAAGAGTCGGGTGATTTTTTTGTATTTGATATCGGGCGCGAGCAAATACTGGTCAGCCATTCTCAGGCGGGGGACATCCAGGGGTTTTACAACGTCTGTCAGCACCGTGGTAATCGGTTGGTGACCACCGAGCTTGGGCATGCTAGCAATTTTCGTTGTGCTTACCATGCTTGGACCTACAGCACCGATGGTGCGCTTAAATCGGTTCCCTACGAAGAACGCTTTGCTGATGGGGTGCCTTGCGCGGAGCGTTCGTTACGCAAGGTACACACGCAACTGTGGGATGGCTTTGTGTTTGTCAGCCTCGCGGAAGACCCCATGCCCTTGCTGGAATTTTTAGGGCCGGTGGTTGAGCACCTAGCGCCTTATCGTTTTGGTGACATGGTGTTGGTCGAAGATCAAACCGTGCACCACTACTGCAACTGGAAAGCGGTGGTCGACAATTTTAGCGAGCTGTATCACGTAGATTTTTTGCACCCACAACACAAGAGCATGGTGGATTGTTGCAACGATACCGTGCATTTGTTTGAGCATGGGCACACGGGTTTAGCGGTGCCAGGTGCCACGGTTAACCCGCGCTTTCCCATGCCGGAAGAGCCTACCGCCATTCAAAGTGCGCAGCTCACCAGCTTAGGTTTAGATCCGCAAGACTTTCGTGGCCGAGTGATGGAAGTTCGAGAGGCGGTGCAGCAACGCAAGCGTGAGGTGGGTTTATCCAAAGGCTTTGACTACAGCGAGTTTAGTGCGGAGCAGCTGTCCGATGTCTGGCAATACAATTTGTTCCCAAACATCATTTTGTCCTTTACGCCTGAGCACTGTTGGGTGATGCGTGTACGACCGCATCCAACGGATCCGCAGCAGTGCTACTTCGACAAGTTAAGCTTGTTGAAGTATGCAGACCAGAAGCTTATGACCGCTGACGATAAGCAGGCCCAAATTGTTGGTCCTGGCCGAGAGATTGAACAAGCGGCTACGGTGCTTGCCACCAGTTACACCCGGCCTGAGCGCGATGTGTTTGGGCACGAAGCCATTTTAAGCGGCGAAAAAACCATGACGGACACCATCGATCAAGATATTGAGCTGCTAGGGGGTGTGCAAGCGGGTATGGCGTCTAAAGGCTTTGACTCGGTTTGGCTGAACGATGATGAGATGCGCGTCCAGCACTTTCATAATGTTCTGGATTCGTTGATACCCCAGAACGGCTAACGCTTCACTCGCTGGTCATCATGCGGACATCGCGAACGCAGAGCACCAGCAGCGTTGGCACAATGATAAGTGCCGCGGCAACCAGCAGGGTGAAGCGGTAACCCATGGATTCGTACAGAACCCCGGCGGCAACGATACCCAAAGGCGCAAGCCCGATAGAACCTAGGTGATCGTAAGCGCTAACCCGGGACAACATTTGCTCCGGGATTTTGGTTTGCAGTGTGGTGTACCAAAGCACACCAAAAATCTGCCCGGTAAAGCCAGCAATGAAGGCGGCGGATACAATCCAAGGTACGGCTAGTGGTACCGCGAGGCTCAACTCAATCACAGCAAAGAACAAAGCCAGTAGGCTCGCAACGCGCATGGGATGCTTGGGGCGTATATGCATGCCGGCGAGCCCCCCAACCAAGGTGCCCACGCCAAACCCAGAAGCAATGAAGCCCCAAGCAACGGCGCCGCCGAGTAGCTCTTTAGCAACGGCCGGACCTATGAGTCCGAAGACGCTTTCCACCGCCGCAACAATAAGCGAAAACTGCAGCACGATGACCCACAGCCAAGTGTGGGAGATAAACTCGCGCCAACCTAGTTTTAAGTCTTGGAGCACCGTTGCGGCTGCAGGTGGGATTTGTGTGCGAGCCGTAAGGCTTAACACCAGCAGTGCGGATATCCCGAAGGAGAGGGCGTCAATCAGTAGGGTGATGCCTGCGCCAAAGAGTGCTACCAAGACACCGCCTAGCGCTGCGCCACCGGCCATGGCGCCGTTTCGGGCCGTACCCAGCAAAGCGTTTGCTGTTTGTAGATCCTCTTTGTCCACCAGTTGAATAATGAAGCCGGTGGCGGCAGGCGCGTGGAACGCAATGGCAACCCCGTTAATGAGCATAAAGAACGCAAGCAAGGGGATGGTGGCTGTGCCAGAGAGAAAGAGTCCCGCTAGGCAGAGCTGCGCCAACATGGCTAGCACCTCGGCGCTAAAGATGACGCGCTGACGTGAAGTGCGATCCGCAACAACGCCGCCGATAAGCAGCACCCCAATGGCCGCTAAGGTTGGTGCGGCAATGACAAACGCTGCGTCACGGGTAGAGCCGGTTAGTTCTAGCACACCAAAGGCCATGGCTATGGGCGCCATGGCGGTCCCCGTGTAGCTCACCAGATAGGCGAAGAACATTTTCGCCACGTTTGGGTTTTTGAGCAGGGTTAATTTGGCTGCTGGCTTAGACGGTGAATCGGTCATCGTGGGTTTGTCAGAGACTGGATTCCACTTCGGTCACGGTGAAAAAACGATTGCTTGGTCGGTCAAAGAGCCTTTCTTCATCGGCTGTGATCTCGGCGGCGATGGCTGGTTGAGACAAGTGTTTGCTCGCGGCTTGGTGGGTGGCTGCGTCGGGGTACCAAACTTCGAGCAAAACGTCGTGTTCCAACGCTTTGTCATCCAGTGCTTCTAAGTACCGACGTTGGTACTTAACCGCATAGCCCTGCAAATATTTTTCACCGATCACGCGATGATGTGTCTCGTAGTAAGTACGAAACGCTTCGGTCGTCATATCCGATCGCCGCTTCAGCAAGCCCAATACCTTAATCACTTAGCTTGTCCTGTTGTTCCCCGGGGGAGGGGATTCAACCATAGAAGCGTCTACGGATGCTGATGGGGAGGCTTATTGATGGAATGTTGCACAGCTTTGCTGTGTGAATTGCCGGCGGATTTGTTATATCTAATAGATATTGATATGATATCATTTCAATATATATGCAGTAAGCCGAAAAGTAACCTACAAGAGGAATTCATATGGCGCAGCGAGAAATTGAGGCAAAGCCGGTATCCGGTTATTTAATGTTGGTTGTAGTGCTAGCCGTTGCACTGCTGTCGTTGTGGTTGTTCGTGAGCGGGCGTCCACCTATCGCCATCCCTGGTTTTTTGATCGCTGGTTTTATTGCAGCGGGTCTATTTTTGGTGAACCCAAACGAGGCCAAAGTGCTGCAGCTATTTGGTCGCTACATGGGAACCGCCAAGGAAGCGGGGCTACGTTGGGCTAACCCGTTGTACTCCAAGAGCAAGGTATCGTTGCGTGTACGCAACTTTGAAAGCGGTAAGTTAAAGGTTAACGATAACTCCGGTAGTCCCATTGAGATTGCCACCATTGTGGTGTGGCGAGTAGTAGATACAGCGGAAGCCGTGTTTGAGGTGGACGACTACGAAGAGTTTGTGACCATTCAAAGTGAGTCTGCATTGCGGAACTTGGCCACCACATACCCTTATGAACCCTCAGGTGATGAAGCGACCCCGTCATTGCGCAGCGACCCTGCCGCTATTGCGGATGCGTTGCGCAGTGAGATTCAGGCGCGGCTAGAAACGGCTGGTGTTGAAGTGATCGAAGCGCGCATTAGTCATCTGGCGTACTCACCTGAAATTGCCGGCGCGATGCTGCGCCGCCAGCAAGCCTCAGCCATTATCTCAGCGCGTGAGCAAATTGTTGCTGGCGCTGTGGGTATGGTGCAACTCGCACTAGCGCAGCTGGAGAGCGAGAATATTGTTGAGTTGGATGATGAACGCAAAGCAGCCATGGTGAGCAATCTGTTGGTGGTCCTGTGTAGCGACCAAGAAACCCAACCGGTTGTAAATACTGGCACGCTGTACAGCTAGCGGCATTCACCATGGCCAAACGAAAAGCTTTTGCGCTGCGGATCGACGAGGAAATTCTCGCCGCTATGCAGCGCTACGCGGATGACGATCTACGCAGCCTAAATGGCCAGATCGAATTTGTGCTGCGCGAAGCGCTGCGCAGCCGAGGCCGACTCCCAACTTCGGATCAGGACAAGCCAGCAAGTTAAGGTTTACAAGAGCGCCTCAGCAAAGAACCGCAAGGTATCTGTGTCGGCGGTGCCAATGTTGAGTTGGGTCACTGGGCTGTCTTTCCAGCCTTGCAGGCGTTCGGTGATGCGCGCTTTGGGCCCACATAAAGCGATTTCATCCACCAGCTGATCTGGCACAGCCGCAAATGCTGCATCCCGTTTGCCGGACATAAACAAATCTTGTATCTCTTGGGCAGCATCTGCAAACCCCATGCGGCTGACGTGATCTTTGTGCACGTTGAAGGTCTTCGCGCCCATCCCACCCACGTAAAAACCCACGCTCTGCTTTATTTGTGCACGCGCTTTGTCCACATCATCGTCGATGACCACAGGCACCGCGGCGGCAATTTCAAAGTCTGGTCCTTTGACTTTCATCATGTCTGCGTACTGCTCACCCATGCGGTAGGGTGACAAGAACATAGGTATCCAGCCATCACAAATCTCCGCGCTCATGGCGACGTTCTTTGGACCTTCCGCCCCGAGGTAGACGGGAATCTGTTCGCGTATCGGGTGTTGCATTAGCTTCAGAGGCTTACCTAAGCCGGTGCCGCCATCTAACGGCAGCTGGTAGTGCTCGCCATCGAACGCAACCGGCTCTTTACGTGCCACAATTTGCCGAAAAATCTGCATCCACTCTCGCGTGCGAGCTAGCGGTTTAGGGTATGGCTGGCCGTACCAGCCCTCAACCACTTGGGGTCCGGAGACACCAATGCCTAAAATCAGGCGGCCATTGGATAGGTAATCCATAGCAACCGCATGCATGGCCGCTGCGGCGGGTGTACGCGCGGAGATTTGCATGATGGAGGTGCCCAGGTTGATCTTTGAGGTATGGGCGCCGATCCAGGCTAGTGGGGTGAAGCAATCCATGCCGTAAATTTCTGGGCACCAGATGGTGTCGTAGCCTAAATCTTCTGCGGCTTTGGCCAGCTCAATAATACGTTCGCCGCCGGGTGGCCCCATGGGACCTACGCCTAGTCCTAGTTTCATTGGTTGTCTCCTGAATTGGTTGGTAAAAGAGTAAAAGATTGGCTCAAGGCTGTTTAGCGATGCGCTGTGGAATGCCTTTCGATGAAGCGCGTTAGTATGTGCTTGAATTCTTCGGGCTGGTCCAAGTTAGGCAAATGCGCAGCGTTGTCGATTGTTACTTTGCAAAAGTCTGTGAAGGTGTCAGCCATATGGTCTGTAGCCGCGTGCATATAGGGGATATCGTTGGCTCCTATGATTCCAAGCACCGGTATCTGTACTTCGGCTAATCGGTTAGCCGCGGCAGACTTCAGATTAGCAAGTTGTTGGCCTAGCGCTTTAGCATCTTGGCGGAGCACGTTGAGATTCATCTCGTAGGCTAGCTGGCGCATCTCTTGATTAACGTCAGACACTTCTCTATCGCCGTCAAACCAAATCTGAGTTTCTAACTCTGCAACCAGCTCGATATCTCCCGCTTCTTCTGCAGCATCAACCAAGGCAAATTTTGTGGGTCTAGCAATGTTGAGCTCTAGACCCGTAGGTGCGCTGTCGACCAATACCAGCGCGCGAACCTTTGCGGGGTTTTCCAGCGCGTAGTCCAGGGCGAGGCCACCGCCCATTGAGCAACCAACCAAAATAACAGGATGGGTTATCTCGAGATGATCTAGAAGTGCCTCCAAATCTCCTAAGTGGGTGAACTCTCCGGCAACCGGGTTGCTCTTGCCAAAGCCTCTGAGGTCGTAACGAACGACCCTATAGCTAGCTGCAAAATGCGCAAACTCGTTATTCCATTGTCGGCTGTCTGCAACCCCAGCATGAATAAAAACAACCGCTTGGCCACTGCCCGCGATCTCGTAGTAGATGGCTGCATTGTTGGTTTGTAGCAATGGGTTTCCTAAATCACACTCGGCTGCCGTTTGACCATGTTACCCCAGTTCAGGTTGAGCAGCTTTAGGTTGCGTGCTGCTTTGGTTGAAGCATAAGGTACGGCTGAAATAATGGGGTTGCATAACAAATGAGGTTGGGGAGAACCAGTGACACTATCTAAAGTCTTGATTGCTAATCGTGGCGAGATCGCCATTAGAATCGCTCGTGCTGCGGCCAGCTGTGGCTTGGAATCCGTGGCGATATTCGCGGCGGTGGACGCCCAATCATTGCATGTACAGGTTGCGGATCAGGCGGTACAGCTGTTGGGTGATGGGGTGGCCGCCTATCTGGACGTGAGTGCGGTCATTGCTGCTGCGCAAAACAGCGGCTGCGATTGTGTACACCCTGGTTACGGTTTTTTGTCTGAAAATGCTGAGCTAGCCGTTGCGTGCGAGAAGGCGGGCTTAACTTTTGTTGGGCCGTCGTCGGAGGCGCTGGCACTGTTTGGTGACAAGTTACAGGCTCGCGCGTTGGCGCAGAGGTTAGGCATATCGGTGGTCGGTGGTAGTGACGGAGCGCTCAGTTCGGTGGCGGAAGCGCAGGCGGTCGCCGCTAAGGTTGGTTACCCCATTATGCTCAAAGCCGCCGCGGGTGGTGGTGGTCGAGGCATGCGTGAGGTACACAACGATGCGGACCTTGTGGATGCGTTTGCGCGCAGTGCGAGCGAAGCGCTGGCGGCCTTCGGTCGTGGTGATCTTTTTGTTGAGCGTTTGGTTGCCAATCCCAAGCATATCGAAGTGCAAGTGTTGGGTGATGCGCAAGGCAATCTGGTGCATCTATACGAGCGAGATTGCTCGGTCCAATTACGACATCAAAAAGTGTTGGAGTTTGCCCCGGCGCCAAATCTAGATGCGCAACTGCGAGAGAAAATTCTTTCAGCGGCGGTTCAATTGGCCGGCGCCGTTGATTACGCCAATGCGGGCACCGTTGAGTTTTTGGTTGAACCAGAAACCGGCGAGTTTTTCTTCATTGAGTGCAACCCACGTATTCAAGTGGAGCACACGGTTACGGAGCAGGTGCTAGGTATAGATTTAGTGTCTTGCCAGTTTGCGATAGCGGGCGGTGCATCCCTAGCCAGCCTAGGGTTTGCCGATCAAGCCGCGGTGCCAACACCCCGGGGGTTTGCTATTCAAGCCAGGGTTGTTGCCCAAGGGGCGGGCACCATCACTAGCTATAAAGAGCCGGCTGGTGCTGGGGTACGGGTCGATGCCTGTGGTTATCTGGGTTATACGCCGCCATCGGAGTTTGATCCGCTGCTCGCTAAGGTTATCTGTACTGCCCCCATTGGATCCACTTTCGCAAATGCCGTACAACAAACCTTGGCTGCTCTTGCGCAGTATCAAGTGACGGGGCTGGCCACCAACTTAGTACAGCTGCAAAACGTCTTAAGCCATCCAAGCGTTGCTGCGGGTGATGCGCGCACTACCTTATTGCGAGACTCACCTGAATTGCTGGATGTGGTTAAACCTCAAGCAACAGGCGCATTGGTGTTTTTGCAGCAGCAAGCCACCTTGGTGAGCTCGAGCTTGCAAACCAATACCCGCAACAGGTCGGTGTCGGCGTCGGGTGGGCCAGCCCTTGAGCGCAATGCGGGTGAGCGTGTTGTTGAGGCACCAATGGGTGGTGGTGTGGTCGGGGTTGATCTAGCGCTAGGTGCGCAGGTGAAAGCGGGGGATACCTTGCTGGTCGTTAGTGCTATGAAAATGGAATCGCTAGTGCTGGCGCCTGTGTCGGGCCAATTGGTTGCTGTTAGCAACCTAAGCGTAGGGGATACCGTTGCGGCCAATCAGGACGTTGCGGTAATTGCACCAGATGCCAGTGCAAACGATGCAGCGCTAGCGACCGAGTATGGTGATAACAGCTGGGCACCCACGCTGCAAAGTTTGGCTACGCTCAAAGCGCTAGCGGCAGCGCGATTGCGGCCAGGGTCAACAGACCCCGGCGTAGTCCGGCAGCGCAATCGCGGCAAGCTAACTTGTCGAGAACGCATTGAGCTGTTGTTGGATGGCGATTCGTTTCGCGAGGTGGGCAGCATTGCAGGCTTTGCCTCCTACGATGAGGACGGTGAGATTGAGGCGTTTACCCCGGCGAACAGCGTTGGTGGTTGGGGTGAGATACAAGGTCGTACTGCCATTGTTTGCGCCGATGACTTTACCTCCCGAGGTGGACACGCAGATGGTGCTATCGGTGCCAAAAGTACTTATCTAGACCGACTCTCTATTGAGCTGAATGTTCCGTCAGTACGTTTGTTGGACGGTTCCTCCGGTGGCGGCAGTGTTGCTGCCATGGTGCCGGAGCAAAAAGGTGGTGGTGACAGCAATGCCAAAGAAAGTTCCGGTGCGATTAAGGCCGGGCGTCCTAGGGTTGCTGGAGGTGGTGGCTCCTTTTTGCCCGGTCACCTAGGTAGCAGCATGTACGCCGAGCAGCTCAGTCGTGTACCGGTAGTCAACGTACTCTTGGGTAGTGTGGTGGGTTTGGGCGCTGCCAAAGCGGTGTTAGGCCACTTCTCGGTGATGGTGCGTGATGTAGCCCAACTGTTTGTTGCCGGTCCTCCAGTCGTTAGCCATGCCATGGGTTATGACATCACCAAAGAAGAGTTGGGCGGTTGGCACATTCACTGTCGCAATGGTTCTGTGGATAACCTTGCAGAAGACGAAGCGCAAGCTATGGAGATGTCGAAACGATTTTTGTCCTATTTGCCCGCCAGTGTCTATGAAGTGCCACCGGTTGCCCCAGTAGCGGTAGATGACCCGCCGGATAGACGAGAAGAAGAACTCTTCACCTTAATCCCGCGTAAACGCACAACCACCTTTGATATGCGCAAAGCCATTCGCTTAATGGCAGACCATGACTCCTTCTTTGAGATTGGACCTTTATGGGGAACGGATCAAATCACCGGTTTTGTGCGCTTTGCTGGTCATACTCTAGGCGTCATCGCCTCAGACAGTCAGCATGCCAATGGCGGCGCGTTAACGGCGGATGGTTGCGACAAGCTCACACGACATTTGGATCTGTGTGACTTGTTTCATATCCCGGTGTTAAATCTCATTGATAACCCTGGTTTTGCGGTTGGCCTAGAGCACGAGATCGCCAGCACTATTCGTAAAGGGGGCCAGTGGATGGTCGCCTTTGCTCAGATCAGTGTGCCGGTCTTTACCTTGGTCATGCGGCGCAGTTTTGGTGTGGCGGGCAACAACTATGCAACGCCTCGATCAAAACCTTCCATGCGAGTGGTTTGGCCGGCTGCTGATACCGGTGGTATTCCGCCTGAAGGAGGTATTGAGGCGGCTTACAAGCGCCAGTTGGCGGAAGCGGAAGATCCGGTGGCTTTGCGCGCGGAGCTTGAAGCGCGTATCGAGAGTGCA
>CALHVX010000051.1 GCA_938036875.1 uncultured Pseudomonadales bacterium
GAGATTCTTGTAAAGGTACCCGAGCGACGCAGGCTTATCTCAGGTAAGTCGAAAACTGGCGTGAAACACGCTCGCTAGTAGTCTTGGCTTGGATATTGGTCCCGTAGAACCTCAAGCAGACGATTAGACCTTAGCCAAGTAGTCCAGTAACAACCTCACCAGGCTATTACGGTGGCTTGATGCTGGCCAAACCGCATAGATATTAACCGGTGGCAAAGACCATTCTGGTAAGACTTCCACCAAACGTCCGGTCTCCAGGTCGGCTGCAACCACGCTCAATGGCAGTCGTTGCATGCCTAACCCAGCAAGAACGGCTGAACGGGCGGCGGCAACCAAGTTTACAGATACACGGGATTTTTCTAGCTGCACGGTTACCTCTTCACCACCGCGTTGTAGAGCAAACTTGTCGGAGAGCATACCGAGCAATACAAAGTTACAGCCTGCTAGGCTTTGCGGGTCTGTAGGCGCATCAATGGTTTTTAAGAAAGCTGGGGTTGCCACCAAGCGCCGTTCGAAGGTGCCGATTTTGCGACTGCGTAACCCGCTGTCGGGTAACTGCCCGAGTCGGATGGCCATGTCGAATCCTTCTGCAACCAAATTAACCCGCGCATCGCTGCTGTCCAGCGTGACCTTAACGTTCGGGTAGTTGCTGGCAAATTGCCAGATAGCACCTTCCTGTGGACTGTTGGTTAAAAAGGCTGGGGTTGTGATTCGCAAGGTACCGGACGGGTCGCCGCTGATATCCGCGATGGCATCTAGGCCCTCTTCGGCAGCTGCGACCATGCGTTGTGCAGATTCCAGCAAACGTTGCCCATCGTCGGTCAGTGACAGCGCCCGGGTAGAGCGATGCAACAGAGAAACGCCAAGCCGGGTTTCCAAAGCCTTTACATGGTGGCTAACCACGGAGGTCGAGAGCTTCAGTGCACGCCCGGCGGCGCTAAAACTGCCGGCTTCTGCCACTTTGGCAAAGATGGCAATGGCGCGAAGGTCATCAATCATTAGCGATCCAGCTGATTATTCGATTAGATGAGATAGTGTTTCAAATTTGTTCTATCTAATCAAAATATGTTTTAGCCCGTATGGTTAGAGCTAGAGCCTCAAAACGGCAAAAAAGGAGAGGTAAGGAAATGATGATAAAGCGCTTGCTCAACACGCCTTACGCTTTTTGGGCGATTCTGTCTTTGCCGTCACTGGCCATGATTAACGCGGCGTTGTCTGGTGCGGATTTAGAAGGGTTGCTCCATCCTACGGGTGAGTTTTCTGCTCGACTCATGATCCTTGCGATGATGCTAACGCCGTTGCGGATGTTGCTACCGAATTCCGGCACCGTGCACTGGTTGATGCAGCGTCGACGATACCTGGGGGTCGCCGCGTTTGGGTATGCGGCGCTGCACACCCTCTACTACGTGACTGATTTAGGTTTGTTCTCGACCGTTGTCGCTGAACTCACCACTCCCGGTATTTGGACTGGTTGGGTCGCGTTTCTTATTTTTGTGCCCATGGCGCTAACGTCCAACGGTGCTTCCGTGCGTCGACTCGGCCTTATCTGGAAGCGACTACAGCGATTTGTTTACCCTGCGGCTGTGCTGACCCTGCTGCATTGGATCTTTGTTGCCAACAATATTGGTCCGGCGATGGTGCATTTTGTGCCGCTTGCAGGCTTAGAGGTTTACCGCATTTGGAAGACTCGTCGCGCGTCAGCCCAAGAGCACCCGGTTGGTGCTTAAGTTGACCTATGTTTTAAGAAATTTTACTCAGAGTGAAACGTATGAAAACACTAGCACTTAGTATATTGATGCTGTTAGTCGGCTTTGCTGTGCCATTGCATGCTGCTACCAGCTTAGACAAAGAAGAGCATTTGTTGAATGGCACAAGCTTTACCTTCCAGTACCAAAACGCTGGGGCTATGGATGTCTCGTTTGCAGATAACCAGCTCACCTATAAATGGATTGCGGGTAGAAATGCACAAGAACCACAACAAAGCTATGCGTACAAATCTAGAAAATTAGATACGGATATGTACCTAGTTAACTGGCACGAACCGGATAAGAAGAACTATGTGACCATGGTGTTTAACTTCAAAAACAACACTTGTGCTGTCTCGGTCATATCGAAGTACGGCAACGAAAAACCGTTTACAGGTTTTCAGGCGGGGGTAATTGAGCACGTCGTAAAACGCTAGCTAGGTAGAATCGTAGCCGGCAAGTATGTCGCATAGCCGAATGCCTTTTTCGGTTAATCGGTACTGAGATTGTCGCCCATCGTCGGGGGGGGTGCCGGTGAGATCTCGATCACCCCGCGCTCGATCCAACGCCTAAGAAAACGCGTGGCAGTGCTGTATGGGATGCCGAGCACTTCATCATCCAGGCCATGGCACCGTTTAACAGCTGAAATTTAGGAGAACCCACGCTGATTTTCCCTCTGCCCGGAACAGGGTTTGATACGCTCTATAGTGAGCACATCCTATCTGCGTGCCCACAATCCCGGCACAATCCTAGCCGGTTGTTAACGTTAGCGTTTCCATTAAGAGGAGCCAACCATGACAGAACAGCTAAAAGCACTCAATGAACAACACTGTGAAAATCCCCCAGCGAAATACGATGATTTACGGGTGTTGATGTTGAATTGCACGCTGAGTCGCTCGCCAAACTTGTCGCATACCGAGGGTTTGCTGAAGGTTGCAGAGCAGATTTACCAAGCTAATGGGGTGTCCACCGAGATCGTTCGTCCGGTAGATTTCGAGATTGCTGCAGGGCTTGAAAAAGATTACACCGGCCGGGATGGTTATGCGCGAGATGACTGGCCTCAACTGCAGGCCAAAGTAGATGCCTGTGACATCCTGATCATTGGTACATCGGTCTGGCTTGGCGAGAAGAGCTCGGTATGTAACCGCGTACTAGAACGGATGTATGGCTACACCCACGACTTCAATGCTAAAGGGCAATATCGCGACTACGGCAAAGTAGGTGCAACGCTCATTACGGGCAACGAAGACGGCGTGAAGCACTGTGCCATGAATATTCTGTTTTCGCTGTCGCACATTGGCTACACCGTGCCGCCACAGGCTGATGCTGGGTGGATGGGTGAAGCAGGTCCAGGGCCGTCCTACATGGATCCAGGTTCAGGTGGCCCCGAAAATGACTTTACTAACCGCAACACCACCTTTTTGGTGTGGAATACCCTGCACACGGCTCGTTGGTTAAAAGACGCGGGTGGTTTTCCAGCACATGGCAATCGGCCAGAAGACTGGGATGCGGGTTGCCACACGGATTTTCATAGCCCAGAACACAAAAGATGATCCAGCAGGGGTTGGAGTGTTTCGGAACGCTAGGGGTAGTGCGGTGAATTTAAGTGCAAACGGAAGCTTGCTAGTACTGCTAGCTGCCTTGGCAACAGCCTGCGCTGCGCCCAGCGCAAAGCCCATCGGTAAAGTGGTCAGTGTGGCCGATACCCCCACCCAAGCTCAAACCCCTGCTGATGAGTTCATTTCTTGGATAGAACATCGCATTGATGACGAAGCGATGAACGGCGGCGTTGCCATTCGTGGTGGCGACGGGTTGAAGCTGGCGGACATCGACGGCGACGGGCGTATGGATGTGGTGACGGTGCACGAAGACTCCCACCATCTGCGTATCGCTTATGCCTCTAGTGCTGCAGATAAATGGCTCAACGTTACCGTAGCTCAAGGCATTAGTGTTGGCGCCATCGAAGACGTGGCCGTAGGCGACTTGAATGGCGACGGTTTGCCGGATCTTGTCACCGCTTGCGAAGAGGCGCATCTAGCCTACTTTCAAAATCCGGGTAACCGCGCGGACCCTTGGCCGCATTTGGTTATTCCAATCACTCAAGAGCGGGGCTCTTGGTTGCAGGTCACCATAGCCGATATGACCGGGGATGGGCGCAATGAGGTCCTTGGGGCAAACAAAGGGTTCGCCGATGTGGTGCGGCTGCCGGATGGTGAGCAGGTCGACAACCCCACCTCACTGTTCACTATCGACGGCGACCCGCTGCAAGGGCAATCTTGGCACGAGCAAGTATTGATGCGTGACGGCATTCCCAACCAAGTGCTAACAACGGATATCGACAACGACGGTGATGCGGATGTATTGGCGGCAAGCCGATTGGATAACCGCATGATGTTTCTTATCAATGAAGGGCTAGGTGCAGATGGCGAGCTTGCCGCGCGCACTGTGCCGGTTCAGATTGTGCCGGGTTTTACTGCACCAAAAGGGTGGCGGGGTGTTTCTAATGCGTTTAATGCAGAGCTTGTGGATCTGGACAACGATGGTCGCAAGGACATGGTTGTAAACCTACTCGAGCTATCGGCATCCAAAGGCAGGCAATGGCAACGCGCCGGGCTTGGCTGGCTGCGCCAACCGCAAGACCTAAGCGAACCCTGGACCTACTACCGCATTGGCGATGTACTACCCGATTGGGTGATTGGTGTTGGTGCCGCTGATATTGATGGAGACGGTGATCTAGATGCTGTGGTGGGTGGTTACTCTGGGCTTAACGTTGTTCAAGGCGGTTATTCGGGTGCGTCCAGAGACGTGGATGATCCAAAGGTTACCGCTTCTTCTACCCTGGCGCGGATAGCTTGGTTCGAAAACCCAGGTGATGCGCGTAACGCCTGGACTCGTCATGATATTTCGCGACGCGTTCGAGGCATGTACGACGAGTTTGCGTTTCGTGACCTAAACGGTGACGGCGCGCTGGATATCATTGCCACTCGAGGTAATAGTGGTGTCTACGACGGTGTCTTTTGGTTGGAGCAGCGCCGTAGTGCGTCGCCGCTGCCGGCTATGCAACCGGCAAGGGCCGTTGATAGTGCGCAAATGCCGTTACCACCCAGCGAGTGGCGTGAGCACTACGGCAAGCAAGTGGAATTTGTAGCACCGAACAAAGCGGCGCAAGACAAAGCGCTAAAACAAGAGTCACGAGCAAGCGCTTTAGAATAGGCATGGTGGAGACTTAGGTATTTGTGCAAGAGAAAGCATGAATGCGTCGCGACCATTCACTAAGCAGACAGCAAAGAAGACCTACTATGTCTTCTTAAAATCCCATGCCACAGGAGCCTACGTATGAAAATCCATAGCCTCGCTCTAGCGATCCTAACCCTGGTAACCAGTTGGGCAAACGCTGAACCTTTGGTTGCGGCCTTAGAACGCGCCTCTATCGAAGTGGATGGTCTGCAGCGTGAGTTCTTGGTCCAAACGCCGCAAAGGTCCAAGCGCGGTTCGCATCCGCTGTTGCTCTTGCTCCACGGTCATGGCGGTAGCGCTAGCCAGCTTATGGGGCTGGGTGGTCGCGCAGCACCATTCCAGCCTTGGCTGCAAATTGCCAAAGCACAGGATGCAGTCCTAATGGCGGCGGACGGCACTGTTGGCGCCGATGGTAAGCGTGGTTGGAACGACTTACGGGGCGTGGAGTACAACCCAACCACCGACGATGTGGCTTTTGTGCGTGCAGTGATCAAACAGGCTGTTGCTGAGTACGGTGCGAACCCTGACGAAGTCTATCTAGTGGGTATTTCAAACGGTGGACACATGACATTGCGCGTGGCGTTGGAAGCGCCAGAGCTGGTGACCGGCATCGGTGTGGTGGTTGCCGCCATGCCGGCCAACTACACAGGGCCAGTGCCGAGCCAATCCATCAGCGTTGCCATCATGAATGGCACCCGTGATGGGTTTGTGCCTTATAACGGTGGCATGATGAGAAAAAATCGGGGCGAGGTGCTGTCCACAAAAGACAGCTTTGACTATTGGGTGAAAGCTAACCGCTGCACAGGGCAGCCCGAGAAACATCGCTATGCCAACATCAATAAGCGAGACCGCAGCAAAGTAATTCGTACTCAGTACGGTAGCTGCGCGGATGGGGCACGAGTGACTTTGTTTGAAGCCCGCGGGGCAGGCCACAGCACGCCTAGTACATCACAGCGCTACAAGCGCATTTATCGATTGCTGACCGGACCACAGAATTGGGATATCGAAGCGGCGGAGGAGATTTGGGCTGCGATTAGCAGGTCTTAGCTTTGCGCCGGTGCTTGTTTTGCTTGTTGCACTGCGGCTTTAGAGCCAGCTCTAAAATGAATACAAGACTGCAACTTTAAATTTTTCACCCCTAAACTGGGGCTTCCCCAGCCCGGACAAGCCGCATGACCAAGATTCCTGAAGGCATTCAACTCACCCCCTTTGATCCGGAATTCGAGCGCGACCCCTACGGGGTTTATGCCCGCCTGCGTGAGGCCGCCCCGGTCCATTGGGACGGCATGGCCTACACCGCCAGCGGTTATGCAGAGGTTTCTACCCTCCTGAAAGATAAACGATTAACCGTTGACCCTAGAAAGCTAGACATCGCACGTGACCCGCGCGCGGACAACGCGGTGACCAACCGTGCGCCAGACATGATGGGTCTTGATGGTTCAGAGCACACCAGGCTACGCACGCTGGTGAACCGTGCCTTTACGCCCAGCTCGGTCAATGCCTTTCGTCCAAGAATAAAGGCGATTGCGCAGACCCTTGTCGCTGATCTCCCCCAAACCTTTGACGCCGTGGAACGCTTTGCCAAACCGTTACCAACCATTGTGATCGCTGAATACATAGGGATAGATGCAACCCGACATGAAGAGTTCAAGCGTTGGACAGACACGCTGTTGATGCAAGGCTTCCCCATACCATCGCCCGAGCAATGGGATGCCATTGTTGCGGCCGATGCCGCCATGCGTGAGTGTATGCAGAACGTGGTGAAGGACCGAAAGAAGCACCCCCAAGAGGATTTTGTGACACGGCTGATCGATTCTGAGGCGAGTGAGGCGGAGGTTGTGGAGATGTGCAGCCTATTGGTTGGCGCCGGTAACTTCACCACAACAGATCTCATTGGCAATGCGTTGCTGCAATTTACCGAGGCGGACCGCAATCGCCTACCGGAATTTGTGGATGATGTGCTCCGGCTCGATCCGCCATCGCAATCGGTACGGCGCTGGGTTTTGGAAGATATCGACATTGCCGGGATAACAATCAAGGCCGGGAGTGCGGTGCTGTTGTTCATCGGGGCGGCGAATCATGATCCCCAAGCCGGGTCGCATTTGTCCTTCGGGCGAGGTGTGCATCATTGTTTGGGTGCAGCGCTGGCCAAGCTTGAGGTTGAAGTGGCGTTGGCAGCTTTTCCGCCGTTTGAGGTGAAGTCTTCCAGGCTTAGAAAATCGCTTTTATTTCGAGGGTATTCTAAAGTGATGGTTGCACAAACCTAGGTAGTCCATGCCCCAATCAACCTTTGAAAATGCCGTGTTTGCCGGCGGCGGCAGCCGTTGCTTTTGGCAGCTCGGTTTCTGGCAGGGTGCCAATGAAGCAGGTGTTCCGCTAACGCAGAGCGTGCAATATGCTGCCAGCACCAGCGCCGGCTGTATTGTTGCTACCGCCGCGCTGTTGGGTCGAACCGAAGAAGCGCTAACGCTGTTTAAGTCCTATACCGCAGCGAACCCAAGCAATATTCATTGGGATAATTTAAAGCCTGGCCACGAAGGTCGGTTGTTACCGCATATGGCGATGTTTCTGGATGCGGCAAGAACCTTTCTAAGCCCTGCTGATCTAGAGAAGCTCGCCTCCAAGCGTTTAGAATTTCTTGTGACTAGAATTCCTGGTATGTGGCCTGCAGGTCTTGCTGCGATGGTGGCGTTTGCGGTGTATGGCCTGGATAAACGGATCACCGGCTCACTGCATCCCAGCTGGACGCAAAAACTTGGCTTTGAACCAAGGGTATGGAGCAATCAAGATGCTCACGACCTAGACGACTTTATTGCCATGATGATGGCGTCTTCATCAGTACCGCCGGTGTTGCCAAGCCCACCCTATAGAGGTGACCGGGTGTTGGACGGCGGCATTATCGATAACGTGCCAGCGCATCTGGCAGATGGTCGCGCTGGTAGAACTTTGGTGTTGTTGAGCAAACGATACCGTCACCCATTGCCAGAAGCTGGCGTGCGTACTTACGTGCAACCTAGTCAGGCGATTACGCTGGATAAGTTTAACTATGCCGATCCAGTTGCGTTGCAGGCGGTTTACGATCTGGGCTTAGCGGATGGTAAGCATTGGGCGGGTGAAGCGTCTTCTTTAGACTAAATCCTTCGCATCATTATTGGAGAACTATGCAGACCTCGATTAAACGCCTACTTAACACCCCTTACGTTTTCTGGGCAATTCTGGCATTGCCATCACTAGCGATGATTAACGGCGCTTTGTCCGGCCGGGATTTAGAGGGGCTGCTGCATCCAACCGGGGAGTTTGCTGCTCGCCTTATGATCATTGCGATGATGCTGACGCCCTTGCGCATGTTGTTGCCCAATTCCGGCACCGTGCAATGGCTGCTGCAGCGTCGACATTATCTCGGTGTCGCGGCCTTCGGGTATGCGGCGCTACATACGCTCTACTACGTACTGGATCTGGGTTTGTTGTCGACGGTTCTCGGGCAACTGACGGAGCCCGGCATTTGGACCGGTTGGATAGCGTTCCTTATTTTTATCCCCATGGCGCTCACATCCAACCATGCTTCGGTGCGTCGGCTCGGTCCCCTTTGGAAGCGGTTGCAGAGATTTGTTTATCCAGCAGCTGTGTTGACCTTGCTGCATTGGATATTTCTCACCAATAGCATGGGTCCTGCACTGGTGCACTTTGTGCCGCTTGCAGTTTTGGAGGGTTACCGGCTTTTCAAAAGCCGGGCTACCGGTCCGTTGGCAGGCGCGGAGTAATGAGATAACCACCTACGCCCACAGTTTTTGATTATTCTGAATCAGAGCCCCAGAGCTTCCACCAAGGCTTTTTACCCTTCACGCGTTCTACTTCACCGTTCTTAACGGCGGTCTTGTAGTCGTCTTTGACCTGTTGAGAGGCGGCGTTACGTTCCTGTGCTTCGGTGGCACGACCGTTTCGCTTAGCGTCTCGCATTTCTTGACCTTTCGCCTTGCCAGAAGCTCGCTTATCTTTGTTTTTCTGTTTGTCCTCGTTGGCGTCATCGTCATCATGCTCATCATGCTCATCGTGATCATCGTCGTCTTTATCTCGACGTTCCTTGTCTTTATTCTTTTCGCGCTTGAGCGTTCCTTGCTCCACAGCGTGCTTACCTTTACCTTTCGCTTTGGATCCTTTGTGGGAATCACCAAGCGCAAATTGAGTCATGCTCATGCCGAGCACTAACGTGAAGAGGATAGAAATAGTTTTCATGATGTAATCTCTAATGAGTAGTGGTTATATGGTTTGACGAATCTTCATTCTGCTGTCTATTCGATGGTTGGGGCATCGTTATCGGTGTCCTGACCCGCCGCGACTTCTGCGTTCACCTGTCCAGAAAAAACAATCTCATCTGCCCCTGCTTCATCAGTTTCGGGATCGTCGTCCAGACCTTGGCAGGTAAAGGCTAGGGTGTAAGCGCCTGGGTCAAGAAACGGCACGGTGTAGGTGTAGGCACCGGCCAGGTTGTTATCAACACGAACAGGTGCGCTGGTAATGGCGTCATCGGTGCCGTCCAGGTCATCGGGAACAACGTCACTACCAGCAAAGACGTAGACTGCGTTACCATTGCCCTCAGCATCGCTGGTGCAGGATGCATCCATGGTGAGTGCGTCGGCTACTTGGCCGGACAAGCTGCCGTATTCCGTCATGTCGATAATGCGAAATGCGGGTCGAAGGAACCATCCGTCCTGACCAGTCGGCGCTTTTAAGCCTTTGCGAACGTCCCAGTCGAGCGTGAAAGCGTTGCCTTGTCCGGCAGTGACTACAAACCCACTGACGAATCGGGTAGAGCCACTGGGGATTCGTAGTTCAACCATGCCGCCGGTTTCGGTTTCCATCACATAAGAGTCAAAGACGCCATCGAGTTCTGCATTGGCATGCAGTTCAATCCAGTTGTATGAACCCGCTTCAACGGTCTCGCCATCAAGCAGGGACAGGACGCTGCCGTCTTGCAGGGATAAAAGATTTACATCCACAGGTGCGAGAAAGTCGAAATCAATGGCTGGGCCACCGGACGGTTTAACCGTGACGCCCGTTAGCTGAACGTTGACCTCAAACACTTGGTCAACGGGTGCATCGGTGAGCCCGAGACTTAGTGTGCCAGTTGACGGCGCATTGCTGCTGCTGCCTCCGCCTCCGCATCCTGCTAGTAGTAGTGCAGCCAAGGTTGCGGCTGCGGTCAGATTTAAACTGAAATGTGACATGACGAATTCCCTAGCCGTTGAGTTACCTGTTAGTAGGTAGTAATGCTAGAGTGTTGTTAGACAATAAGTGTGAACGGCATCACGCTATGCGGGTCTTTCGTTAAAATTGGCTAGGCATGCACAAACGACAGCGCTTTGGAATTGCGGCGGCGGAGACTGAGGTTGCCCATTTGCGCGATATACTCGACACCTAAAAACGAAGAATAAATCCTTGGGGAAACACATGACGCAACAAGCCTCTGCGCAATCCATGCGCAAAGTGGCCGGCACCTCGTTGGCTGGCACCAGTATCGAGTGGTACGACTTCTTCATCTATGGCACCGCTGCTGCACTCATCTTCCCCAAAGCTTTTTTCCCCGCTGATATGCCCGAGATGGTGGCGATTATTGCTTCCTTCGGGACCTTTGCCGTGGGTTTTATCGCCCGGCCTATTGGCGGCATTCTGTTCGGCCATTTTGGAGACTCGGTTGGCCGCAAGAAAACATTGGTGGCTGCTCTATTAATGATGGGTGTGGCCACCATGATGATCGGTTTGCTCCCTACCTACGAGAGCATTGGTATTGCAGCGCCGCTGTTGCTGACGTTGTTACGGTTTGTCCAAGGGCTTGCGGTTGGTGGTCAATGGGGTGGTGCGATGTTAATCGTCACCGAAAATGCACCGGCCAACAAACGTGGTTTCTACGGCGCCTTTGCTCAAGCGGGTGCGCCTGTTGGCATCATCTTGGCTAACCTCGCCTTTTTAGCGGTTAGCACGCAACTATCTGACGCAGCCTTTCTGGACTGGGGTTGGAGAATCCCCTTCTTGCTTAGCGTCATTCTTATTGGGCTGAGCATTTACGTTCAAATAACCTTGGAAGACACGGCTGCCTTTAAGGAGCTCCAAGCCAATGCCAGGGTAACCGCAGAGGCACAGGCTGATGGAGCGCCGGCTAAGAAAGAACGCTCGCCCATTTTAGAAGCCATCCGTTTGCACCCGCGCGAGATCATTCTGGGTGCGGGTTCGTTCTTATCCGTACAGGTTAGCTTTTATATCTTTGTTGCTTGGATTGTCGCGTACGGCAGCAACCCCTTGGGTCTTGGCTTGTCTCGTGACCTGATGCTCACTGCGGTGCTAGTTGGCGCTATGGTGCAAATCCCTACCTTGTTTATTGCCTCAGCCTACTCGGATCGCAACGGTCGCAAGGGAGTCTATATCGCCGGTGCGTTGCTGCTTGGCCTTTGGGCCTTCGCTTTTTTCCCATTGGTGGATACCGGTGGCTTCCTGCAAATTTGCATTGCCATTGGTATTGGCCAACTATTCCTGAGCATGATGTACGGTCCCCAAGCGGCGTTTTTGGCGGAACTTTTCTCTACCAAGGTTCGCTACTCTGGCGCTTCTTTGGGCTACCAGATAGGCGCCATTTTGGGCGGTGGTTTAGCGCCAAGCGTGGCGACCTATCTGTGGCTAGAACATAGTGTGGTTTGGGTTTCTGTGTATATGGCGTTAGCCTCGGTGCTGACCATTATTTGCGTGATGATGCTGACGGAGACCTCTGGACGAGATTTGACAGAGTGAAGATGGCGGGGCCGATGTTCTAACTCGTTGTGACATATTTGATAGCAAGTGCCGGACAATTGCGCTAATTTTCGGACATATGCATCGAATAGATTGGTCTCGTGTCAAAAAACCTCGAACGATACGGTCTATGGCTCAGCTTGCGATCTTATTTATTGCGCGGGGGCATCAAGTTCTTCAACTTCCATCTGTGCAAAGTTGCTTGGGCCAGCCCCAGGAGCTACCCAGAGATTCCCGGCTATACCATGGAGATGGTAGATGCCGAACGCTTCTCAGCCCTTGCAGATCCGAAAGATGCGAAAAATTTTGCTCCAGCGTTTAGCAAAGGCCATCAATGTGCAGCAACCTGCTACCAAGGTGAGCTAGTGGGGTACAACTTCTTCGCGGCAGACCGCACCGAAGTCACACCCCACATCGATTTTTTGCTTGGTGAAGATATGCTTTACTCTTACAACGCTTTCACATCTCCCGAGCACCGAGGTCGCGGTTTGTCACCCGCTCGATGGACCTTTGCGCGGAATGTCCGCGAGGCGACGGGAGATCATCGGCAAGCCATAATCTACATCGGTTTAGAAAACCTGGCCTCGCCTACTCGGGCGGCAAGTCCCGCAACACGCTGATTGGTTACTCTGCGTATTTGACGCTTGGCCAGCGTGCTTTTTGCTTTCGCTCTCCTGGGTGTAAAGCAGCGGGTGTGGGGTTTGTGGCTAGTGCCCGTGAAGATTGATGCAATCAAAGTCTCAGGGTTTGGAGAAGTTGGGTCGTGACGGCGGGGCAAAATAAAGACAGTTCAGAAATCACTGTACGTGAGGCGCGGCAGCAATACTTTCGTGAAAATGGTTTTGCTGATGATGGTGGGTATACGGATAAATGGGTGTATCTAGAGTTTGGTTGGTTAACCGTTCCGGTTTACAACAGCCAAAGTCGGCGTAAAGCGGTGCCGCTGCATGATCTGCATCATATCGCTACTGGCTTTAGCACTGACCCCAAAGGGGAGGCAGGCGTGGCGATCTGGGAGATTGCGGCGGGTACTCACGATAAGTGGTTTGCATTGTTGATTAACCTGCCGGCGTTGCTTTACGGCTTTGTGCTTTGGCCAGGTTACAGTTGGGAGGCATGGAGGTGGGGGCGCGCAAGTACCAGTTTATATAAGGGTGAGTTTGCAGATGAGTTGCTGGATATGACGGTGCAGGAGCTAAAAGAGCGCACGGTGGGGGGTAAGACGAGCGGCTAATGCGGGCAGAAATTAACGCGCATAGGCGTCTTCGGTTAAAACCAAACGATGCAGCGCGTTTCGAACAATCAAAATATGAAACGGCATAACTGCGGCAAGATACAGGCGCCCGCCGATATGGTGAGGGTGCACCCAGGTTGCTAGATAGGTCCGGCCTGCCTCGGTGAGTATGCTAATCCGAAAGTCCAAATGTGAGTCGTCGAAACCTGCCACCAGCTCGGTTTGCGATTCAGAAACGATTGGAAAGATCCCAATGGTCTCTTCACCCTCGGGCACCGTTGAGGCCAAGCCTAAGGGTGCTACGATTAAGTTGCGAAGCTTTAGCAACCAAGCCGCCCAGAGTGGAAATGTCATGGCGATTTCCGCCGCAGCTCGCACGGGCAATTTGGATGCTGCGGAATAGCAGTCTAGAAAATCAGAACCTTCTACCATCCTGTGAAGCGCGCTGCTGGATGGAAGGGAGTCTTTAGATACCTTGCTCATGATGGGTAGCTAGCCAGCTTTTCTTTAACGGCGCCTTTAGGACACAACGAGCACTGCAATCTGGAACATAAACTCCACTCCGTCAGCAAGGGCAGGAACAAACCAAACGCTGAGCGCTGTGACCGCCACAACAACGGCGATACGGGTCAATGTAAATTTCATTATTCTGCTCCTACGGTGGTTCTTGGGGCGGCTTCGAACATCCACAAATCACCAGAGTCGATATTGGCGGGCTTGCCTTGGGTTGAGTATTTTTTGTTCATCAACTCGACCAGTTTCTCTAGCCCCTGGCCACTTTTAACCCTGACCAATTGGCGTTCGTAACGCACGCCCTCAATGCGCAGTACAGCGCGACCGTCGCTCTCGGCTTGGCCCGGCCAGCTCTTCCACAGCTTGCCCACCAAACTGTTCATATAACCCGACCAGACGTAGATTTTGCCATCAACAGAGGCAGTCCAGATACGTCGGGATTGCACCGGGTTGAGCAACTGTAATTCTATAGTAGGCACGGTGTTCACAAATGCCCAATCCGGCTCTGGTCCGGTATGCAGTGCGCCAGAGGTTAGTGCGCCCCCAGAAAAAACGCGATTCGGACCATCCGCAGAACGTTGTTTAATCGCAGCGGTACCAACGGCGGTGGTCAGTATTAGTAGTATCCACAGCACAATGCTGCCGAGTCTTTTCATTACACTCATCGTTTTCTCTGTCGCTCTAGTTGGTGTCGGTCTGCAGTGTATCGTTTAAGTTTGTGCTTTAGAACTAAATGATCCGTGAGACAGGAGCAACCGCTCGCGGTCTGATAGAGTTCGTGCAGTCAACCAAGGGAAGCCGGTAATGCGCAGAGTCACCAAAGTAGATGCGGAAACAAACCGATTCGATATTTCTCGGGACTTGACGGTAACGGTGAGAAAAGCAGAGCCTGGACCACCGAAACGAATCGATGGCATGACGGTTGGTATTATCACCATGGATTCTGATTCACCTCACGGCGGCGAGATGCATCCGGATGGTGATGAAATTCTCTACGTCATTTCGGGAAAAATACGTATCACCTCTGATTCCTCACCTGGTGAGCCATTGGTTCTTGGAGCAGGCGAAGCCTGTGTTGTGTCTAAGGGAGAGTGGCATAACGTCAATTTGGTGGAGAGTGCCCAGTTTGTGCACATTACGCCCGGTCCCAATGGGGAGGCTAGGCCGAAGTAGTGGAAAGTGGGCTCATCTGAATCTAGTGTACGACCTGCCAGTCGTTGATCGACAAGCATCGATCTAGATTTCCTGCGTCTTGACATGCCATCAACTTCAGCAGGCTCGTTGATTCACGGACCAGCGAAAACTCTCCAGCTTCCCAGCGCAATAACCGCTGATCATCATCAAACTCGAAGACAATATCCGAACCTATGCGGTTGAGTTCATGAAAGCGCCTAATCGCCATCTCCACTTCTTGCAGGTCTTGTCTTTTGACTTGGCGACATCTTGTTGGACCTTCCGGAGTATAAAGCGTGAATTCTCCAAGATTATTCATCACAACGCCTGATTGCAGCGGTTGTCGGTTGTTGACAGGTCTTTGACCGGTACAGTAGGTGACGCGTGCTGTAGGTAAAAACATTCTCTGGAGTGTTGGATACTCGTGCTCAAGCGTCCTTTTTACTGGCAGTACCCCTAACCTATCCACTTCCCGAAGAGGCATTCCATGTCTTAGTTTGGTCGCAACGAGCGCCATCTTCTTTACCCAAGATCTGGTTACTGGATGGTCGAGGAATTCTTGGATCGACGCGAAACCCGCCTTAACTGACTTTGCGTAAGCATATCCATACCGCTTGATTGCAGCAAAACTGTCGTCTTGCCCTGTGGCGTGAATCACTCGCTTACTTATTTGGGTGCCATCTGCAAGGAGAATTTCTACCTTGATCCAGGTGTTCGTTTTTGCTTGGGTGAAATCCATGCGATACAGGTTAATGTTGAGCATTGCATCAGCATCGGCCCTTTGCGTTAGCAAGGGAGCAAGCGACTGGCGAGCCGACTCTTCAAAGATAGCCGGTGGAATTTCGGAGCTAAGCAATCTAGGCATACCTACCCCATGGGCAGTGGCTCGCTGCAGATAGTACAGCGGTGAACCACTGGGTTGTTTGTCCGGAACGAGCATCGCCGGTTCGTACCGCACCGCGCCACATCCGCTTAGCCCTAACACAAGAAGAATCCAAGGGACAAAAAGGGTGTGACGGTGATAACGCTGTGTGCCGGGGATACGGCATGCAATATGAGTGGAGGAGAAAATCTTGAGCATCTTAGTGTGTCTCCGAGGTCAATGAAAAGTGGGCGCAATTTTCGCCAGCTGCACCAATTTTGGCCGGCTTGCCGATCTGGGCCCTAATTTTGTCGCCCGTTATTTTGTACTCGGGACGCGGTGATGCAGGGTTATCCATCATCCACCGTAGTTCTTGGGCTATGCCCTCAACGGATTCTGGGTTGAAGGCGATGCCACGAGTACTGATGTTGACTCGACATCGAATGGTAATGGACTTGTCACGGATGCCATTGGGTACAAAGACTTCTGCAACATCACCCTTGAAGGCAACCAAGGTTCCGTTAAACACTTGGGAAAACCCACCGGGCGCTGTGCGAAAAAACGGGGCGCCATCGGTTAGGGGTGGTTCGTTGAAGATCTTTGCGTCTGCGCTGATTACGTCAGCTTGGGTTGGACTGGAGCCCACAAGCGACATGATATTGCCCGTGAACACAACCTCATCTGCAACTTGCTCTACGGCTTTTGCCGGAACCTTGCTCATCATCGCCAGTATATCTTTGTGCTTTTTTGCTTCAGCAATGGTACGTGCGGTTCGGCCATCCATTGCCGCGAGGGAAGCGTCGGCGCCTTGGTCCAGCAAAATTTTGGCCACTTTGGCTTTGTTGTGATAGGCCGCTATCATGAGGGCCGTTTGGCCATTGATAGCTTGCGCATCAACCACAGCCCCTTCTTTCAGCGCGCGCTCAACAAAGAATCGTTTGCCATTCATTGCAGCTTGCATGAGAGGGGTCTCACCCGACTGATTCGGTTTTTGTATACTTAGGCCATGCTGCGTGAGCAAGATCAGCGTGGCAACATTGCCGCCTGCGGCCGCATACATCATCGCGTTATTGCCTTTCACATCCGTTAAGAATGGGTTGGCTCCGGCATCCAGCAGCATGCTAAGCGCGTTGTATCTACCCCGCTTGGCCGCATGCATTGTTGCAGTAACACCCTGGTGGGTCTTCAGATCCAGTGTTGGCCCAAACTCCAAGATGAGATCAACCTCGCTGGAATTGCCATACATCGTTGCCCACATCAGCGGCGTCATACCTCGTTTGTTCGCAAGGTTTACATTAGCGCCACTGTTGAGCAGCAACTTAATCAAGTAGTAATGACCACCACGTGCCGCCATTGCTAAGGCTGTGCTGCCACCTGCATCCTGCTGATCTATATCGCTTTCAGGTAACAACCTGCGCGCCAATTCGATGTCACCCTTTGCTGCCGCTTTGAGCAAAGTGTTCTTTGTGTTCGATTCAGAGCTTGTGGTTTCGTTTGCTGAGAGATCTGCTATTGCGTAAGCATCAGCTTGATGGCGGTAGATGTACCAACGACCTTCAATATGGCGAAAGCGAGCTTTTGGTTGTTTGTTTTCGAACACGGTGAAGTCTCCAAACGGCATGTCACTTTCGGGTGGCAGTTTGCCGTTAGGACCTACACGCATATCGGCGATAAAGTTCAGGCTGCCATTCGGACCCAGAGCGCTGATCGTGCCGGAAAACTCGCTGACCCGAAGGCTCCCGGCGGTAGGCGCAAGTCTTACCAATAGCGGCTTGCCGCGTGCATTTGTTCCTTCGGTGACCAATTCTTCAGAATAGTCGTATAAAATTTGCTGCGACCCATACCAGCGAAATCCTTTTCTAGGGGTCGCGCTGGAATAACCGAACAAGGCTCCGCTTCGCTTGCCAGTTGGTTGACCTGCCTTGCTTAACCAAGAGTAGAGATTGTTGCTGGTGAAGGGCTTCAGCCGTGCAAATATTTCGTTGAGCGCCGTGGCGTACGCTACGCTGCTAGCTGGCTTCAAGCCGATTGATCGAATGATCTGTGATGTAGCATCGGTCTGCCCAGATTTTATGCTCAAATCTAACGCATCATTCTCTAAATGATCCTGCTGTTGTAAGTTTGTTCCAGCGCTGAGCAACATAGCCAGCACTTGATCAATGTTTTTGTCCTTGGCTTTTTGAAGCAACACCATGAGTGGAGTGCTTTCCGCATCGTTCAGCAAGTTGACGTCAGCGCCAGTATCCAGCTGTTGTCGCACCCAATCAGGTCTATTCATCAAGGCTGCATAGTGTAAGGCGGTGAATTTATCAGGGTCATCGCGAAACCACTGAGCATCGATCACATCAACACGGTTCAGAAGATCTAACAAAATGTGCCTGCGCCTTGCTTTTGACGCGTAGTAGATGGGGGAGTGTTCATCTAGTGAAATTGCGGCTGCATGATCCAGCAACGGCTGTACAAAGTCTGTCAGGTTTTGCGAGAGGGCAAACGAGAGCGGAGAGAGACCATCACTGGTAGGTAAGTTAGGATCGGCACCAGCCTGTAGTAATGCATCGACTATGTTTGCGCGCTTGCGCGCTATAGCCTGCAACAATGGCGTGCGTTCATCGCGTTTGTATCTCTCGTTGATACCTTTGTTTTTTGCGATCAGTTTGAGTGCTTTTTTTTCCTTGTCTTGGATGATCGCACGATGCAGCGAGTTTGCCTGCACGCTAGGGTTAACCCAGGTAGCCACTAGCAGAGCTAGGATGGGCATCAACTTTAGGCCTTTGAAGATGCTTATAGACGACATGTTTGGCTCTCCCGTTTGCTTGCTGGTTAGAAGGCTTGATTCGCTCTCGATCCTTCTGCCCGCCTGAGTTAGCTGTGATTTTCAGCGACCATAACTTTCCAGGGCGCGACGCAGTTCTTCGTCGGGCATGACCTTGAGGATATTGGCTGCACGATTTACCGCCACGGAAAACGCCACAGAATCAGTGCCTTTAGTCTTGGCTATGGTTGCCAGGGGCTGAATCAACATTTCGTTCAGGTTAATCTGCAGCCCCTGTTGGTGTTGTATTTCTGCTGATAGGGTTTTGAATAGCGCTCGATCCGGGTGGTCCGGGGGTAGCGCGTTTAATGCCTGGTCATTGGATAGCATTGCGTTTTCGGTCTTGCCTAGCTCCAGCTCGCTCACGGCTAAGTTGTAGTAGAAGTAACCAGCGTAGGGGTGTGGGCTGGCCCCTTTCTGGGTAAAGTCTTGTACCGCTTGGTTTAATAGTTTCTCTGCTTCGGTGTATCTTGCCTGCTCTATGTACAGCTTCGCCAAGTTGTTCAGCCCGGCGGCAACCGCTATGTGCTGCTTCCCAAATAGCTTGCGATGTTGGTCGATCGACTGCTCCGACAGCCGCTCGGCATTTTCTTGGTCGCCACTTTGCACCGCAAACGCTGCAAGGTTGTGGAGACTGTTGGCGGTTTGTGGGTGATCGTCACCGTAGCTGTTGCGGCGGATTTCCAGCGCTTCCGTCAGCAAAGGCTCAGCCTCATCCAGGTTACCTTGACCCATGCGCAGCACACCCAGGTTTGTCATCGCGGTGGCGAGCTCGGGATGGGTTGCACCAAGAATTTGCCGCTGCATAGTAATCGCTTGTTGGTATAGCTCGCCTGCACGATCAAAAGCGCCGGCCGCTTTGTGTACGCCGGCAAGATTGTGCAAGCTTTCGCCAACCCGTTGCTGGCCGTTGGGATAAAGACGTTGACGGATGCTTAGTGCCAGTTCGTGGTGTTTTTGTGCTTGCGAGTACTTTCCCTGTGCCAGCCTAAGCTCGCCTAGATTGTTTTCAATGGTTGCTCGCAAGCCGGGATTATCTTGTGAGCCTAAAAGAGTAGATGATTTTTGGTACAGCTTGTCGGCTTGGTCGTAGTCGTGCTGGTAGTAGGCGAGTTTGCCTTGGGCGTTGTACAAGCGAACGGAAGAAAAGTTGTCCACTCCCGGGCTGTTGGCAATCTGCTGCTCTGCTTCAGCCAGCAGCTCTGCAACCGGCGCTAGTTGCCAATGATTCTGGTAAATCTCGGCAAGCGATAGAGCAACCCGAATATAGACATCTGCATTGTAGTTTCCTGAGCTCAAGGCTTCGCGCGCGCTGTCCAGCAGGTCGGCGGGCGCAATACCTACTAGGCTATCCTTGTCAGCGGTGGCAAGAGTGCCGGGGTCGGTCTCTCGAAGCATGTGTTCCAATATGGCGAAGGACTCATCTGCGGACTGTCGAGCTTGGTCTGCGGCTTCGCGTGATAGTTCAAGCCTCCAGCTACTGACGGCGGCAAAACCTAGCAACAAGGCTAGTGTTAGCACGCCAAACCGTCTTAAAAACTGGGTCCGACGAATGGCTGAAGATGAGCGCTCTAGAAACTGTTGTTCATCTGGGTCTAAGCGAATGCTTGGGTTGTCACATACCCCGCGCACCTGCTGATAAGGGGTCTGGCTCAGCAAGTAGCCGGGCGCTTTGTTCGCGCGCAGCCAACGTTCGGTGCCTTGCCGAATATCCGCTCGACGGCCTAGATCCGCTTTGTGCTGTTCTATGATGCGATTGGCACGTGGCCAGTGGCGCAACAAGGATTCATGGGCGATGGCCACTTTAGCCGATCCATCGGTTTGCAGGGTTTGGCATAACCGTTGGTCAACGAACTGTTGTATCAATTGTTGTTGTTGTGTTGAAAATGCCGCTAGCGGCACTGCAATGGTGGTTACCGTTTCCGCGTTAGCGATGGTCAAGGTCAACAAGACTTGGGTTAACTGGGCTTGTTGATCCGGGGGTAAGCTTTGGTAGCAAGCTTCCGCGTGTTGGGTAAGACAGCCATCGTATCCGCCGACAGTGTTGTACGCTTGGTAAGTCAGTTGGTTGTTGCTATCGCGTTGATCGTAGAGTCGTGTTAGCAGCAGGCTGAGAAGCGGTAGTTGGTCATCGTGGCTATGTGCATCTTCAAGTATTTGGTCCGCTAAGGTGGCGTTGCTACCCGCAGAGCCTTCGAAAGATAAGCCAGCTAATGCCGCGGGGCGTATGATGACGTCCCTTAGCGCTTTACCCATTAGGTTGCCCAACAGGTGCGTACCAGAGCCTTGTACCAATTGGGTTAGCATTGGCACCCTGGCGATATCGCCGTAGTAATCGGCGCGCATGCAAGCAACAATTCTCACCTTTGGTTGTTGCGTTAAGTCATGCAGCTGAGTGGCAATTTGTTGCTGCTCTTCAGTGGTGTAAGCCGAGCTAAACATCAGCTCAAGGTGATCTAGCGCCACAAACTGTGGCTTTTTGGGGCGGTCCATACGCAGTTTTTCGAGCAACGTATTAGCAGACTCTGCTTTGCAATCGATCAATTTACCTTGATAGCCCAACTCGCGTTTATGCGTGGGTAACAAAGCAGCGCGTAGCAAGGAGGATTTGCCAACGCCGCTGGCGCCCACAATGAGTACAAAGCCGCATCCAAGCTGCAACTGTTTCAAAATAGCATCGCTGTCGGCGGAGCGGCCGGCAAAGTAGATTCGATCGTTGGATTCAAACGAGCTTAGGGCTTTGTATGGGCATTGGTTCGTCGAAGGCACCAACACGTCATCAAAGTTTACTTCGGCGTTGAGTCGGTAAGGTTGCTCGCCACGAGGGATTAGATCGGTTACGCCACAAACAGCGGCAAACGTATTGCGGACAGCACTAGCCCCGTTAAGCACCACTTGATCGCTGGCATCTTCGTTCCAGGCTTCTTTTAAAATTTCGTCTGTTGGCGCTGGATCTGGCGCATGGCGAGCGAGAACCACCAACATGCTCATGAAACGCTTGCCAAGGGTTTCTTGTCCTTTGGGACCGATAACCAAGCCCTGTGCGGGCACGACGATGCAATCGCTGACTTCAAATGGCTGTTCGGTGGCAAGCTCCATGGCGTAGGTTAACGGCTCCGAGTCACATGAGTTATACCGTAACGCATAAGCTTACTGTTCATCCAGCAGGCGTAAAACCGACAAAGCGCCACTATGGTCGGCTTGTATTGTTAGCGCTTGGTTAGCTGCGTTACGGGACTCGGAAAAGCGCTTCAGCAAGGCTAGGTCTACTGCTAAGTTGTAGAAGGTATCGGCCTGTTGCTCGATGGCCAAGGCTGCAGTGTAGAAGCGAACGGCATGTTTGGGTTCGCGCAACCGGCTGAGGCTAACCCCTAGGCGCCGCAAGCTATCGGCGTTGCCGGCTTGTAGCTCTAGCAGCCGATCGATGTTGCGTAGCTCCAGGTGCGCGCGGGTTAAGTTCCTGTGCGCGTTGGTGTGATCTGGATCTCGCTGCAGGGCCGCCTCGTATGCTGACACCGCCGCTTGCGCCTGCGAAGATTTTAGGTAGGCGTTGCCAAGGTTGTAGTGGTAGCTAGCGGGCACCTCGTCAGTGAGCGCAATCGCTTGTTGTATATGTTCGATTGCCTTGTCGTATTGCTTTAGCTTGGAATGTACCCCGGCGACATTGAAGTGTCCGGTGGGGCACCCGGGTCGATTGGCGAGCGCCTGTTGGTAAACACCGAGCGCATTTTGGGGTTGTTGCTTTACTAGTAGATACCAACGCGCGAGCCGGTCGTAAGCAAGCCAGTTAGCATCATCGATTGCTATTGCTTGACGCAGCCGAGATTCCACAGGTTCTTGGAATTTGTATTCGTAGCCGGTTCCCGCCGCTTGCTCGACCAATGCCATGGAGGCAGGATCAACTTTTTGGGTTTCACCACAGGCTGTGCTTACGTCAAATAGTTTTTCGGCTGGTGATTTTTCCGGTCGCTTCACGGCGTATGCAGCGATTTGCTGCAAGCCGTTGGCTCGGTGGTGTACTTGTTGCTGAGCGATCAGCTGTGCGATGCGCTCGGATTCTTCAGCTCGCGCAGCGCTGTTGTCTTCCCATTGCAGATAGCGTTTTCTCACCTTTCGGTAGGCACCCTGGCTACCAAGGTTGCGCACTTCGACATTGCTCGTGTACCAGTGCGCCTCTTGAATTTCGAAGGCAAAAAACAACGGAAAAAACATGCCGACTAGGGTCGCCCCCAGCAATCGGTAGCCGATCCCTTTGGTTTGCATCAAGTAGATAAGCCCAGTACCAGCAGCCACCCAGGCTGTGATGCCAATGGCAAATTCTTTGACATCAAAGCCAAACGCTCCGCCGTTTCCTAGAAAGGTACGGACCAGAAGTACCAGAGCGCTGTCGTAGATTAGGATGATGCCAAAGCCAAAAGTGATACCCAGCAGCACTAGTGGCACAGCTCTATTCATTGGCCTGATCCTCTGCGCCTTTTGGGGTTCTCGGGTCCCGCAAGATAAGCAGCAACCCGGCCAGCGCGCCAACCAGCGCCAATAGTTGGAGCAGGAGCCGCTCCACATGCATGGCGACCCAGGTTTTGACAATATTGCTTGCCGGTTTTGGGGGTGGCGGTGCAAACAAAAAGTGGTATCCCGCGTCCTCGGAACCTCGTATGCCCTGGGAACTATTCATGTTGACCTGCTCAAAAGAACGCCAGGGTGGGAAGAGCACCATCCCAACCCCGATGATGGCGGCAAGCACTAGACAGAGTCGTTGCTGGCGATTGCTGAACATAAGCACCTCGTTGAGCGACATTCGGTCGGCCGAGTCTTGACGATTTTCGGTTGGGGCGCCTAACGTTAGGCTGATTCGTCTGTTATTCGCTATTTTGCGACATAATTTGATCCAATCCAGAGTCGGGAGGGGGACCTGTGGCCGTAGAAACATCGAAAGAAGTATCGAAAGAAGCATTCATCCGTTCGAAACTGTCAGTCAAACCACTTAGAGATACCAAGCCGCGCTTGCAGCCCTTGTGGTTACTGTTTTTGCTGCCGCTCGCCTTGTGGGGCTGCGCGTCTAAACAGTTGGCGAGCGCCGAGGATGATGCTCAAGCCAAAACCTTTAGCCCACCAGCGGACAGGGCTTATGTCTATGTTGTGCGTTATGCCAGCATGGTGGGCAGCGCTGTGGATGTGACGGTAAATCTGAATGACAAGCTTGCCGCAGACATTCAGAACAAGACCTACGCCCTGCTCGATGTGCCTGTTGGCAAGCACGTCCTAAAGATGGGGATCTTGCGTCCCAACCCCACACCGACAGAAACGTTTTTTGTGCCCGCACAGTTTGATCTGGATGCCCAGCCTGGCCGAGTCTACTTTGTGTCGGTGCGGCTGCGTAACGGTGGACCAGAGGTTCGTTTGCTTGGCGATGCAGAAGGACGACAACTGTTGTTGGAGAAAAATTATCGGCGGGTGTTAACCGTTTTTTAGGGGAGGCGATCAGTGAAGGTATCTAGCCGAATTGGGTGCGCTCTTCTAACCCTTGCTGTTCTGCTGCTGCAAAGCGCTTGTGTGAGCACCAACAAAGGCTGGGCCCGGGCGGCCAACGCTGGTGCAACCGCCGAAGCCGCTCGCTTGATAGGGCAAGGCAAAGGCTTGGACTCAACGGATGCCTATCGTGATGACGCCTTGTTTTGGGCCGTGCGCAATAATCGTGCGGAGTTGGTTGACCAACTGTTGAGTGGATCAAAATTCAAAGTGAACGCTTTGCACCCTATTACCGGGGAAACGGTGCTGATGTATGCGGCCAAGGCGGGTAATCAAAACATGGTCAAGCGCCTGCTAGCCTTGGGTGCTAACGCCAACCTCAAAGACCGCGCTAACCTAACCGCGGCGGATTGGGCTGCCAAAAACAACCATCCGGACCTATATGCCCAATTATCGGGAGTTATCGCCAACAACAATGCTGTCGGTGCAGACAACACCACCTTGGTGGCGGCAATTCACTCAAGAAACTTAGCCACGGTAAAGCTGGCGGCTGCTCGTGCACCATCACTGGATGCGCCGGATAGTTATGGGGATACCCCATTTGTTGCGGCCGCCAAAATTGGTGATCTGGCTATTTCCCAGTGGTTAATCGAACAAGGTGCGGATCTGCAGCGTCCGGACCGGCTCGGTCGGTCGCCTTTTATTCTGGCCGTACAGGCGGGACACATTGGCATCGTCGGGCAGTTGCTGGCCCAGGGTTTCAAGGTGACAGAACAAGCTTACTTGAATCACTCAGCATTGCTGTTCGCGGTGGTTAACGGCCAAGCGGAGATGGTGCAGCTGTTGCTTGAGCAGGGTGCTAACCCTGAAGCGGTTTCACCCGAGGCACCGGGTTATGCGGCGATTATGCTAGCGGCTCAAGCCGGTCATACAGCCGTTGTTAACCTCTTGCTAGACGCTGGTGTTTCTGTGAACCACCAGCATTCCACGGGGCAATCACCGCTCATACTGGCAGCGGCTGGTGGTTATGCGGGCTTAGTGAATCTGTTGTTAGAGCGGGGCGCACGGCACCAGTTGCTTGGTGCAGGCGGCAAGTCGGCATTAGGCATGGCTGCACGCACACATCGCTGGGCCATCGTCGTTCGTTTGCTTGATGCAGGCGCCGAGATTAGCGAAGCCGATCGCGAAGCGCTGGATGCGGATCACCACACAGCAGCGCCTTACTATCTAACCGCGGCTGAATATCAGCTACAAACAGGGCAGCGAAGTGATGCGCTGGGTTTGTTTGAACTTGCGCACAGTGCTATGAGCAAAGTGGTTCAAGATCGAAAGGCGGACGTGCGCTGGGCTGGTATAGAGGCCGTGACGCTTGCCGTTGGCCAGGCTCTAAAAGGGTCATTGCAGACCTATGCAGCAAACGAAAGTGCACGCGTTAATGCGGATCAAAATGCTCGGCTGTCAGCATTGGCGGGGTCAAGCTCCCCCGAAGAATATTCAGCTAAGTTGGCTCGACTACGTAGCATCAACCAGCGATCGGCGGCCGTTGATGAGCGCGCTGCCGACTATTCTAGGTTTGACTGGCTTGGGGTTGGCCAACCTTTGGCTAGCGGCGGGGCCAAACAGCGTTTAGCGCTAGCGGAAACAGCTTTGATGGAGCTTGAGACGACGATCGCTTGTGTGCGGCAATCGCTTTTGAATGGGGAGAGGGTTGATAGTCCTAGGTGCGCTCAAGCGCCGCTACCGTGAAATCTAGCTAGCCGCAGCCCAGACGCTCAGCCTTCAGCCCTTAGCCATTCCCGTGATCAACAGAACCATTAGTGCTGGCTTGGTCATCGAAAACGTCGGCGGCATACGCATTGGTGCCACCAGGGCTGGCCTGGTTTTTGATTTGGATTCTGCTGGTTGTTTTCGGCTTGGGGTGGGGATTAGGCCGATTGAGGGTAGTGTGCGGTTGTGTTTCTAGCAGGACCCCGCACCTCAAGGCACAATCAGCACTAGCTCCTTGGCATGAACATTGGGGACAAAAACCCCAGCGCAATCGCCCCAAACAAGTACATTTCATTACCCCCTCTGGACAACCAACGCATGAACGCCGGGCCTCCTTCAAACAGAGGTGCGCCATTGA
>CALHVX010000052.1 GCA_938036875.1 uncultured Pseudomonadales bacterium
TGGTTTGTAGACAACCAGTCATACCAAGAACAATCCGGATCGAAGCTAGGGCAGCTGACCACGGCGCTGAAATTTGTGCATTCCGGCGAAGCCGTCAGCAAGATCGAAAGCTTGATCAAAGCAACCAAGCCAGACCTCATCCATTGCCACAATATTTACCACCAACTCACACCGTCTATCATTCGCGCCGCCAAGCGCCTTGGGGTGGCTAGCGTCTTAACGCTACACGACTACAAACCGGTATGCCCGGTTTATACTAAACTGCGCAACGGCGAGTTGTGTGGTGATTGTGCCGGCAACAACTTTCGACATGTGGTTAAAAACCGATGCGCCGATGGCTCGCTGGTCAACTCAGCATTGATGTATGTCGAAGCCAAAACCCATCAGTGGCTGAAGTCTTATGAAAGCCTCGATCTGCTGATTGCACCCAGCAAATTTATGCGCGACACCGTCGTAGAAGCGCGGTTCGCCCCAGACAAGGTTGAAGTGCTATACAACGGCGTCGACTGCGACAAAATCAAGCCCGCGACCACCGATCAAGGCTATGCACTATATTTAGGCAGATTGAGCCAAGAAAAGGGCATTGCGACGCTGCTTGAGGCACACAGTCGCCTCCCCGACCTTGAGTTACGTATCGCCGGTACCGGCCCGCTTGCAGAGGATCTTCAAATAAAGTTCCCAAACGCCAAATTTCTTGGACATGTGTCTGGCCCTGAGCTAGAGCAGACCATCGCCAATGCCGCTGTTGTCGTAGTGCCTAGTGAGTGGCATGAAAATTGCCCTATGTCAGTACTAGAAGCCATGGCTTACGGCAAACCCGTGATTGGTAGTGACCTTGGGGGTATACCTGAACTGGTTGACCATGAGCAGACCGGCTTGATCTTCCCTCATGGGGATGTGGACACATTAGCAACACAACTTGCCCACAGCATGTCAAACCCTAAACAGCGACAATCTTGGGGTCTAGAAGCTAGACAGAGGGCAGAACAACAATTTTCGTTAGAACAGCACGGACAGCATCTCGTGCAACTTTACCAACAAGTGCTTGACCGCTAAACCTTTAACGCCTGTGGAGAACTTCGCGTGGACCTAACCGTCATCTCAACCTTTCGCTGCAATTCCCGTTGCCAAATGTGCTACATCTGGAAAAACCCTACGGTGCCAAAAGAGGAAGTGTCTATTGAAACACTGTCCAAATTGCCCGGCGGTTTTGACAACTTAAACATCTCCGGCGGCGAGCCAACGCTACGTCAAGACTTAGGTGAGCTGGTCGAAACCCTATATCCCAAAGCGATGATCACCGAGATTAGCTCAAACGGCTTGCGTCCAAAGCGCCTGCTGCCAATCATCAAAAAATTTCCTGATATCAAAGTTCGCTTTAGTTTGGAAGGTGACGAGCTCACCAACAATCGGATTCGCGGAGAAAAGAACGGTTACCAAACCAAGCTCGACGGCATTCGTATGTTGCGCGAAGCCGGCGGTACTGACCTAGGCTTTGCCATGGTGATCCAGGACGAAAATGCCGACCAACTGGTTCAGGTATACGAACAAGCGCAAAAAGAAGGCATTGAGCTTGCTACGTCAACGCTGCACAACGCTTGGCAGTTCTACAAAAACGACAACTACTTCTACGAGCGAGGCAAAGTAGCCCGCGAAGTGGAAGGTCTTATCACGTCAATGCTAAAGACCAGCAAGGTGAAAAACTGGTTCCGCGCCTACCTCAACTTAGGCTTGATCGAAAAGATCCTGGGCCACGACCGTTTGATACCTTGCACAGCCGGCAGTGACTTCGCGTTCATCGACCCTTGGTCGGACGTATGGGCCTGCAACGTGCGCACGGACCTACCCCTAGGCAATCTAGCCAAGCAATCTTGGGAAGAGATCACTAGCAGTGAACAGGCGAAGCAAACACTGAACAAAGTGGCGAGTTGCTCACAAAACTGCTGGATGGTTACCACAGCACGAACGGCGATGCGGTCAAACCTGTCACCAAAGCTGCCAAAAATGGAGCCTATGCTGTGGGTGTTGCTGAACAAGATACGTGTGACTTTCGGCAAAGATCTCGATTTTGAGAAGTACATCGACTACAAGGATATCCGGCAGAGCCCACAAGTTATCCGCACACCCTTCTTGGGTGAGCGCGTGAAGGACCAAATTGTGTTGCAAGAAAAGCTGGAAACGCCAGCGGAACACTATCCTTTGCAGTCGTTCGATAACCGCTAAGCATAAGCAACATGCACATCATGGTACTTGGTCTCCGTGGCTTCCCTGGTATCCAGGGTGGCGTGGAGACCCACGCAGAGCAGCTTTACACCCGTATTGCTGCGACCACTACCCACGATATTGAAGTCATTACCCGGTCCGCTTACTGGCCTGCGGACACCAGCTATCAACCCCCGAGCAACATGCGCTTCAGCCGTCTATGGTGCCCCACAGCTAGCGGCGCAGAGGCGTTGATCCACAGCCTGCTAGGCACCGCTTACGCCGTTGTGAAGCGTCCGGATGTATTGCACGTACACGCCGTAGGACCTGCACTATTCACGCCGCTCGCTCGCTTGTTTGGCGTTAAAGTGATCTTTACCCATCATGGCCCGGACTACGATCGAGAAAAATGGGGTGGCGCTGCAAAAACCATCCTGCGCTTAGGCGAGCGCATGGGGGCGCGCTTCGCCAACACTCGCATTGTTATCTCCGAGGTTATTCGAGAGATCATTCAACGCAAACACAACAAGCCATCTGAACTGGTTTTCAATGGGGTAGAAGCACCGGGTGAGATCGGTGCTAGCGACGTGTTGCGTACGCTGGACCTGCAGGCCCACAAATACATCTTGTTGGTTTCTAGAGTAGTGCCAGAGAAACGTCAGCTAGACTTGATTGCTGCGTTCAATAAAGCGCAGCCTGATGGCTGGAAGCTGGTGCTCGCCGGTAATGTCGATGGAGAAGATCGCTATAGCGGTCAGGTTAGAGATGCGGCGGCGGCTAGCCCGAGCATAGTGCTTGCGGGCTTTCAGAACGGTGATGCACTGGCCACCTTGTTTGCGCAGGCCGGGTTGTTTGTCCTGCCTTCAACCCACGAAGGGTTACCCATCGCTTTGTTGGAGGCGCTAAGCTTCGGCCTGCCGGTTATTGCAAGTGACATTCCGGCTAACCTCGAGGTAGGTCTGCCGGAAGAAAGCTACTTTCGGGTCACAGATGTTGACCATTTAAGCAAGCGCATCACCCAGCTCAGCGCCCTACCCTACGATGCACACGCCCGTCAAAAAACCAGCGCTTGGGTTTGCGAAAAGTACAATTGGGATAAGATCGCCGCGCAGACGGTTGCCATCTACGAAGCTGTGTAACACCTGCTACCCGCACTAGGCTCTTGCGACGAACTTAAGGGTTAGGGTCTAAACTGAAGCTCTAGGCTCGTGGTATTGAAGTCGAAGTCGGTCAATTGGCGAGTAGAATCGCGGTCCCCATGTTCGTATTTCAAGGTCATGCTCAAAGACTTGGGCAGTAGCCAAGTAACGGCAGCACCCGCTTTGAACACATCATCATCTCTACCGGTGCCACCGCGAAAATCGCGGTTCTCGTAGTCACCAAAAGCACTGAAGCTCAACTTTTCACTCGCCTGCCAGGTGGGTTCCAGCCGCAAACCCTGCACCAAAGCGTAGTTAGAAATTTCGTCATTTAGGTTGGATGCTTTGCGCCAGGCTGAAGCCACAAATGTGGATTTAGTGGACGCTTGCCAAGAAAACTCTACATCAGCCACTAAGCCGCTGTAGTCGTCTGCATTGCCGGCATCAGCTTTGCGCTTGGCATACCCAACAAACGCATCTAACCTGCTCTTTGTACCAACCGCCCATTGCAAAAAGGGCCCAACGCTGGTTTGGTCAAAATTGTTGTTGGTTAGCTGTGTTTGACCATCACGCTTCAAGTAACGTATTTCTGCGCCAACCCGATTGCCAGCCGTTAACGCATGGGTATAACGAACGCCAAGCACATCGCGATCGACATCTTGGCTCACGTCAATGCTAAGGTCTCTTTCTATGCTGATATCAGAATGGCTGGCAAACACTTCAACCTGATGTCGATAGCCCAGCGCTCGGCTTGCCCTAAGGCCTAAAGTTCCGCTCTCTCGGATACCGGCTTCAGCAACCGACAAATATTCAAATTCTCTTAGCATGCGGGAAAAATCGTAATATAGCTGGCCTTTCCAGTTTTCCCCGGCCTTAATTTTCCACGCGGCTTTGGCATTAATGCCGGTGTAATCCAGCGCATCGATGTCATCGTAGCGTTGGCGCCATAAACTGCCCGCGAAGTTCAGCTGCTGTTGCCCAACATAAGTACGTGCATCAGCACCCACTTCAAGCTTTTGGAAGGTTGAACTTCGGTCATCAATGGATGCAGGCAAACCACCTCGATCATCCAACCGAACCACATTGTCGTCATAGCCGAGGTTTACCCCGACATAGGGCTTAAGATAACCAAGCTGATCATCTGCATGTGCCGCACCGGCTAACAACAACCCGATTAAACCTAGCGGCCGACTTAGACTTTTTACAACCGCAGCAACGGCTGTTGCCAAACAGGGTTCTTGTAACTTTTTCGCCATTAAAGGGCCTTGCGATTGTTGCGTCATGTTTGGCACTACATACTATTTCAATACAACCATTGTAAGCCCTACAGGACGCTAGGGTGTGAAGACTTGCAATCAAAGGAATTACGTTACTTACATGCCTAGAACAGCCTTTTCTGGAGAAAAATCTATGCTAGCCACCGAAAAGTTAATTGAGAAAGTTGCTCTGCCCATGTCATCAATACGTCGTCTTCTGCTGTTCATCAGCCTTGCCCTGCTTCCGCTTTCCGCTACCTACGCGGCAAGTACGCTGAGTGCGGGCGATATGATCCGAGTCAACGTATTTGGCCAAGAAGACCTCACGACTACAGCAAGAATCTCAGACGATGGCACCATAAACATGCCGTTGATCAATCAGGTGAATCTCGCCAACGAAACGCTAAACGAAGCGCAAAACATCATTGCTCGAGCACTCTCTAATCAAAACTATGTCCGCAACCCGCAGGTTTCAGTTTACTTGGTGGAGCAAGGCTCATCCGATCAAGAAGCCGTCACCATTTTGGGACATATCAACAAACCCGGTCGATTCCCGGTGAGCAGCACCGAAGGTGGTGCACGCACCTTAGTAAGCCTCTTAGCGCTAGCGGGTGGAGTTGCCAATGACGCAGGCGATCGCTTAATGCTAACTCGACGCGAGAACGACGCCGAAAAAACCATGTACGTGAACCTAGAGAACCTCGTTCAACGGGGCAACCTAGCCGAGAATCACGAGCTTTTAGGCGGCGACGTGGTCTTCGTACCCAAAATGAAAGAAATCTACGTTTACGGTGAAGTGCGCAAACCCGGGCGATACAAGCTCGAGCGCAATATGAGCGTGATTCAAGCGCTCTCTGTTGGCGGTGGTTTATCCGCTAAAGGCACCGAGAAAGGGTTAACCATTCGCCGCACCAATGATGACGGCAAGTTAAAAACAATCAAAGTTGGCTTAGACACCCAGCTTCAACAAAACGATGTGCTCTATGTCCGTGAAGCACTCTTTTAGGTAGTAGTAGTCGCCATGAATATTGAATCACTATTTCGTATCTTAGTAACCCGGTGGCCGTGGATTCTAACGGCAATGGTTTTGACCCTGGCAGTTGCTTTTCTAGCAGCACAGCGTCTGGCACCCGAGTACAAAGCCTCAACCAGTATCGTCCTGGACTTTCCGACTAACGGCCCTTTGTCGGCAAGCAACTCCGGACGACAATTAGGTAGCGATTACTTGATGACTCAGGTTGACATCATTCGTAGCCCTAGAGTTGCTCGGCGCGTTTTGGCTGAACTGGTTGGCACCACGCGACAAGAACTGATCAAGGCCTATCTTGCGCCAGGCACTATCATCCCGACTGAAGCACAAAACGCTAAACTCGTTGACCAGTTACGAGAAAATGTCGTAGTAACACCTTCACGAGATAGCCGAGTTATATTTATCGACTTTATGTTCTCTAGTCCAGATGCAACTGCAGCGGTGGCCAATGCTTTCGCTAAGGTTTACATTGATGTTTCATTGGAGCTAACCGTGCAACCTGCAACGCGCCAGGCCGCTTGGTTCGACGACCAAATCGCCACATTACGTGCACGTCTAGAGACGGAGCAAAGCGAGCTTTCTGCTTATCAGAAGCAAGCTGGCATCATTAATTTGGACGAGCGGTTGGACAGTGAAACAAAGCGGTTGGACCAGCTTTCCGCTAGTTTAGTAGAAGCACAAGCCCGAACCTTTGATGTGCGTTCGCGTCAACTCGGTCACCGTCACCCAGAGTACCAGCGTGCAATCAAGCGCGAACTGGCTATTGTCAACGCTCTGGATGCGCAACGCGAGAAGCTTTTTGGGCTTAAGCTGGAGCGTGATCAAATTGGCCTGCTAGCCCAAGACCTGGATTCGGCGCGTACAACCTACAACACAGCGTTGGAGCGCATGTACGAAGCCAAACTCGAAAGCCAGCTCAGCCAATCGAATGCGTCGGTTCTGAGCACAGCCGTTGCACCACCAAGAGAAGAAACGAATTTTACGATGATCTATCTGGCCGCAATACTGTTAGGCTTCTTCGGTGGGCTAGCCCTAGCAATATTCGTGGAGTTATTCGATAGACGCTTGCACAACGAGCGGGATGTAATCGAAGTGCTACAACTGCCAGTACTAGGTTCTATATAGGACGCATGACAATGAAACGGGTACAACAAGTAGCGCGTGCAAACACGCAACC
>CALHVX010000053.1 GCA_938036875.1 uncultured Pseudomonadales bacterium
GACAGCGAAAACAGAATATTCATGGCACAGTGCTTCACGCCGTCTTCGTTGCCCGTAATGAGCGTTGCACCTACTTTGCCGTAGTCGCGATATTGCCCTTTAGCATTGAAGTCGTGGGTGTAGCCATACATCCGTTCTAGCACCCGGTTACATACCGAGCTCTTCTCGCCAAGCCAGACCGATGTACCAATGATCAAAATGTCACAAGCATCTACTTTGGCCTGCAGTTGAGGCCAGTCATCTCGCGCATAACCATCCCGGCCGGTGTAATCTTTTTCAAGCCCTGCAGCAATCTCGAAATCTACCGGACGAACGATCTCGGTGGATACCCCATTAGCTTGGTAAATCTGCTCTGCAACCTTCAGCAAACCCTCGGTATGCGACAAGTTTGGCGAGCGACTCAGCGTGCAATTCAACATCAACACCCGTAGATCATCGTATTTCGCTGGGGGATTTTCACAGTGTTGTTCATTGAGTGCTTTTAACTGTTCTGTCATGGCTGGCTCCTCTTCATGGAAACGCTAACGTTAAAAAATCGGCTCGAATTGTGGGTACGCGAACAGGATGTGCTCACTAATGAGCGTATCAGACATTATTCTGGGCAGTAGGAAAATCGGCGTGGGTTCTCCGAAATTTCAGCTGTTAAACGGTGCCATGGCCTGGATGATGAAGTGCTTTGGCCGCAGCCTAACCTTGCAAGAGTTGATGGTCGGTCTACGCAGCGGATACGCCTCTACTTAACTCGTGATTTCATATGCTTTGCGCCCGTTTTCGATTTGCTAGAAATAAGCCTACGTCGCTCAGGCACCTTAACGAGAACCTCTAGCTCTTTGTGCGCACAACGACCAACCCAAGCCCTGGAACGATCTGGTGATTCCATAAGCTCAAGCGCTATGTTAATCGCCACTTCATGCGTCTGCGTATCAATCTTGCCCAACTCGCGTAACGCCCAGCAGCAGGCTTGCTTCACATGTTGGCGCTCGTCATTCGATTGCTGGTAGATGATCTCGCAAAAAGTTTGCACAAGCGGATCGTCAAGCGCAGGTTGGCGCATACAATGGTTGGCGATAAGCGCCAGGCCCGCACGCCTTGTATACAAGGCCTCTTGTGCTACCCACAACGGAACGAGGCCGGTGACATCGGTAACCGTCTCAGCCAGCTTTTTGGCGAAGTGGTCGCAGATACCCCATGAGTTGATGCCGGCGACCCACTGGGTTAGCTCCGCCTCTGTTTGATCCGCTAGCGGTGCCAGCAGAATGGCCAAGATCTTGGCCTCATGGATATCCATTTTCCAAAGCTGCTGCGCCAACCCATAATCCTGGCCCAGGTTTTTTGCCAGCTTGCGGATGTTGCCAGTTGTGACACCCAGAATCGTTGCCACCGGGACACCACGGCGAGTTGCCACGACTCGCGGATCTTTGGAGGCTAGTGATTCTAGTTGATCAACTATTGCTTGAGGGTTCATTGGAGTCGCCTCACCGCAGAATTATTCAGGGAAAAAATGTAGGTTTGCACCGTCAGACTCAGCGAAATGGTAAAGCATCTCGTACCTATTTGCCTCAGTTGTGAACCGACCTCTTCTTACGTAATCTCATTGAACAGCCATGTGAGAAGTCGCCATGAAATTCAGCTTAGTGTTAGCCGTTTTTGTACTCTCCGCCTGCGCATCAGCAGCAGCTCCGGAACGCATCGGCGCTGTAGAGCTAGACAGCTCAGACCGCTACCCTGTTGTTTACGTCACGGACAGCAACTACCTACTACCCTCAGCCGCCGCCACTTATCTGGCGCAAGCGACCGACGAAACGCATATGACCAGCATCAATTCAACCCTGATGCGCGGGTTGGGTTATGTGCTTCGTGCTGATTAACTGCTAATAAGGGTCCACCATGCCCATCACCGGTAGCTGCTTGTGTGGCAGCGTGCAATTCGAGATCGATCGCGCCCAAGCCTCTAGCGAGATTTGTCACTGCGTTCGCTGCCAGAAAAAAAGTGGTGCTACCGCGTTAACCATGATCACGGCCAAGGCATCCGAGTACCGCCTCAACAAAGGCGCAGACCAGATACGTAAGTATTCGGCACCTATTTTGAACAACCCCCCAGCCTATAAATCCTATTTTTGCGGGAGCTGCGGCAGCCCTGTTCCAGGTCTAGAGCCATCCCAAGATTTTGTCGAGATACCGGCCGGGCTGTTCGACAACGACCCAGGGGTACAACCTGACAAACACATTTTTGTCGATTTCATGCCGACGTGGAATGTCATTCGCGATAACCTGCCCCAGTTTGATTTGCGCAAGCTGATTAAACATCGATTTGGCTCGGAGTTACCCTCTAACTATGCGGCTAAGGCGCATGACGGGTTGCCCCGCAAGATTTAATCGTTTTAACGAAACCACTAGGAGTTTGTACCATGCCTTCTAAACTACGTTTCAAATCCAAGGTAGATTGGTGGTTTTATCTGGTCCTTGGCGCACTGCCAGTAATGATGCTTGCCACCCTGCTGCCCGCGGTTACTGCAGGCCACATGAGCCTTCTATTGGTGGGCTTCATCCTGCTCTTGTCCCTTGGCTTACCTTTTTGGCTATTCCTATCCACCAACTACCAGATTAATGACGATCAACTTTTGATCAAAGCCGGCCCCTTCAAGTGGGTTGTGCCGGTGAACGAAATCGAATCCGTCAGCCCGTCCAACTCTCCCTTGTCGTCACCCGCGTTATCCATGGATCGGCTTGAGCTAAGCTATAGCAAAGGCAAACGCCTACTGATTTCACCAGCGGATAAAACGGCCTTTCTTGCTGCTATCGGCCACCCAAAGGACAACGGTTAAGCCACCGTAAGCCACTGGGTAACCACAGTGGCCGACATTGCCAAGAGTGTGCAAAGATAGCTTCTTTGGTAACCGACCTGTTCGTTTGAAAAAACTCTTTGTGGTTTACAATTTGGACTCAGGTGGCGCCGAGCGTGTGGTTTGCATGTTGGCTAATGCCTGGGCCAAGCGCGGTGATGAGGTTGCCATCGTTGTTATCTCCGGTCCTCAAGCACCTTTCTATCCCTTGGCGGACGATGTGGCTGTGCGCTTTGCTGATCTAGCAACTCACAGTACAGGTCCGCTAAGCGGCTTATGGAATAATCTCAAGCGAGTCATGGCGGTTCGGCGCGCCGTCACTGAAATTGATCCGGATGTGACCATTGGCATCATGGCGTCCATGAACGTCACCAGCATCCTGGCAACCTTTGGTCTGCGCAGTCGCGTGGTTGCCACCGAACACATTCATCCACCTAAGTTTCCACTGGGTAAATTTTGGGAGCTTGCGCGCAAGCTGACCTATCGCTGGGCGGATCTGGTCACCGCGCCAACCCAAGCCACCTGTGATTGGTTGGCGGCAAACCTAACCACCAAACGGCTAGCTGCTGTGGGCAACCCTTTAGTGGTCCCCATGCCTGCGCGTGATCCAAGAGTGGATCCAGATGCTCACTTTGCGCCCGAGACCAAGCTACTTTGCGCGGTCGGTCGGCTCACTCCACAAAAAGGTTTTGATCTGCTGATACCCGTATTTGCCAAGATCGCAGCGCAACACCCCCAGTGGGCGTTAGCCATCATCGGCGACGGCGAACAGCGTGATGAGCTGCAAAGCCTGATCGCACAACAAAGCGCCAAGCAGCAAATTAAGCTCATCGGCTCTGTGGGCAACATCTCGGATTGGTACCAACGAGCAGAGGTCTATGTCATGAGCTCGCGCTTTGAAGGGTTTGGCAACACCTTGGCTGAAGCCATGGCGCACGGTTGTGCTTGCCTAAGCTTTGATTGCGATGCTGGGCCTAGCGCCATCATCCAAGGTCCAACGGAAGGCGTGCTAGTACCGGCAGAGGACTTAGACTTGCTTGAAGAAGCGCTGGTGCGCTTGTTAACGGATTCCGAGCACCGTGCGCGTCTGCAAGCAAACGCCGAGTTGGCCCAATCGCGCTTTGCCGAAGACACCATTGTGCAGCGTTGGAACGCTTTGCTCGCTCCTTGACCCATCATCACCCAGGGAGTGCCATTTTGCAGACGCTTGGGGTAGCATCTTTCGCCAATCCAGCCAACCATACTGCCGGGAATCCACATAGCTAACTCATTGCTAGCCAGAGTGCGCCGTACCTTTGAACAACAAGGGCTTAGCAAAACACTCCGTCACTACGCTGGCCGCGCCGCCGTAAAAGCTGGTGCGGTCGAAGACGTTGCCACCACCCGGCGACGCTTGGCGGCTCATTTCAACAACCACTTTGAGGCACAGATTGCTTACGGCCCCTTAAAAGGCTTTCGCTTTGTGCGGAACTCTTGGTGGGGGGCAACCGATCGCGCGAGCATGCTGTTTGGTTTTTACGAACAAGAAGTGCTCAACGCCATTGTTACCGCAAGCACAGACCGTGATGTCTTCATCGACATTGGGGCCGCTGACGGCTACTACGGCGTCGCAACGGTAAGCCAAAACCTCTTCAAGCAGTCCTACCTGTTTGAGATATCCGAAGCCGGTCAAGCCGTGATCGCACAAACAGCCCAGCTCAATCAGGCACAAGACCGTATCACCATCTACGGCGCCGCAGATGCAAACACCTTGGCAGCGATTGATGCTGAGGATCGTCGCAACGCTGTGGTCTTAATTGATATCGAAGGCGCCGAATTCGATTTTCTCACGGATTCAGTCATTGCCTTGCTGAAAGATTCGGTTGTTGTGATCGAAATTCATGATTGGCTACAACCCAACGGCGAAGCAGAGCTGGCTCAACTGCAACAACGGTTAAGCCAACACTTTAGTTTGGAGGTTGTCCAAACCGCAGCCCGGGATCTCTCTAGCTTTCCAGAATTACAGATGCTCTCCGATACCGAACGCTGGTTGCTGTGCTCTGAGGGGCGCGGTCAGTTGATGCAATGGTGGGTGCTCACCCCCAGATAGATTCGGGTTAAAGGTCCCGCTCTACAGGAACCGCCAAAACGTTCGAAAACTCGCTATTGATGTCTAGTGCAGACAGTGCCCCAGCACGGCCAATAGCGTGCAACACATATTGTTGCGCTTCAAAAAACTGGAACAGATCCATGGTGGTGTAACCGGCAGCCGCTGCGCTAAGGCTGCTGGCTTCAAATATCACCAGCGGCCGGCTGTCGGTGATGGTTTTGATGGCGCCTTGCAGCGCCGGCAACTCAGCACCTTCTATATCAATCTTGATCAGATCAACGCGATCCGTGAAGTTTGCCGCCGCCAAGGTATCGTCTAGCCTTTGCAGGCGAATCGTCTCGAGAAGCTCGTTACGCTGCGGTATTGAGTAGATGGTTGGCAGCCCAGAATGAAAGCTACCATCATCAATGGCCTGTGCATGCCCATAGATAGGCACATCCGCTTGAGCCACATCGGACAAACCCACCGGAAAGACGGTGACATTCGTTAACGCATTGGCGTCAATATTGGCTCGCAAGCGTGCCAGCATTTTTGTGGTGGGTTCAAAGGCCAACACTTGGCTGTTGCTGAAGAGTGACGCGACATACACTGAAAACTCTCCCTGGTTAGCGCCTATATCGATAAAGACATAGGGTTCGTGGAAGAGCTTTTTGATGAGCTTGAGCTGGTCATAGGAATAGGCCCCACGAAAGAAGATCTGGCTGCCCATGTGATCGTTTAGGTCACAGCAAAATTGTAGCTGCCCCATAAAGTCACTAATCCAAATATCCGCCGACGCCTGCTTAGCTAGGTAACGCTTGGTGGTAGCTTTGCGAATCCACTCCGCAACACGCGGCAAGCCGGTATGGTTGAACCGATAGGCAACCTGGGTGAAGGCGCGCAAGCAGCGAAGGATCAGCGGTGGTGTTGGTCTATTCAAGGGTTCTGCACTGTTTGATTGGGCTTCGAGTTTTGGTGGGTGCTAGTGCCGCCGGGGCGAAACAGCTGCACAGTACAAACAATAGTCGAGAGCAAATACACCAACGCCGTGGCCAGCAACAGGCCCGGCAGTCCATAGCGTGCCACCAGCAGATAGGCCAACAGCAGCTTAACAACGCCATTGATGGCTGCGGCGATAGTAACCGCTCGATATCGACCCTGCACCAACAACGCAGACACCACCACCATGGAGCTGAAGTAAAAAGGTACCTGCACCATGGCATATCGGACCAGAGAACCCACCTTTACCGTATCTTCCGCCGTGAACTCCCCACGTTGGAACAACAGTTTTACCAATAAGTCCGACGCAGCAATACCCATGGCTGCTAGAACCAGTCCAACCAACAGCACTATAAGCCCGTAGCGAAGCACCGCCGCACGCAGCGCCAAAGGATTCTCCACCTGTATCTTGGCAAAGCCGGGCATCAAGCCCCGGCTAATGGCAATCGCAAACAGGCTGAGCACCAAGCCAACAATGCGCGTTGAGTAACCCAGCATGGACAAGGTACCCGGACCCAATTGCGCTGCAAACCACTGGTCGATGATGGTCACAAAGCTGAGCAAGAACTGGCCGAACAACAAGGTGCCCATGCCGGCTAACAACAGCTGGGTATTGCGCGACCGAGGCAAGTAGCGCAGCCGCGCCCCGGTAGCAGATTTGGTGGACGTGTTAGGCAAGCAGAGCAAGGAGACCAACGCATAAAGTAAAAATCCCCCCGCTGTGCTCACCAACAGACCAACCACACCTAAGTCGAACAAAACGATGGCTAACATAACCACCGCAGCCGGGATTGCCTGCAACAAGGTATTGGTATGCCGACCATCGGCCATGATCCAACCCGCGCAGATAGCGGCCACCAGGCCCGCGCCAAACATCAACGCCATAGGCAGCGTCATCGAGGTAGCCAAGGCCAGGGTTGTCGCGGGACCATCAGCAAAAGCACGCCCCACAACAAAGTGCAGCCCGGCGTAGACCAACAGCGTAAGCGGCACGAGCAATAGGCTGGTTAAACCCAGGGTCTCTGCGCGAAAGTGTTGAGCCTGAAGCCTAGACTTAGCCTGCACCGCCATCGCCCGAGGCACCAGCGCGGCAAAATAGACGCTAGCAATAATGGACAGCGGCCATTGAGCAACGGCAAAGGTGAATTGGTAAGCGTCCACCACCTCGCTCACACCAAAGCGCCAAGCGATAGCTATCTCTTTGCCCGCGCTGATCGCCGAGGCAATGGCACCAAAGACAATAACCACGCCAACACGCTTAGCCATGTCCCGGTCCGTGCTGGAAATGCTCTTGGACAAGCCGTGATGCCTTTCGTCAGGGAGAAGGGTGAAGGTTGGTATAGTAGGCCGAGTATACGGAGCGAACAATGCCAATCCTAAACATCGAAATCGTCGGCGCTGTGGCACAAGAGTTGCGGTCTGACCTGGCCCCTCGACTCGCGGATCTCGCAGGCGAGGCGCTAGGCTCTCGCCCTCAAGGCACCTGGATAAAGCTGCACTTCATTCCACGCGAGCACTATGCAGAAAACGCACGCGGGCCCGGCCAAGGCGTCTTGCCGGTCATCGTTTCGCTGCTGCAAGCCGACGTTCCTGAAGGTGAAGCGCTAGCTGAACAAATCCGGCTGCTTACCCAAGCCATTGCTACCGGTGTGGGCAGAAGCGCGGAGCATATCCACATCATCGTTGAACCCCCAGCGCGTGGCCGGATCGCCTTCGGTGGATCACTTAACTGAGATGTTTGCTTAAGCTCACGCGATCTTCAATCTGATAACCGGCCGCTTTGTAGAAGGCGAGCGCTGATGCATTGTCAGCCCGAACCTGCATATTTAACTTAGGGCAGCCCAGGCCAGCCAAGCCCTCTTCTGCCGCCTGCATCAGGCGGCTCGCTATCCCAGACCTAGTACGTTCAGGATGGGCTGCCACTTTGTGCACCCAACCGCGCACGCCATCAAAGCCCGCCATTACTGTGCCCACAACCTCAGTGCCGTCCACGCAGACAAAGAATAGCTCGGGTTGCACGGTCAATTTGCGTTGGATCAGGGTGCTTGATTCATTCCAGGCAGGCTCAGCTGGGAAAGCTAGGCGCCACAGCAGGATGACACCATCGCGGTCAGCATCAGCATAAGGGCGGACAAGTAGCCTTGTGTTCATCGGTTGCAACGCCTCTACTAAACAGGGATTCTAGGGGCTAAAGGGGAGATTCACCAGCTAGGTAAAACCCATGTTTGAGTACACAGAATTTGCCAAATCTATGCATCAACTTGCAGCCAAGGCTGATCAAACTTTGTTCGAAGAGCTAAACAGCCTTTACTCAGAGCCAACACGCTTCTACCACGACAAAACCCACGTGGCCGAGTGCCTGAAAAACTTTCAACCCTATCGCGGGCAAGCGGTGCAACCAGCGGAGATTGAAGTGGCCATCTGGTACCACGACGCGATCTACGACACCAAGGCACCGGACAACGAAGAGCAAAGCGCAGCGCTTGCAGAGCGCGCCCTGGGCAAGGCTAAAGTTGCCAACGCTTGCATCGCCAGAATTGTTGAAATGATCCTGGCAACCAAAACCCACCAAGTGTCGAGCCCAGACTCAGCGCTGATGGTTGATATCGACCTCGGCATCTTAGGAACGCCAGCAGAGGTGTTTGAGACCTACGATCAAAATATCCGCAAGGAGTACCACTGGGTGCCCTTAGAGTTATACGGTCCAGGTCGCGTTAAGGTTCTGCAGTCGTTCTTGGAACGTGAGGTGATCTACCACACCAAACCCATTCAAGATTTGTATGAAGCGCAAGCGCGTACCAACCTGAGCAACAAATTGGCCGAGCTTAGCGCGGTTTAGTCCAACTCGCCTCTTGCACATCGGAGCCAGCATGCGAACCCTTATCATCCAAAAGCTCGAAGCACGCTTCAACGCCTACGCTGATCTCATTGCACAAACCGACGCCCCAGCGCTGGAAGCCAAGCTTGCCGTCGAGAAACATAAATCGCTGAAGGAACATCTATGGTGTGTTGTGGGTGCGCGCCAGAGCTATGCCAAAGCGCTTGAGGCCAACCAGTGGCAAGGTTTTAGCTGCGGGATGACCGACTTTGCACCAGCAGATTTCCAAGACGCACTGGCCCACTCGGCGGCCGATGTGCTTAAGGTTATCCACGCCATCGACGAATGGACCGAAGAACGTAACGCTTTGCTAGCGACCTTAGCGGAGCATGAGGTGATGCACGAGGGGCAGATTATCCGGCACCTATACGGTGTAGGCAGTCGCGCGCCTGCCTCTTGGACTTGGGCCTAGGTGTTAAGTGTTAGCCTTTCACTTTAGACAATAAATCCACCAACTCGCCAAACTTCTTGCGTTGCTCTTCTGGGTCACCTGAACTGATGGCCTTTTCTACGCAGGTGGCTGAGTGATCTTTTAGGATCGCGTCTTCAACTTTAGCTAGCGCCGATTTTATCGCCCGCACCTGCTGCAAGATGTCGATGCAATAACGTTCCTCATCGATCATCCGCACAATGCCTCGGACCTGCCCTTCAATTCGATTGAGACGTTTAACCGTGGGTTCTTTTTCTAACTTCATATTGACCGTTGCTTATTGACCGTTTCATTCTTAGCTTCTTCATGAATTTGACATATACCCTATAGGGGTATTAAGTATATTACTATGAGCCGAAATAAGAAGCCAACCATCACTCGCCGCAAACTGCTGCGCTCAGCTAGCGCGATGAGCGCAGCGTTTGCCCTGCAAAGCAGGCTTCCGGCCTGGGCCCGCAGCGGCAACGAGGCAAATCTGTCAGGGCTCAAGGCTCTATCCGGTAGCACTTTTGATTTAAACGTTGCCGCCAGTACCAGCACCATCGATGGCAAAACTGGTCGCTCTATACTGGTTAATGGACATCTACCGGCACCACTGTTGCGCTGGCGTGAGGGTGACAACATCACGCTAAGAGTGACCAACCAACTGCAGGTAGATACCTCCATCCACTGGCATGGCATCTTGCTGCCATTCGAAATGGATGGCGTTCCCGGCGTGACCTATCCGGGCATCAAACCTGGCGAAACCTTCACCTACCAGTTTCCATTGATACAAGCGGGCACCTATTGGTACCACAGCCACTCGGGTTTGCAGGAGCAACTAGGCCACTACGGTCCCATTGTTATCGAACCAAAAGCAGCGGATCCGGTGGCTTACGACCGGGAGTACGTTGTGGTGCTATCCGATTGGAGCTTCGAAAACCCCCACCATGTGTTCGCCAAGCTGAAAAAGATGAGCGACAACTACAATTTTCAGCAACGCACCCTGGGCGATTTTTTCGCGGAAGTTAAAGACCAAGGCTTAGACAGCACCCTGGCCGAACGCATGATGTGGGGCGGTATGCGCATGAACCCCACCGACATAGCCGATGTAACCGGCGCCACCTATACCTACCTAATCAACGGGCATGGTCCAGCAGACAATTGGACGGCACTGTTTGCTCCCGGCGAGCGCGTACGCTTGCGTTTTATCAACGCCTCAGCCATGAGCATCTTCAACGTGCGTATACCCGGTCTGCCCATGACGGTTGTGCAAGCCGATGGACTCAACGTCGCACCGGTGGAAACCGATGAGTTTCAAATTGGCACCGCCGAAACCTTTGATGTCCTGGTGCAACCAACCGCAAAACTGGCCTACACCTTGGTTGCCGAGAGCAATGATCGTAGCGGCATGGCTCGCGCTACCTTAACGCCTCAGCTAGGACTAGTTGCGGCGGTGCCTAAACTCAGAGCAAGACCAACACTAACGATGAAAGACATGGCCATGGACCATTCTTCCCATGCTGGCATGGGCCACGATATGCCCAGCCCTCAAGAACACAATCATGCACAAGGTCCCGGGGTCGTTGGCCTGGCGATGAATCCTAGCAACCGCCTTGCCGAGCGGCCTGCAGGGCTAGAAGATGCGCCACACCGAGTGCTGGTTTACAACGACCTAAAGAGCCTCGACCACAATCCAGATACCCGCAAACCGGAACGCGAATTGGAGCTGCACCTAACGAGCAACATGGAACGCTACATGTGGTCGTTCGATGGATTGAAGTTTTCGGAAGTCGATGAGCCCATCAAGTTTTACAAAGGCGAACGCCTGCGACTCACGCTGGTTAACGACACCATGATGCCGCACCCAATTCATCTACACGGCATGTTCTTTGATTTGGTGACGCCCGCTAAGGAATCCTTCCACCACAAACCGCGCAAACACACCATTGTGGTAAAGCCCGGCGAAAAGCTTTCCGTAGATATCACGGCAGATGCAGTGGGTGACTGGGCCTTCCACTGCCACCTGCTGTATCACATGCATGCTGGCATGATGCGCGTGGTTTCTGTTGTTGATGAAAAAGTCGATGAACAGGCACCAGCATGAACCGGTTATTCTCTTCCGCCGCCTTAAGCATCTTATGCCTAACCAATTTAGCCAAGGCGGAAAGCGCTGCAGATGCCTACTACGACCCTGCAGCCATGGCGAAAGCACGTACTGCTCTAAAAGCCGGTCATGGCCGTCAAATCAACTCGCTAGTTATGGCCGAGCGGTTGGAATATCAATCCAACAGCGGCGATCCGCTTGCGGTTTGGGAAGGCCAGGGGTGGATCGGCGGCGACATTCAAAAGCTGTGGATAAAAACAGAGGGTGAGTACGAGTCATCTATCGGCCAATTTGAAGAAGCAGAAATCCAAGCACTCTACAGTCGCGCCATCAGCCCCTTTTGGGAGCTGCAAACCGGCTTGCGTCACGACGTAAAACCCAGCCCTGCGCGCACTTACGCGGTGGTTGGCCTACAAGGTCTGGCCCCCTATTGGTTTGAACTCGATAGCGCTTTGTTCCTTAGCGACAAAGGGGATTTGTCGGCACGCTTCGAAGCGGAATACGAACTGCGCTTTACCCAACGCTTGCTGTTGCAACCCCGATTGGAGCTTAACTTGGCACTCTCAGAAGATGCAGACATTGGTCAAGGTTCGGGTTTAACCACCGCAGACCTAGGGCTGCGTCTACGCTATGAGTTCCGCAGAGAGCTGGCGCCTTACATCGGTGTTAGTTGGTCCCAGGCTTTTGGTAACACCAAGGACTTCAAACGCGCGGAAGGTGAAGACGCCAATCAACTATCGCTGGTTGCCGGGATACGACTATGGTTTTAGCGCCGAAATCTCAAAAATTGCCGTTGAGACCGGGGTCTACCGCTTCCGCGCCACCATAAAGACCGCAACACCGCCTTTGGCATGATGCCATTGACGCTCGATCTGGAAGCCCGCTGCAGTGACCTCACCGGCAAACTCTTCTTCCGACATCACAAACACATCCGGCATCTGGCCCAACAGTTTACCCAGGGGTACCAGCAGCTTGATGAAGCGCAGCGGCGAGTTACGCAGGCAAACGGTGCTGCTCACAAAGATCCCACCCGGCTTTAAGATTCTGGCTACCTCGGCGATCACCGCTTGCCGGTTTGGCACCAAATGTAGAACATTTAACCCTAGGACCGCGTCCAACGAGCCAGCCTGGGCATTGAACTCTTGCAAGGTCCCACAGCTAAAGCTGATGTTTTCAACGCCCGCGTCTTTGGCTTTGTCACTCGCAATCTTCAGCATATTCGCTGATATATCGATGGCCGTGATGTGTTCAACAAAGGGGGCGTGGAGAATAGCGGTAGAGCCGGTACCACAGCCAAACTCCACCACCTGCATGTTCGGCGTCAAAAACTCTTGGGTTTCGGCAATTTTGCGCTGGTAGGTGGCTTCGTCGCCAATCTTGCTTTTGGCGTAACTTTCCGCCTTTTTATCCCAGAAACTGGCAGATTCGGTCATATCTTTACCTCTCGTGCTTTAGCTCCCCAGGATTACCATACGCCTTCACTTGAGCTGTTGTTAAGCCAAACTGAGCCGATATGCGCCAACTTACACTCTGAAACAAAAAACGGCTCTGAACACTAACAATAGATGCGCTATCATTAGCTATACACAACCATAGGATGCTTCAGTGCCAACAGGTAACGCGCGAGATTACGTACTTTTCAATCCGACCAAAAAGGTCGCCAACAAGGAAATGGCCGTAAAAATCGCAATACACCATCTCGGTGGCGAAGAAACCGACAAGACTACCGTCACGGTTCCTGAGTGGGGTACATGCCATATAGCCGCCTATACCGACACCGTTGGGGCAACCGTGGGCTCGACCAGTACCCAAGTAAAATTTGGGGACTTAGATTGGCATGCCAAAGAACGCATCATTATGGTTCGTGAGCAACCACGCAAAGGTTCTAGCATCGCTCGAATCACCATTTACATCTGCCAGATCGAAGAGCTGTTCAAGAAAATTCCTGAAGGCAAAGCGGCGGTTAAATGGACCGACGTTTCTGCCTGCAAGCTCTACTCTAAAGTGATGTCCTCAGCAGAGCTTGCCGACATCTTAGTGCCAGCCGAAGAAGAGTAAGAGAAGACCACCACAGATGCATGAGCTGTTAGCCGACTACCAATCGACTATCTACGCCCTGGGTGCGCTAAGCACCCTCATGCTCGTTCAATTGCTGGTAGCCGATATTGCCGGAATCAAAGCGGGGCACATACCGGGCGCCGCCATCACCGGTGGCCACGAGCGGTTTTTGTTCCGCGCTGCGCGCACTGTTGCCAATATCAATGAAAGCATTGCCATTTTCTTGCTGGCGGTGCTGTTCTGCCTATTCAGGGGAGCATCCCCCGAAGCCACCAGCGGCTTTTGCTGGTTATATCTCGGTGCACGGGTTGCCTACGTTTTTTGCTACTACTTCAACATCAAGCTGCTTCGGTCCATCTCATTTATCCTGAGCCTGATTGGCATCGCAGGCTTGTTGTTCATCGGCTTCACCAGCTAGAACCGTGTCCCCACTCGGAAGCGGTCAGTGCCAATGCGGGGCTCTGCGCTACCAAGTAGCCGCCCCGCCTTTTGTGGCTTACACCTGCCATTGCCGGGAATGCCAACGCCTTTCTGCTAGCGCATTTAACACCTGTGCTCAGGTTCCAGCGGAAGCGGTCACTATTACGGCCGGCCAAGCCGCAACCCGCACCCGCCCCACGGAAACAGGCAATGAGCTCACCATGTGGTTTTGCAGCGCCTGCAGCTCAACCCTGTTCTGCCAAAATTCAGCGCGCCCACGCATTCGCACCGTTTTCATCGGCACTCTCGACCACCCCACCAATGTCGAGGTCAGCGCGCATATCTGGCTAAAACGGAAGCTGCCTTGGGTTACCTTGCCGGTGGCACATCGACAGTTTGAAGCGTCAGCGGATTGGACCGCCGACTACGCCGACGACCTGGCGAGGTACAAAAACACACCAACACCGAAGGCCTAAACAGCCCGTGCAGATACGACCCGCCCAACCCCGAGATGCCGCGGTTATTGCCCAGGCAGAGGCCAATATTGCCGCGACCCCAGGCTTGCTGGTTGGTGTGCCGCACGAAATACCTTTGACTACCTACCAAGCTAGCATTCAAGCGCTGCAATCTGAGGGTCTATATGTTGTGGCCGAGAACGGTGATGAGCTTGCCGGCCACCTGATGCTGGACCCAATGGGAATGGTGCGTTTGGCGCATGTGCTACGCCTTACCATCGTGGTCTATCCAACCCACCAGGGCCAAGGGTTAGGCAAGCGTTTAATGCAGCACGCCATTCATTGGGCACAGCAAGACCAACGCTTCGACAAAATTGAGTTGAATGTTAGAGCAACAAACCAGCGGGCCATCCGACTCTACCAATCCCTGGGTTTTGTCGAAGAAGGTCGGTTTATCAAGCGCATCAAGATTAGCGATGGAGACTATCTTGACGACATTGCCATGGGGCTATTTGTCTAGCTGGTAAAACCCAAACCATTCATCGACTATTTTAACCAGATCATCCCCGCAGGGTTCGCAGTCCGCCAAGCTTCCCCCTATAATCGTGCGCGACTTGCACTCCTAACATCCCAATACCGCCTACACTAACTGTAGTGCCCATTCTGAGGTTCCCTATGCTGTTGTCTTCCACCCGACGAGATTGGCTCGGGAATGTCCGTGGTGATGTGTTGGCGGGGCTTGTTGTTGCCCTGGCGTTAATCCCGGAAGCAATTGCGTTTTCTATCATTGCCGGCGTTGATCCCAAAGTTGGCTTGTACGCTTCTTTTTGTATTGCCGTTATTACCGCTTTTTTGGGCGGACGCCCTGGCATGATCTCGGCGGCCACCGGTGCTATGGCCTTGCTCATGGTGACCTTGGTCAAAGACTACGGCTTGGAATATCTGCTGGCCGCCACTTTGCTGACCGGTGTCATTCAAACCATTGCCGGTTACTTAAAGCTGGGCGAGCTGATGCGTTTTGTGTCCCGGTCTGTGGTGACCGGTTTTGTAAACGCGCTGGCCATCTTGATCTTTATGGCGCAACTGCCGGAGTTGATTGATGTCACCTGGCACGTCTATGCGGTAGCCGCCGCTGGGCTTGGCATCATTTACCTGTTTCCGTTGATCAACAAAACCATCCCATCACCTTTGGTGGCCATCTTGGTGCTGACCACCGTGAGCGTTATGCTGGGCTTGGACATCCGTACCGTTGGTGATTTAGGCGAACTGCCTGACACCTTGCCACTCTTCTTATGGCCTGACGTACCCTTAACCCTAGAAACTCTGCAAATCATCCTGCCTTACTCCGTGGGCTTGGCCATCGTGGGCTTGCTGGAATCGCTGATGACGGCAACCATCGTTGATGATCTTACCGATACTCCCAGCGACAAAAGCCGAGAGTGCAAAGCCCAAGGCATCGCCAACATCGGCGCGGGTTTCTTAGGCGGTATGGCCGGTTGCGCCATGATCGGCCAGTCGGTGATCAACGTAAAGTCTGGCGGACGTGGGCGCTTGTCCACTTTGATCGCGGGTACCGTGCTACTGCTGTTGGTCGTGTTCTTCGAAGCGCAGGTTTCGCTCATCCCCATGGCGGCGCTCGTAGCGGTGATGATCATGGTCTCTATCGGCACCTTTAACTGGGGCTCCATCAAAGACCTGCAAACCATGCCGCTGTCGTCGAATATTGTCATGGTCACCACCGTCGTTGTGGTGGTTTGGACGCACAACTTAGCTTACGGTGTCTTGGCCGGGGTACTCCTAGCCGCCCTGTTCTTCGCCAATCGCGTAGGTCACTTTATGTACGTCAGCAGCGACCTAGACGATGCCACCGACACCCGCACCTACCAGGTTGTGGGCCAAGTGTTCTTTGCATCTGCAGAGAAGATGTTAGAAGCTCTAGACTTCAAAGAAGCCGTAAGCGACGTGGTTGTGGATCTGACCCGAGCTCACTTTTGGGATATCACCGCTGTTGGCGCACTAGACAAAGCGGTCATTAAGTTCCGGCGCGAGGGAGCTCAGGTAGAAGTCCGAGGCTTAAACGAAGCTAGCGAAACCATCATCGACCGCTTTGGGGTGCATGATAAGCCCGAAGAGATCGATAAAATTTTGGGTGATCACTAATGAACCAAGTAAACGGCGTCCTGGCCTGCATCGATGGCTCGCGCTACAGCAAGGCGGTTTGTGACTACGCCGCCTGGATCAGCTTAGGGCTCGAGGCACCGCTTACTTTGCTCCACAACATTGAGCACTCGGCCATTGCCGCGTTGCCAGACCTATCTGGCGCTATTGGCCTGGGCAGCAGGGAAGCCTTGCTAGAAGAGCTAACCGAAGTAGAGGCCAAACGCAGCCGCCTGATGTTAGAGCAAGGCAAGATTATGTTGGACGCTGCACGCGAGCGAGCCATCAGCGCCGGTGTTGCGGTACCCAAACTAAAGCAGCGTCACGACGGCTTAACCGAGTCGTTGATTGCGCTAGAGCAGTCGATACAAGTATTGGTTCTTGGTATTCGAGGCGAAGAGCATGAACAAGATGCGGTTCATCTAGGCAGCCACCTGGAGTCCAGCATCCGCGCCCTGCACCGCCCCATCTTGGTGGTCAACAGCGACTTCAAAGAGCCACAACAAATCATGCTGGCGTACGATGGTAGCCACGCCTCGGGCAAAGCGTTAGAGCTTTTTATTGGCAGCAAACGTTTTACCCACTTACCCGTGCACTTGGTAACCGTGGGTGAGAGCGCGCAGGATGCAAAGCGAATTCAGTCTGCGGCGTTGCATGACTTAACAACTGCCGGTCATCAAGTCACCGCTGCAATTTTGGAAGGTGAGCCCAGCGATACCTTGCACGCCTACCAAGTCGAGAACGAAATTGACCTGACCCTAATGGGGGCCTTTAGTCACACTAGGTTACGTGAGTGGGTGCTAGGTAGCATGACGGTGAAAATGCTGTTGAGCTCCAGCCGCCCGCTGCTGTTGCTGCGCTAACGCTGTTAGCCACTGGCCCCGCTAAGCGGACTCACCTTGCGCAGCAATCACATGCTGCTCTAAGGCTTCTCGCGCTGCGGTTTTGGAATGGAAGGGACCATTGGTGCCTTCACGAGTCTCAAAGTACCAACCTTCGCTAGACCCCACTACCCGGTTGC
>CALHVX010000054.1 GCA_938036875.1 uncultured Pseudomonadales bacterium
CACGCCGTGCACCCCATTGCCGCCATGCAGTCTGAATACTCGTTAATGACACGCAACCCAGAGATCGCTGTGCTTGATGCCTGCCGTGAGCTGGGTGTGACTTTTGTACCCTTTTCACCGGTAGGGCGCGGCTATCTAGCCGATGAGCCACTAGATCCGAATGGTTACCATGAGAGCGATCTGCGCCGCACCTTTCCACGGTTCATAGAGCCACACCATTCGCAAAACCTTGAGCTGCTGCAATTCGCGCGCAACCACGCACAGGACTTAGGCTGCACCGTGGCACAGCTGGCGCTAGCCTGGACACTCGCCCAGGACCCCAACTGTGTACCCATTCCCGGCACAACCAAGGTGCAACATCTCGAGGACAACTATGCCTCAGCCATGTTGGAGATTCCGGCGAATGTACTTGCGGAGTTAAATGAAGCATTTGAGCCCCAAGCCATATCTGGCCTGCGGTATTCACCAGCGGCACAAGCGACTGTGACTACGGAACGCTATGCGTTTGAGGAAGGGGCGGCCTGATTGTTGGCAAAGAACGCCTTTTTACTTAAATCTTCCAGTGGACTCATTGCCACCGTTACAGTGGCAATGAGTCCGCGGTATAGCCAAGCTACTTCTTCTCGATCCGCTTGCTAGGTTGCGAGGACTTCTTCAACCTAGGAACCGGTGGTCTCTTTTTCAAGGTGGCCGGCAATTGTTGCTTCAACTTAAGGTTGCTATTGAGAGCCCTGGGCGAACGGTTCAACGCCGCTAGGGTTACATTCCGCTCTAAGTCATACCCCAGGGTGTTTGGATGAAATACACCGCCGTTGTTGCCTTGCTTAACGTACGCATCGCTTGGTTGGTTGAAGGCTCTTTCGTCCCCAATGGCACAAACACCGCGTCTAGCGGTCGCCTCAAACCAGCCCTCAATTACCTCCCAGCCGTGGATGTTTGCCGCGGCGCGTAACCCTGCGTTGACGGGTTTGAGAAAGGTGTCTTCCACTAACCGATACGAGCCTGCGTTGATGTCGGGAAATGCTGCATAAACCGCTCGTGACGCGGTTAAAGGCGCTGGTCTGGGTCCATCAGCCGGAGGACTGTTGCAGAGCTCGCCGTCGGTATTGCGTAGTGGATTCGGGTAGGTCCGTATTAGCACCCGTCTTGGCTTAAGCACCTTGAGCTCTTCTGCGAGCAGAGCGAAACGTCTAGGCAGGGTGGACAAGCCTTGCGCGATATCTTGCTGGTAACTTGGGTCTTCGCTGCAACTGCCGCTGGCCAATCCGAAGGTGCCAAGCTCGACAAGTTCGGTAATGGTGCAGTCGGCAATGCGCGCGGCAAAACCGGCGTCGTTCCCCCCAACGGATATCACTACGGTATCGATGCTGGATTTACCCATGTTTCTCATCCAGCGATAGGCTTGATCGATTTGCGGATCGATCATGGCCTTGGATTGTGGTGGGTTTTCTTGGCCATCCACAAAGCCTAGCTCGATCTCTGCGCCAGAGCAGGAGAAGTTTCGATAGTCATAGGCGCCTTTTTTGGCAACCGTGTAGTCCCGAACGGCTCTTGATAAACCAGAACGATTCGACATATGGCACATACGATTTGCCCAGGCGGCACGACGCTCACGACTTTTTTGCTTTTCATGGGTTGGCCGCTCACCCGCATAGACGTTCATATCGGGTGCGCCTTCGCCGGCACCGTATGAATCTCCAAGAATGGCGATCAACTTGCTGGATCTAGCTTGATTGTCCGCAAAGCAACGCAATCGAAACGCATCAATAGCGGCACCAATCGCAGGATCTCCTGCACGTACCGTTATGCCGGTGGCCACGGTATCGGGTGGGCACTGCAACAGGTCACGATTGCCTTTCGCGCGCCCAAATCGAGAGGGTGCCGAGCGTTTTGCGTGGTCCGTGGTGCGGCAACGTAGCCGAACGCTGTGAACATAGCTTTCATGAAACAGCTCTGCGGAATGCACGTATTGGTTCTCTGGGCACAAAATGTTTTTGCTCTCCCCGCCACCCGATCGACCAACCTTGCGAGCAGCGCCCACATTCTGCAGGTTGCGGTTAGAGGTCAAAGCGGCGGTTAACTCAGCCGGGTTCCACCTAGGCATGGTGGCGCATAGGGGTGTCATGTTGCGTAGCCAACCGCCTGTCGGTGATTTTTGCGCACGCATGCCAATCATGCGCCGGCCGCTAGGGCACACGGATGTGGTGTGCTGGCCACCGGTACCACCCACCTCAATCACCGTGTCTTCTGGTACTCGGCCCGAAAGCTTGGTGCAATCTAGCCGAATGGAGTCAAGATATTGGCCGCTACGACCGGTGATACCAGAGGCGTAGTTGTTTCTTGGGCAAGATAGGACACGCGTTGTGCCATCTCCATTGCTCCCGCGTATACCGGGGCCGTTGACGGTAGCGCCTGCGGCCATAGATCTGCACACGGGCGTCAGTTTGTGAATGAAGGGACCGGGTAGTCGATCTGCAACGGGTGGTAGTTCGTTGCCCACCAATACCCGCATTGCCGAAACGGCCATGCCTTGGGGGCAGGTTCTAGCGGTATTGCCCGTGGTGCCACCGGCGACTATGCCAATGATGGCGCCAACGCTCGGAGCCGAGCCAACCATGGGTTGCGGTATCGGATTGCTCCATGTGTTGTTGCTAACGGAGGCGCAGATGATAGAGACATCGTCTACCCACTGACCCGTATTGCCGGTCACGCCCACGATTTTTTGCCCAGCTGGACATTGTCTGGAATACCATTCTCCTCCTGGCCCGCCAACAAGCTCCGTGCTGCTGGCAAAGGCCAGCTGGCAGGTTGCCCAGATAAGTGCGGATGCCAAGATGCTGTGAATTCTTCTCATGCGTCAATCCCTTTGTTTAGTGGGGTGAGCCTAAGAAGCCAGGACGGTTGATAGTATCCTGAATAGTTGTGACAGCTAGGTATCTACTGGGAACCCTACCTGGACTGTGGTTCGGAGGTTTTCATCAGACACGAATGCCAGCTTTAGCTGTGCCGACTCCGCACGATAGCGCATGTTTTTTACGCCGCGACCGCCGTTGTCTTGAATAGCACCACCATGGCCGTTGTCACTTACCACAACTGCTATGCAGGGCGTTTTCTCGATGAGTAGCAATGGATGGGTACGTATAGAGATTTCCGTAGCGTTGGTGTGCTTGATACTGTTTGTTACCGCTTCTTGCAGTATCCGCATAAAGTGCAGCACGCGCCGCGGACCAAGCTCCAATACGGCGGGTAGATCATCAACCTCCCAATTTAGTCGGATGCCGGCCGCATCCAGCTGTGGTTGCAAGCGGTTGCGTAGCAGGCCAAGCGCCACTACCACATCGTTTTCTACATCATCTAGCGAGTCGATCATTAGGCGTAGATCGCTTAAGGCCTGCTCCATGTCGTTAGCTAGGGTGGCTTGCTTTCTTTCGCTCCTGTCTAGTTGATTGAGCATGCCGATCAGCTGACCGCCGACCCCGTCGTGCATGTCGCGCATGATTCGCTCGCGCTCTTCTGCCAGCATGCTTTTGTTGTGCAATGCTCTGTTGCGTTCGAATGACAGCTCGATCTCTTTGGCTTTTTCTTCCACACGCCGTTCTAGATCTTTTGTGGTTTGGTCTGCTTCGCGCAGCGCTGTGATAAAGCGATACAGCATGATCATGCCGAAGGTGGCTAGCGTGGGAGCGGTGGAAAATTGCATCAGCATGCCATTGTGCCGATAGCCTAAGCCGGTTTGAACCGACCAATCGTGTAGTCCGGTACCCAAGGTAAGCAGATAGCATAGCGACAACAGGTAGGTTTGCCAGTCCCGGTTTTTGGAAAAGTGACGCAGCATAAGAAAAGCGGGGTAGCTGCCAAAAACCAACATGGTAAGGTTCCAAACGAACCCGCCATAAGTGATCGTGCTGTGTGAATCGAGGAAACTCAACACCACAAGTATTGAACCTCCGCTGGCGAACGTCCAGCGCATGAATTTTTCCCATCGCGGCTTGTTCTCACCAAGAAAACGAAAAGAAAAAATGGAGGCGGTGTATGCCATGACGGCTAGCGCGAAGTAGATCATCAGGTCCCAGGTGGTGTTTGAAACCGGGACATGCACGGTGAGAAAGAAGAGGTTGTGTAGTGACCAAGAGAAGGAGAAGCCGGCGAACCAGTTGTAGGTACTATCTCGGCGTACCAAACCCAAGCACAGCATGAAGATGCCCAGCAGCGCAGCGCTAGCGGCGGTAATTTGCAAAAAGGTCACCCGCCAAAAGTGCCGCGCGTTATAGCTTGGCTCAAGATCCTCAAAAGGTGCGATGTACACCTCAGAGATGCGTCCCCAGGTGGCTTGAGCGTGCACATCAACTTCTATGCTGTTATCACCCGGTTGCAACAAGTTGTTCGGTATGCGGTATAGCAGCGGGCGACCCCAGTAGCGAGGCAAAGCTTTATCCGGGTCGAGTGTTCGATGGCCACCTAAAAACACACCGTTTACGAAAACCGCTGGTGCCATCTCCAATGTTGGAATGTAGATCGACCACAAACGGTCTGGGGCTGTTGCTAGGTTTAAGTCAAATTGATAGCGCGCGTGGCTGCTTAGCGTTTCACCCGTCTTCCAGTCGTGGGGTAAGGCAACCGTTTGGCCAGGTGCAGCGGCGGTTTGAATGTTTGGATCGGAAGGGAGATCTTGCACAACTGCTTGCACAAACTCGAGCGCTACTGGTCGCTGTTGGTGAAACTGCAGTAGGAGTGTAAACACAGCGGCTGCAAAGACAACGGCTGATCCCCAGTAGGCGATGACGGCCAATGACGTTCTTGGAAGCAAGATGGCGGTCAGCCTACTTCAGGTCAACCAAGCCCAACTGAATAGCTTCAAACACCGCTTCTCCTCGAGATCTTACCGACAGCTTTCGGTAGATGTGCTGGATGTGCGAAGTGACCGTGTGTTTCGATAAGGACAATGCATGAGCAATTTCTTTGTAGCTAAAGCCTTTGACAACCATGCGTAGCACTTCTTCTTCGCGGGAGGTCAGGGTGCTCAGCTTTTTTTCAGGCGCTTGCGGTTCCTGAAAGCGGCGTAGCAACTGACGGGCGATGCTTGGGCTTATGGGTGAGCCGCCGTTGTGGGCAGTGATAATGGACTCGGCAACGTAGTTTGAGTCTCGTTCTTTTAGTAGGTAGCCGAGCGCGCCAGCTTCGATGGCGTCGAGTACATGCTTCTCGTCAGCGAATACTGTCATCACCAATGCACAAGGTGGTGAGGGTAGGGCGGCGCAGGTGCGAATAAAGTCGATGCCCGAGCCATCTGGTAACTCTAGGTCGATGAGGGCAGCGTCTGCGTGACCGCCGTTGGCTAGCCAAGTTTGGGCGTCCGTTAAGGTGTGGCAGCAACCGGCCAACGATAAGCGCGGGTCGGAACGGATGGACTCCATTAACTGGGTTGCGGTGCTTTGGTTGTCCTCGAGAATCAACACCGAAAGAACATTGGTCATGAGCCCTAGGCCTCCCACTCTTAGCGCAGTCGCTCAGATTACCACGTTTGCGGTGGCTGCCTATCCTACATAGTTGTGATTCCCTTGGGGGCAGGCTTGCGGCCGTGCCCCCGGGTATCCGGCATCGCGGCACTCAAGTGCTGGTCAATCTTTGCTTTGTGTTGCTTTGGTTTTGGCTCGAGATTTTGCCTTTGCCTTTGCCTTTGCCTTTGCCTTTGCCTTTGCTTTGGCCTTTGCTTTGGCCTTGGCGGTTGCACTTGCCTTTGTAGAGGTCCGCGCGCTAATGGTTTTTTCGGCTATCTGGAACAGAGGTGTGAAGTAGTGATCGCGCGAGTGGTGGCGTTCAAACAATCGGTTCAAAGGTGTTTGAAACCTGCCATCAATTCTGTCTAGCGCGTGCGTGTAGTTGACTTCGTCGTCTCGCCTGTTTTGACGTGCGACCTTTGGTGTTAACACGGCTTGCGGGTGTGTTCGGACATGAAACCAGGGCTGAGGTTGCTGGTCAGGGTGGTAGTACAGCTTGGAGAGCTTCATAAACTGGCCTGCATGCACATAGCTGCCGATTCCAATGGGCGAAAACCCATGGTGTGGGAGTTCTGGTACGTGATCGCCGTCCCGACGAATGCGATACGTTTTACGGCCAATGCCACTAGAGTCGTAATGCTGGGCCCACTCCAAATTGCCAACGCGAGGGTTTGCCAAGGGATAAACGGCCGTGATGTCCACGTTAGACCGGTTTAATCGGTAGGCGGCCATGGTCGCAATGGCGCCGCCCAAGCTATGGCCGGTGATATACAGCTTTCTTGGTTTGTCCTGCCGAAAGCGTCGGATGGTTGCCTGAATCTGGTTGTGTAAATTGCTGTAGGCCTTCAGATAGCCTGGGTGAACTTTGCCCCTGACCGCCGAATTGGGCATGAGCAAGGCGAGCGTATTGTAAAGGGTGTCCCTAGCGCTTTCCGTGCCGCGAAACACTAAAAATATGGCTTCGGAGTCTGCAAAGATGTAGTACTCCGTATCGCTCTTACGATCTTCGCGCATCTCGAATAGGTTGCCGTCGATACGAAAACCCGCTTTCTGCAATGAACCCCGAATGTGGCTGGAAATTTCGGTATCGGTAACCTCCGGGCGATAGGATGCGCGAAACAAGATGTGCGAAAGGTATGCCATGGCGGCGGCATCTACGGGTGAGTATCTGGATGCGTAGTCAAGGTTGGGGCCCAGCGTACGCACGGTTGGTGGGATGTCCACTAAAGGGTTCAAGGCTAGAGTGGGTAAGGCTAGCCCAAGTGATAACAGTGCCACAGCCGCAGTGGTAGACCATCGCCGGATGCGCCTCGTCGATATTTGGTTTTTGTGCATGGCTAAAATGCTCGTATAGGAAAAGAATCGGTATCTCAACACCAGAGCAAGACGATTCGTATCATCAAAACCTATGACGTGTTGTCATAAATATTGGTGACATTGGTACGTGGGAGGTTTCGCTGTGTTCACAAGGTATGGTTGCCTTGCGGCGGTAGACTTTGATGCCAAACGCCAGATGGCCTGTTGGCTCGTGATACCAGCGTACGACGATGGGTGAGCAGGTGTTGCTGCACCCGGGTTTTGGATAACCGACAAATTGGGCGTCGCCGAATCGATTTTTTACGATGTCGATCTCAGCGTGGTTGAATACCCAGCTCGGCTTGCCGCACTCGACTGCTACTGCAACACCTATGGCTTCTTCGCCTTTGTTGCCGACCTGTAGCGATGATTGCACTAAGATCCTTGGCCACTGCAGGTCGAGCTTTAGCTCAGGATTGGGGTCGGCAAACTGCGGACCTGACAATGCGGTGGGTGCGGACGCGATACAGTTATGGGTGAGCGTTAAGGCCAGTCCGACCAATACAAGCCCTAGAGGGAAAGAGGCTTTTTGACGTCGCCACCAAGCTGGTTTAGCGGGTAATGGTGTTGGTGGGGTAACACTGCTTGAGTGCGCATACATGTGCGAATCTTTCCTGGCGAAAGACAGCAGTGTTGCGAGCTTGTTTGCAACTGGCCATCGTCAATAGTTGGGATGTACTTGGTTTAGCCAGACCGTTAGCGTAGCGACACAGTGCGCCGATTTTAATAGTGCGCCTCGGGAATGCTAAGCAATTCCGCTTAACCACTTTCACCTAGAGGCTTTTTGGCGCTTTTTATGGCGTATTTATTGGCACCAACTAATGTAAAAATAATTCCATATATATCATATAGATATGAATATTTATAACGGGGTGTTGTTGCCGTATATGGCGGGTTCATTGGCGGGTTTGATGTCGGCTTGAATGACCGCTCACTTTGTTCACGAACTAGGCTCAAGAAGGTGCTTGAACGCGACGCCTCTAAGCTCGCGGCTCAAACTCAACTGTAATGGAATAGCCCAGTACCCGAGCATAGCCTTCGATTGTTGCCAGACGCGGTGAGTGTCAGAGTTGATGCTCTCGAGGCGTGAAATGTTGCTCTTGGCTGTGCCGAGCAGTTTTGCCATTTGTTCCTGAGTTAGGCCTACCTCTTTGCGCAGCGCAATCATCTGGCGCTTCATGTCAAAGGCTGATGCGAGTGCATCATATTCTTGTCTGACCTTGGGGTTTGCTACGCTTCCCTCTCAGCTCCGTACAAACTCAAACAAAAGCTCGTAGTCTTGTTTGTCGGCTGCTCGTAAGGCGTCAATATATTGAGTTCTAGTCATACTTGGGTCGGTGAGGTTTTCGCGCCCCCAAGTGAAAGATTCTTGGTCCATTGAACGCAGCAGCAAGTCTGCAGCCATCCTTGAGTGGCGCCCATTACCATTAGGGTAGGGATGAATCGCAACAAGTCGGTGATGAAACCGCGCAGCAATCTCATCGGGCTCGTAGGTTTTATTCTCAATCCAGTACTCAACATCATCACAAAGCTCTTTGAGCGCGGTTGGAATTTGGTACGCATCAATGCCGATGTTCTTGCCGCTGTGGCGAAACTTTCCCGCCCATTTCCAAACGCGGCCGAACATGCGGTTGTGCAGGACGTTGAGGTAGCCGCTGCTTAGTACTGTGTTATTGCGCTTGGAGAATGTTGGCTTGTTCGGCTTCGTTGAGCTCATCACGATTAGTAATGTAAGAGGGAATAAGACCCTCGCGCTCTTCATGGGTCAGTGGGGTTTGCCCGTCGCCTTCGGGAATGAGGGGGTCGCTCAATCTTCGCTCCACAAAGTGGAGCCTGCTTGTTCAAGCTCTCTGGTCAGTGCTTCCATTTGTTCACTCTGATCGGCATCGTCAACACTTTGATCCTCCAGGCTCATTGTATGTGCGGCGCTGCGCATACGTTTGTTGGCTGTGAGAAGTGCGCGCTGCTCGATCATCTTTTGCAACGGCTGTTTGGGGACCAGCGCATAGACGACTTCACATTCAAGCGCATTGGCAACGCGTTGGAGCGAATCCAAAGAGATAGACCCTAAAGGTTCAGATTTTTCTATTTCATAGATGCGTGGTGTTTGTACACCAACGCGCTTTGCGAGCTGCTTGGCTGTCATACCCAAAGCTTCGCGGATTGCCTTGACCCAGCCTTTAGGCGGGCGCGCAAAATCCTTTGAATCTCTAATCGAGTTCAAGCGTTTATCGAGGTTTTTGCGGGCTATTGCCCTTTCTTGCGCGCGCATGCTGTTAGCCGTATATATCTTCTCCAGCCGGAAATATAAGAAATATCTTATTATATGTCAATCTAAAGATAAGAAATAACTTATATTTAGTGTTCATAATAAAAGAAATATCTTATCTTTATTCGCAGTGCTCTGTAGTACATCGAAACCATTCAGGCTGTGAGTTATGCCTAATAACTACCCACACCAACCCCTACCCAGTATTGCGCAACCCACTAGAAATCCCCGCCATAGTCACCCGCAACGCCCG
>CALHVX010000055.1 GCA_938036875.1 uncultured Pseudomonadales bacterium
AGTGCACTCAAAGGTCAGCCTCCCGCTTCCACCCGACAACCACCTGACTTAATTTAGACCCGTCTCAATCGAGACATCCCGGGCGCTTGGAGCAAGCGCCTCGAGTAATACGGCAACCTCATCACGACCGCTATATTGCGGTTTGGACTAACGTTGCTGGGCTTGGAACTCGTCAACTAGCGCGCTTAACGCACCGTCTACAAAGCTCCCTATTTCACTGTCCGTAAGGGTGGCCGAAGGGCGCTGTAAGGTCAAGCCCAGTGCGATGCTTTTTTTAGCAGAATCAATGCCTTCGCCTTGGTAAACATCAAACAACCTGAAGTCAACCAGCACATCCCCCACCGCCTTGCGGACACAGCGCTCTAAGTCAGCGGCAGAAACTGTGCGATCCACCAATAGTGCAAGATCACGACGTACCGCCGGGAACTTAGACACCTCAGCAAACCGGCGCAACGGACGGGCTAACAATGGGTCAGCCAGCAACTCAAACACAAAGGCCGGTGTGGTGAGATTTAGCCGACCCTGGACCTCTGGGTGCAACTGCCCGAGGCGCCCAACCCAGGTGTCGCCGATCCAAACATCAGCCGCCTGACCGGGATGTAGGGTCGCATCTTCACGCTTGGAGTAGCGGATCAGGCCTGCATCACCACCGCGCCATTGCAGCAACTGCTCAACCACGCCTTTCAAATCAAAGAAGTCCACCAGTTGCGGCTTGCCGTGCCAGCTTTCGGCACTTTGGGGTCCGGCGATCAGCCCCCCAAGCATATCCACCTGCGCCAATGCGCCGGCCTGACCCGCAGTTGAGGCCTCCGGGTGAAAACATTGCCCCAACTCAAAGACACGCACCCGGTCCTGCTGGCGCGCCAAATTGCTCCGCAGAACATCGAGCAAGCCAGGCAGCAACGTGGTGCGCATGACGGATTGCTCGCTAGACATGGGGTTTGCCAACGCCAACGGCTCAACGCCTGGATCCAAGATATCCAGCAGCACGGGATCAATAAAGCTGTAAGTAATGGCTTCTTGGAAACCCATGGCCGCAACACGCGTTTTTAGCTGCTGCTCATCGCTTACCTCTAGAGCCAACGGACGCAGGGTTAGATCGGTTTTAGGGCGACGGCTCGGTATCCGGTTGTATCCGTAGATACGGCACACCTCTTCAACCAAATCTGCCTCGATGGCAATATCAAAGCGATGGCTCGGCGCTTGTATGGTCCAGGTCACGCCGTCGGCGCCTTCAGACCGCTCGGTGATCGCAAAATCTAGTTGCGCAAACACGCGGTCCACCTCGGCTGGGTCCATTGGCGCACCAAGCAGTGCGTCCAAACGTGCCTGGCTAATGCTCACGCTGTTTGTTTTTGGCAGGTGCTCGGCGCTTAACGCCTCGGTTACCGGCCCAGGTTCACCACCCACAATTTCGACCAGCAAAGCGGTCGCTCGCTCCATCGCCAGGTGTTGCAGCTCAAAATCTACACCACGCTCGTAACGGTGAGAGGCATCCGTGTGCATGCCATATCGACGCGCTGTACCCGCAACTGCAAGCGGTGCAAAAAACGCGCACTCTAAGAACACATCTTTGGTGCCCGTATTTATGCCACTGCGCTCACCACCCATCACACCAGCCATAGCAACCGGGCCGGCCTCATCTGCAATCAGCAAAGTCTCTGCATCTAGCTCAACGGTTTTGCCATCCAGCAATGTGAGCGACTCACCCACGGTCGGCATGCGCACCGAGATACTGCCTTGTAGCTGCGCTAGGTCAAACGCGTGCATGGGTTGCCCTAGTTCAAGCATGACGTAGTTGGTGACATCTACCACCGCATCAATGCTGCGCAAACCACAGCGACGCAGCTTCTCTTGCAGCCAGTCTGGGCTTGCAACGCTTGGATCTACACCACGCACTATGCGTCCTAGGTACCGAGGGCACGCAGACGGTGCGTCCAAGCGCACAGCAAAAGTGTCTTCATGCAACTGTGGTACCGGGCCAATCTGAGGCTCGGTGACCGGCGCGTTGCTCAACACGCCGACTTCTCGAGCGATACCACGAATGCTTAAGCAATCGCCGCGATTGGGCGTGAGGTCTAAATCCACACATACATCGTTTAGGTTCAGCGCTTCGACAATATCGGTACCAGGCACCAACGCATCCGACAAATCCATAATGCCGTCGGCGTCTTCACCCAGCTCTAGCTCGGCTGCACTGCACAACATGCCTAGCGACGGCTCTTGGCGCAGCTTGGCTTTTTTAATTTTGAAGTTGCCCGGGAGCACCGCGCCAACCCGCGCAAACGCGGTGACCAATCCTTCGCGAGCATTGGGTGCGCCACACACAACCTGAACCGTATCGGTACCGTCGGTCACTTGGCAGATACGCAACTTCTCCGCATTCGGATGCGCGGCAATACTTTCAATGCGTCCCACCACAACGCCACTAAAATCCCCAGCCAAGGGCGCCACGCCGTCAACCTCTAAACCGGCCATGGTGAGTTGCTCTAAGAGTTCTTCGCGGTCTACAACCGGCTGCACCCATTCGTGCAACCACTGCTCACTAAATTTCATGCACCTTCTCTCTCTCGAATTAGTTGAACTGACGCAAAAAACGCAGGTCGTTCTCAAAGAACAAGCGTAGGTCATTCACTTCATGCAGCAGCATCGCTAAACGGTCGGCGCCCATACCAAAGGCAAACCCTGAAAACTCCTTAGCATCGATGCCCGACATCTCCAGCACACGTGGATGCACCATGCCGCAGCCCATCACTTCGAGCCAACCGGTGTGGCTGCAAATACGACAGCCTTTACCCAGACATTGCACACACTGCACATCCACCTCAGCCGAAGGTTCGGTGAACGGGAAATAGCTTGGGCGAAAGCGTACGTCCAACTCTTTCTCAAAGAATTGGTTTAAGAATTCGATCACTGTGCCTTTCAGGTCAGCAAACGAGATACCACGATCAATCACCAAGCCTTCCACCTGGTGGAACATGGGGCTATGGGTTAAATCCGAGTCTCGGCGATATACCCGACCCGGGCAGATCACGCGGATCGGCGGCTTTTGTGATTCCATCACGTGAACTTGGCCAGGGGAGGTATGGGTACGCAGCAAGGTGCCATCACCAAAGTAGAAGGTGTCGTGCATGGCGCGCGCCGGGTGGTGCGATGGAATGTTCAGCGCTTCAAAGTTGTAGTAGTCGTTTTCCACTTCGTGGCCGCGATACACCTGATAACCCGCACCGATGAAAATGTCTTCCATGCGATATACCGTTTGGGTTACCGGGTGCAAACCGCCCGTCTCCACTTGGCGCCCAGGCAAGGTAACATCTAAGGACTCTGCAGCAATAGCCGCGTTAAGCTGAGCAGAGCTAAGATCTAACTTGCGCGCATCAAGCCACTGCTGCACTTGAGCCTTCGCCTCGTTGATTTGCGCTCCGGCGGCGGGACGCTCGCTGTTGTCCAATTGCCCCAGGGTTTTCAGCAGAGCAGTGAGCTCGCCTTTTTTACCCAAGTAGCGTACGCGTTGCGCATCGAGTTCACGCTCATCCTCGGCTGCCGCTAACGACTGCTTTGCATCACCTAAAATCTTCTCGAGATTTTCGCTTAAGTTCACATTCGACCTCATAAAAAAAGGGAAGAGTCGCAACCCTTCCCTTTCTTGTGCCGTTGCAACATCAATCCGGTCAGGATCACCCCAAGGGTTCCACAATAAGGGCCCCAAAGAAATGGTGGATTACTGTCGTTGATTCCAGCCCTCTTAGTTGAGAGCTGGCGCCATACCTATGCAGCGGTTTGTTGGCTCGCTTTAGACTCTAAGCCAGTTTTTGCTTGCTCGCAAAGCTGTGCAAAGGTGTCTTTTTCGTGCATGGCCAGGTCAGCCAACACACGACGATCCAGCTCTATCCCCACTTCTTTGAGACCGGAGATAAAGCGGCTGTACGACAACCCGTGCTCACGCGCACCGGCGTTGATACGGACAATCCACAGCGCTCGGAACTGACGCTTCTTTTGGCGACGGTCACGGTAAGCATATTGGCCAGCTTTAATGACCGCCTGCTTAGCAACCTTAAAGGTCCGGCTTCTAGCGCCGTAATACCCTTTCGCTTTCTTTAGAATCTTCTTTCTGCGCGCTCTCGAAGCAACGCTACGTTTTACTCTTGCCATAGTCGTTCCTTAAGTTAGCGTGCTTTGGTGGGAAGCAATCGGTTGATGGCTTTTGTGTCTGCATCAGATACATCATTCAAGCCACGCAGTTGGCGCTTACGCTTGGATGACATCTTGGTCAAGATGTGGGATCGATTGGCTTGTCGGTGTTTATAACCTTTAGCCGTACGACGGAACCGTTTTGCGGCACCGCTATGGGTCTTCATTTTAGGCATTTCATTCTCACGCTGTTTTAGGTGCCGGTAGCTTTAGTGTTGCTTGCTCTACCAGCGATTGAGTACCTAAGGTCCAAGCTATCTTCTGCCGGTCACATAGGTCGCGTTCGAGTACGGGTGTTAATCTATTTCTAGGTCTAGATTTAGCCTGCGCTCTTAGCTTCTGCTTCTTCCGTAGAATCTGCGTCCGCTTTCTTCTTATTCGGCTTAGGACGCTTACGCGGCCCAAGCACCATAATCACTTGTCGACCTTCAAACTTGGGGGCCGCTTCAACAACACCCCATTCCGATAAGTCTTCTTCAATACGTTTCATCAGCTGCATCCCAATCTCGGGATGCACTACCTCACGGCCACGAAACCGCAAGGACACTTTGGCTTTATCACCATCTTCGAGGAAGCGAATGAGATTACGAAGTTTGATCTTGTAGTCACCGTCTTCGGTACCTGGCCGAAACTTCATCTCTTTGACCTGGGTTTGCTTCTGCTTTTTACGCTGAGCTGCTTTGGTTTTCTTCAGCTCAAACAGATGCTTGCCATAGTCCATTACCTTAACAACAGGAGGCTCGGCATCTGGTGCAATCAGCACTAGATCTAAGCCAGCTTTACGCGCGCTATCCAAGGCGACTTCCCTGGTCACGACCCCTGCTTGGCCTCCATCGGCATCCACTAACCGTACGCTGGTGGCGGTAATCTCTTCGTTGAGCACTGACTTATCAGCGCGCTTCGCTCCACTTCGTTTAATAGGCGTTCTCCAAAATTTCTATTTCTGCACCTCAAATTTGTTATTAATCAACAGGTTAAGAGGTACTCGTTACTTGACATCTATGATGCCTACAGCCTTCTTGCACACTTCTAAAAATGACCTAGGGCATGTTTTTATGCTCCCACGACAGACGGCCGTGCCTACACCCCTACTGAAAAATTCGGGATTTGAGGAACGACCGACAGTGCTACTGCAGCTTTAAAAGGCCAAATAGCGCCTAAAAGCCGCGCAATTCTACTGGTCTAGCAGACCAACAGCAAGCGAGGGTTCAGCTACTTAAACCCTAGTGTTCGATCAGGTCGACTAGGCTAACATCCAAGCTACCCCATCAGCTTACAGGCCCAAACGTGGCGACAACAGATCATCGAACCCCCGCTTCTAAACGAGCGTTATTGTTAGGCATCTGGTGCACCCTCTTGGTTGCCGGTTGCGACACCTCGCCGTCGGATCCCCAGGGTTCAGACCAACCTAGCACCACACAGCCGACAGCCGACGAACCCCAACCCCAAACACCCACTAGCGCAGTGTCAACGCCATCCCCGACTCCAGCGATCAAGCCAGCAAAATCCAATCCAAAACCACTGAACTTGTCCCGCGGCACCAACCTAGACAGCTTAGAGGAAACCACCGATATCGGGGGCGACGACCCAGACAACCTGCTGCCAGATCTGTTTAAAGACCAGTCAAAGAGATCGGGCGCTCGGGCTAGCGGTCGGGTCTTGATGAGCGAAACGGAGGAAGCGTCGTTGCAGGCTATCGAGGGTGTGGAATTCAAATTAGAGGTACCAGTCAACTAACCATCTTTCGCAGGGCCTTGCTTCACAGGGCCTCGGTTGACTTATTGAGTGACACTTTATAAAGTACCACTCAACAAGGTTAACTGACGCCCGACCATGCCCAACCCTGATTCAGGCACTGCCTACCGCCGCAACCCCGAGCAAAAGCGACTCTTGCTACTGGCCGCTGCGGAAGAGCTTTTTGGTCAGAACGGCTTCGAGGCCACATCCACCGCCCAGATTGCCAGCCACGCCGGCGTGTCTGAAGGTATCTTGTTCCATCACTTTGGCTCTAAGAAAGGTCTGTTCGCCCAACTGGGTGAACAGTTTGCATTGGCCGCTGCGGCCGCCTCCATGCCCGAAGACCACAGCCAGATGACCGAAGAGTCTGTGGTGCGCGGCGCCTTTGCCTTTGCACAGAGCAATCCAGCTCTGTACGACATGATGAATAAAGGCGCTGGCGAACTAACCTACGCAGACATTCAGGCCCAAAGCGATGTGGTTGTGGCCGCTATCGAGAAAAACCTAACCCAAGCCATGCGCCGAGGTGATGTGCGCCAAGGCGACCCAAAAATCATGGCGCAGCTACAGTTTGCCGTGGTCGACGCGGCCATCAACGCCTGGCGCAACGACCCTAACCCACTACGCAAAGAAAACTATATCCAAGAAGCCATCAACTGCATGCGTGCAATGCTGGCCCCCACCGCGAAGAAAACTTGAGCGCTAAAGCGCTAGGAGAACGAAACATGAGCGAACAAGCCATTGAACAAACGCCGTTTTGGTTGTCGGATAATTTTGCACCCACCTTCGAAGAGGTCACCGAGACCAAGCTGAAAGTTACCGGCAGCATTCCACCGGAGCTTAACGGACGCTATCTACGTAACGGCGCCAATCCGCAGTCCGGTGAAAGCGCTCACTGGTTTCTAGGTAACGGCATGATCCACGGTGTAGAGCTAAACGGCGGCAACGCTAACTGGTATCGCAACCGGTACGTGCAGACACCCGTTATGCAAAACCCCGACGTTGACCCAATGACATTGATTGGCGATATGACCCAGTCGCTGGCTAACACACACATCATCAGCCATGCCGGACGCATCCTGGCATTAGAAGAAGGTCACTGGCCGTTTGAGCTATCCAAAGATCTCGATACCGTTGGCGCCTACGACTATGACGGAAAGCTAGAAACTGGGATGACGGCACACCCCAAAACCTGCCCAGAAACTGGCGAGCTACTGTTCTTTGCCTACGGCATGATGCCCCCTTACCTTACCTACCATCGCGCTTCGCCAACCGGCGAGCTGGTGCAAAGTGAACAAATTGAGGTCAAGGGTGCGACCATGGTTCACGACTTCAACATCACCCGCAACCACATCATCTTTATGGATCTGCCACTGGTTTGGAACTTCGACAACATTGCCAGCGGTCTACCCATCCAATGGAGCGACGAGTACGGCGCTCGACTCGGGGTTATGCCACGTAACGGCAGCAACAAAGATGTGGTCTGGTACGACATCGATCCTTGCTACGTCTACCATCCGCTGAACGCCTACGAAGACGGTGACGACATAGTCATCGATGTCTGTCGTATGTCTCACTCCATGAAGCCAGGCGTTGCAGACGTACCCTCGGTATTGCACCGGTGGACCATCCACCAATCTACCGGCCGAGTAAGTGAAAGCCAGATCGATGACAAAGCGGTAGATTTCCCTCGCGTGCCAGACAGCATTGTTGGTCTCAAACACCGCTTTGGTTACATGGCGGAATTCGCTAACGGGTTGCCTACTGCCGCCGCGTTTCGCAAGTACGACCTGAACTCTGGGGAGTCAACAGCTCATCAGCTAGGCGAAGGTCGCCAAGGCGGAGAACCCGTGTTTGTGCCTGCCGCTAACGGTACCTCAGAGGATGATGGCTACTTGCTTAGCTTTGTTTACGATCAAGCAGAGGACAAAAGCGAGCTGATCATTGTGGATGCAAGCAATATGGGTAGCGATCCAGTTGCACGGGTGCATCTGCCCACCCGTGTGCCTGCTGGATTCCACGGTAGCTGGGTTGCCGATAGTTAGGACAGCCGGTCGAGAAGCACCTCAACTGTTTGCCCAGTACGGCCAAGCAATTGGGGTGCTACTGGCAGCGAAGAAGATGGACAGCGGCTAGGCTTAAGCGTGAAATTTGGTTAGAGGCTCTCAAGCAGTTGCTCCACCAGCGCAGCGCAAACCCAGGCTAGAGGCGCAATAACCACGTAGACAAAAATTCTTGAAATGAGCTGAACATCGATCGGCCAGTTAGGAAGCTTTTTAACACGATCCACGTGCGCAGCAATCGGCTCTAGGTCGACAATATTATCTCTCGATATACTGTCTTGCTGAGCATACAAAGCCGTTAATCGCTCCGCCTTTCTCTTGATGATGTTTCGATGCGCCCCCCAAAGCGGCAGCAAAAACAGGATAAGAGCAGCGGGAATACCCACCGTGATACCAGGCAAGTAGTTGGCCGCATCCAAACTGGCATCCAAAGACTGCAACGGCATAAACGCCATCGCTCCAGCCACAACCAATATCTCTGTTGTGGCCAAGCGCGCTAAGGGTTGCAACTTGTCCAGGCGATAGAGGTCTAGGTTTAACGACTCCCCCATTTTGGAGATGCCGTTGCTTACCCTGACTCGCCAACACAACATCAAACCCACGACAACCCAAAGCAAACAGTTGCCAACAAACATTGCGACATCAACCCCGGCAATCGGATCACCGCTGATCAACGCACGAATCAAATAACCGTTTTGCCATCCGCCAAAGACAAAGCCTGCTAGTAAAAACAAAACGCCCGAGAGCGGCAATTGATGCAAGCGGGCTTGAACCTCAGCGTAGATTGCCGGTTGCGCCATGGGCTTAAGTTCAGCCAACACCAGCTCAGTACGGCGCCACAACAAGCCCATCATGAAAACCAGGTAGGACGGCAACAGGCTAAACAGCAAAAATATACCCGCGGTCTTGCGGAACCCTATGGCCTGGCGAATATAGCCGCCCTCAGAGTAGGTGTAGACAACACCGTAAATAGACAAGCTAACCAGCGCCAGGAGCACGGGCAACAAGATGGGGCTACGTTGGGATAGCCGATAGAGCCAAACTAAAGACACAGATTACCCGTCATAGGGCTCAGCCACCTTCAAGCCGCTGCATAAAGAAGACTTCACTATCAAGCTCAAGGGGTTCCAAGAAGGCGTCTTGATAAATTTGACCATCAATGGCCACCGCACATCGATCAAGCGTCTCTTGCAACCCTGGCCACTTAGCATCAAGGGCTAACAGCAGATCCCGAAAGTTCTCTGCTGCACAGGTCAGCTCTTTTTGGCCGCCGGTGTCCGCCAGCAAAAAATCTGGAAACACCACGCGAGCCATTCGGCTTAAGCATCTCCGTCTATCGCCGCCAAAATTCGCGGCGGTGATAGTGGCAGCTCATTGATACGAATACCGGTTGCACGCGCAACCGCGTTGCCGATGGTTGCTAGCGGCGCAACAATTGGGGTCTCGCCAACTCCACGCACTCCAAAGGGGTGGCTTGGGTTCGGTACCTCAATAATTTGTGTATCAATCATGGGTAGGTCAGAGGCCACCGGAATTCGGTAGTCCAAGAACCCAGCGTTTTCCATGATGCCGTCTTTGTTGAAGATATACTCTTCGTTCAACGCCCAACCGATACCTTGTACCGCACCGCCCTGCATTTGCCCTTCAACATAGGAGGGATGAATGGCTTTACCAGCATCCTGAAT
>CALHVX010000056.1 GCA_938036875.1 uncultured Pseudomonadales bacterium
TTGAGTGCAAAGCCGTACCAACCTTGCCCATAGCGCACGGCACGCCTTATTGCCGCCTTGCTGTGACCGCCAACGATGGTTGGCAAGGTATTTTGAACGGGCTTGGGATCTAGTCGAGCGCCTTGCACGGAAACGTGATCACCCTTGTAAGTCACCACCTCATCGGTCCACAGCTGTTGGATCACCTCAAGAAACTCATCGCAACGCTTGCCGCGGTCTTCCCAGGTGTAGCCGCACGCCAATACCTCTTCTTTGCACCAGCCCACCCCGATGCCAAAGTCCATGCGCCCGCCGGACAACCAATCCAATGTCGCGAACTCATTGGCGGTGTAGATTGGATTGCGTTGTGGCACCAAGGTAATTCCCGTGCCGAAACGCAGCGTGCTTGTTACAGCGGCTAGGTAGCCAAAGGTTGCCACAGTATCCAGCATGCCTCCGCCTTTAGGCATAGGGATGCGACCGTCCCGGGAGCCCGGATAGGGAAATTCCATCTCGTCGAACAGCACCACGTGCTCGCCTAGCCACAGTGAATCCAAGCCAGCGTTCTCGCAACGCTTACCCAGATCGCCGATCATGGCTGGTGTTGCTCTTGGAGACGTCAGGTTGCCGAACAAACCAATCTTCATAGGTACCTCAATGCGCTGTGGCGTTTTCGTAAGGGTGACAGCTAGAGTTTTGGTTATTGAAGTGGATTATGCAAGATGACCACCCACTACCGTTTTTTGAATGCTCTCCGATAGAGTAAGCACGCTGAGGTTGAGATAGACTGACAATGAATGAAGTCAAACACATCGTCTGAGGGGAATGATCATGTTGAAACCATTTATCGGGGCTTTAGTACTCCTATTGCTTTCGGCTTGCACAACGTCCACCGCACCGGAAGTTGCGCCTGAGTCAGTGGTGGAAACAACACCCGGATCTGCGCAGAAGTCTCTCCAAACGGCGGCAGCAAGCGAAGAAACCCGCATGGTGGCTAAGCTAAAAGAGGGATACCGCCGTAATCCGGAGAGTAGCACCATACTGTTTTGGACCGACGATGAACGTCGCTACGGGTTCAAGAATGCAGACCAAATTAACTTTACCCGCGCCATTTCGGCGGGTAACTCACCACTGGTGTTGGGATCCAATCCGACTGACCTCACCGAAGTAACCTATACGATAGAGGGCAGTGAGTTCGCTCTGGCGGATTTTGTTAGCAATAGCGCCAACATCGGCCTACTCGTAGTGCAAGACGGAAAGGTGCTCTACGAACGCTATGCGCCGGGTAACAACCGCAACAGTCGTTGGATATCCTTTTCGGTAACTAAATCTCTCACGTCCATGTTGATCGGTGCCGCTATTAAAGACGGTTACATCAACAGCGTTGACGATAAAGTGGTCGACTACCTACCGCGCTTACGTGGTTCGGCTTATGAAGAGGCTAGCATTGCGGATGTGTTGCATATGGCATCTGGCGTAGCCTGGGATGAAACTTATGCAGACCGAAACTCCGATGTGGCAAAAGCCGGCGGTTTTAACGGCATTGACCTCATGAATTACTTAGCCGATCTACCAAATGAAGCGCAACCCGGTACCAAATTTAACTACAACTCTGCAGAAACCAATTTGGTTGGGGAGATCTTGCGCTCGGCCATTGGCAACAACGCCGCAACCTACCTCACCCACAAAATATGGCAACCCTTTGGCATGGAATCGGACGCCAATTGGGCGCTTGGTGGACCAGGCGCCGGTGAGCTGGGCGGCTGTTGTATCTCGGCTACCTTGCGAGATTATGCGCGCGTTGGTCTATTTGCCCTAGCTGATGGGCAGCTGGCAGATGGCACGCGCGTCTTGCCCGAAGGTTGGATGGCGCAATCCATTGCACCATCCCAAGGCTATGCCGGTTATGGTTATCTCTGGTGGCTATGGGGTGATGGCGCTTATTCAGCGCGAGGCATTTTTGGGCAGCAGATTTTAGTAGACCCGAAAAACGATCTTGTGATTGCGTTGCACAGCAATGCGCCCGCCGCAGTGGATACCCCATACCATCAACACATAGAGGCAGCGCTGGCTGCGATTCGTAGGCACTTGGCGAAATAGCGATTTAGCTGCGTTGCGAGAATTGTTACGGGCATGGCTATCTTCCATGCTCGACCTAGATCCCTCCGAGCTCGCAATCTCGCTTCTGTAACAGGGGTTTGAGTTCGCGATAGGCTGCTGGCGTCAAGCTGAGCGGGATCCGTGGGTACAGATGATGAACAATGTGGTATTGCATGCCGGCAGAAAATAGGTTGCCGAGTTTGCTCTTGAACGCGCGGGTGTCTTTGTACCGACCTTGCTCATGGCCTGGGTGGTGAGGAGCCCAAGACAGGTAGTAGGCAAGGTGTACCTGGGCAATCATTTTGGGTAGCCACCAGAGTAACGCCGCCTCGATGGCGTGCCCGGTCCAAGCCATAGTGAACAATATGGCTAGGTATATGCCCTGGAAAATTAGTGCATCAAACAGCAAATTAGATTGGCCAAGGCGCTCAAGGCAGCGAGTGTAGGCGTCGTTTCTATTGGCGCCGGGCTGCATGTTCTTTAAGTGATTGATGAAAAAGTCTGCGCTGGATTTTGCGTGCACATCGTAGTCCGGGTCCAATTCTGGATCGTTGGTATGTGCATGATGTTGCATGTGGGTAGCGCGTAGCACGCGATAGGGTGATACCAGCGGAATGGTGGAGACATGCCCTAACAATTCGTTTAACCAGCGCAATGGCCGACCTTTACCTGCGATGATATTGTGCTGAGCTTCATGTGATGGCAGGTAAGACAGTGCGCAGGTCAGTGTGGCGATGGGGAAGGCGATCCACAGCGGCAAAATATCCAGCAGAACCAAAGGGAAGAGGCTGACGAATATCAGGCAGTTGCCTAAGCCCCAAGCCACGGCGCCCCAAGGAACCCTCTTCATGTACTTGGCCGCAATTTGACGCTCAAGTACATCGAGCTGTTCTTCGCCCAACGTCTCTAGGTCTTCTGTTAGGGCTACTTGATCCATACCCAACTCCCCTTGAATTGAGCCATCAGAGCAAAAGGCAGGACCAGGGCTGCGCTAGTGACCCATACCGGCCAGCCGGCGGTTGCTAATCCGGCTGCCAACAGAACCTGTGTGACCAATGGCCATAGGAATCCAATGGCAAAGGTGATGGGAGAGAGTAGAGCTTTGATTAAAGGTTCCAACTAAAGCGCTCCTGTTTCGGTTAGGGGCCGGCTGCGGCATGGGAATTAGCGGGTGGTCTGAGTCGGATGCTTGGTGCCAGACTATTTGACTGTCCATGGAAAATACGACAATCAAATCTAAATTTCACCAGAAATTTGATGTGGGGTAAAAGGGTAGCAGTTGCCTGTGGTTGCTGACCCAAGCGGCGATAACCCTTTAGAACAAAGGCTTTGCAATACCGCATGAGGTGTAGGAGTCTGGGGTGGCACCAGCTAAGGAGCACTAGGGAACGAAGCAAAACATTTGTCCCACGAAAATCATGAACAAGTTTAAATATTGCCCGATGTGCGCTGAGCCTTTGGTTGAGCACAAAGCCAATCGAATCGAATGCGCAGCCACTTGCGGTTTCGTTAACTACGACAATCCAACACCCGTAGCCGCCGTTGTCGTTGAATACGAAGGGAAGATTGTGTTTGCCCATAACAGCGCTTGGCAACGAGATTTTTACGGGATTATCACTGGTTTCGTTGACCATGGCGAAGGTCCTGAAGACTGTGCCGTTCGCGAGGTCAAGGAAGAGCTGAATCTGGATGCAGGTCCGCCAACGCTGATTGGTGTGTATCCTTTTGCGCAACTCAACCAAGTGATCATTGGTTACCACGTCACTGCAACAGGTAGCATCACCCTCAACGAAGAACTCGATCGTTATAAGCTGGTGACCCCAGGTGAGTGCGTGGCGTGGCCGACGGGGACAGGCTTTGCGCTTCGCGATTGGCTACGAACTCAAGGCATAGAGCCAGAGATGATTAAGCTGAGGTAAAGGTAAAGGCAAGATGGCTCGTTGGCTTCGGTGGACTTGGCGGTGCCGCCGACAAAGATAAAAATATCAGACCAATACCGGTATGCTATGGCACTGATGGATGGGGGAAGGATGCCGACATGGCTGTTTGGGATGCGGTCTACTATACCTTTATTATTTCTGGGCTTGCGTATCTGGTTTCGTTGATCGTTGCTGTACACAAACCCATGTGGTTGCTCTATTGCTTTCAAGATCTGTTGTTGGGCCTTTACTTTGCTGCTCTCGATAGAGATTTGATTCGTTGGTTTGGGCTGGATGTTGCTGATCAAGACGGCTTAGTCCTAGTCACTGCTGTTGCGTTGCTAGTCTACGGATTTCTGACCCAAGCCTACCTAATTACGCCATCCCATTCTCTAGCTCGGTTTAAACGTCCTTTGTACCTTCTAGCGTTTGTTGCCGCTTGCCTGCTGCCCTTGGGTTTGGCGTTTGAAGTTCACTGGCTCTCACCTTTGGTTGCGGTACTGTTGGTGCTGGCTCTATTGTCTATGCTGCTGCCACCGCTAACCTGGAGCTTTCTGCCGATTGCAGCCAAACAAATTGCGATGCCAACCATTATTTTTGTTGTTTTTGTCGTCGCCGCCATCTTGCTGGTTGGA
>CALHVX010000057.1 GCA_938036875.1 uncultured Pseudomonadales bacterium
TGCTGGCCATTGATGTTGCGCGTAAACTAAGCGATCAGCCCACGCGTGATGCGGGAGTTGCACCTATTACAACTTAACGGGTGCACCCGCTTGATCGCTTAGGCCTTCTAGGTCATAGGTCATCATGACAAGATCGTGTGATAACCCTTTACGGTCCTCAACAAAATCGGCCAGCAAAGCCTCGGCAGTGAAACCCAGCTTGCGAAACACCTCGCGCGCTCCGGTTTGCTCGATGGTCATACGCGCCAAGATTTTTTTCAACGCCATACCTTGAGCCACGTCAAAGATGCGCGAGACAATAATTCGCCCCAAACCGGCACTGCGCAGCTGCGGTGCTATGTTCACCCGTATCTCGCCGACCCGCTGCATCCAGGGTGCCGGCTCTCGGTGCACATTGCCGTAGCCCACCAATTGCTCGCCGGCGTAAGCGCAGAGAGTGGCTGAGCGGCCGCTGGCGCTGGCTTTAAGCCATCGATCCACTACGGTGGGCTCCGTAAGGTCCATGGAAAGAAACAGCAAGTCTTCTTCGGGCAGTTGTTGAGCAAAGCCAAGAATTGCTTCGCGGTCGTCATTGTTGACAGGGCGTAGCTCAATCTCGGTGCCGTTGGTTAGGGTTAGGTGCTCGGGAAAGTGAGTTGCTAAGTCGATAGCCATAGAGATTCCTTATTTGCCGCTCAGCTCTTCGGTATGTGCGCGGGCCTGGGTTAGCAATTCATCAAAAGCTGCGGCGGTACTTTCCACAATGAAGTCCAGCTCCGGCAGCAAGCGTGGTTCGCAGATATAGTTAATGAATAGTTCTTTGTTGTAGCTGAGCACCGTGGCGCTGAAGCCGATGTTGCCGCTTAGGATCAGCACGCCAATGGTGTCTGTGACTTTGTGCCCGGCGAGATACAGTGGCACTTGTGCGCCAGGAACGTTGGTGCAGACGAAGTTCACACCCGGATTTGGTGGACGCCAGCCAATGTTTGGCAGTACCGGCATGGGCATACGTGCAGCGATCACCGTTGGATCAAACGGCGTGCCGACAAGCTGGGTTGGTGCCATGGCCAGTGGCCACAAGCCATCGGCTGATTGGGATGCCAAAGTCATGGCCTGTGCATCTTCGTTTTTCTTGATGTGTTCGGTTTCAGCGCAGACCACGGCCAACCGACTTCTAACGTCCATAGTCCAGGCAGGCAACATAGGAAAGATGGCAGACACTTGGTTGCCAAGCGCTCCCTTTTGATCTTCCGTACGCACGTTAACCGGGCACATGATGCGCAGGTGGGCGTTGTCAGAGCGCTCGTTGCCCGCTTTTAGATAGCGTGCAACACCTTCACTTACAGCGGTTAACACGACGTCGTTGAGGGTTCCGCCAAATGCTCGGCGTATCTCTCGAATCTCGCTGAAGGGACGTTTGAGAAATCGCACGCGACGCTTGGGTCCAACGGGTGCCGCGTTAAACGGGGCGGTGATCGCAGGGCGGGTAACAAAGCTTGTCATCAAGCTAATGGCATGACGCATTAGGCTGCGTTGCTTGCCAGCACTTGGCCACAGATCCGAGGGTTTGAATTTTTGCAGACCCTGAAGGTTTTCTTGCCAGGCTTCTTGGAGCAGGCTCCCAGGGGATTGCGGTTCGTTTGCTTGCCAGGTGTCGGTTGGCGGGTCTCTTGGTGCCGGATTTGGGTCGATGTCGTAGATGAGCTGGATCAGCTCCATACCCGAGGCACCATCAATCATTGCATGGTGGGTGATGTGCAGTAGCAGCGTTTGCTCTGGTAGACCGGTAATTACGTGGGTCTCCCAAAGCGGTCTCGAGCGATCGAGCATGGGCTCGTTTAAGCCAATCGCGAGATCTAGGGCTTCTTCAAAGGTGGCGTTGTTTGGAAGTTGGTGATGGATGACATGGTTCTTAAGGTCAAAATCTGGGTCGTCCACCCACTTAGGGTGGCCCATGTTGAGCGGTACAAAGGCGATTTTACGCCGGTAAGAGGGGATGAGGTGCAGGAGCTTATCTAGATGCTCAAAAACAGTGTCGTAGGCTAGGTTGCCCTCAAGGACATAGACCGAAGAGATGTGCATTGGTCCGCTGGCACTTTCGGCATATAAAAATGTAGCGTCTGTAGCGCTCAGCCTCATGGGACAATTACCTCACTGCTGTCGTTGATGCATGGCGAATACCGTAGACCGTACCACATGCCCAGCCTCGTTGGTGTGATTCTTGTCCACAGACCAACCGTTGTTGATAGAGGGTTGCCTACCGGGTTTAGGGGCAGCTTAAGGTAAGATAAGATTTAGTCCTAACCGAAGAGCTAACCGTGAGATCAAGCTATGAGTAATACCGATATTTTGTACGATGTCAGCGAGCACATTGCAACCTTGACCATCAACCGTCCTCAAGCCCGCAATACTATTTCTGGCCCTATGCTCAACGCCTTGTCTGAGCGCTTGTTAGAAGCTGACAAAGACACCGACGTGCGCGCCATTGTGATTACTGGCAACGGCAAGTTTTTCTGCGCTGGTCTGGACCTTTCCGGTGGTGACATCTCCGATAACTTGGGTGGTGGCAAGCCATCGCCCCCCACGTTGGACCTGCGTAACACGCCCCCTACGGTATTGCACAACCTAAACACGCCAACCATTTGTGCGCTTAACGGTTCTGCGGCCGGTTATGGCATGGATCTAGCCTTGGGCTGTGACATGCGCATCATGGCGGATAACGCGAAGCTGGCGGCTGCATTCACCGCGCGTGGCATTGTGCCCGAGTCCGGCGGCACTTGGTTATTGCCAAGAATGATCGGTTGGGCCAAGGCGTCAGAAATTATCTTTACTGGTAAAACCTTGTCTGCTGCTGAATGCGAAGACTATGGCTTGACCAACAGCATTGTGAATCACAATGAGGTAGCACAAGCGGCTCGGACTATGGCCAAAGCCGTTGCGAAAAATGCGCCAATGGCGGTGCAAGCATCCAAGCGCATGATGCGTATGGGGCTAGCTGAGAACTTTGATGACCACGTGCATCATGTGTATTTGCAGTTACTGCCATTGTTTAAGAGCGAAGACTTTAAAGAGGGCATGGCCTCCTTCATGGAGAAACGCGAGCCCGATTTTAAAGGTCGCTAACCTTCGGGCCATTGCTCCAGCGCTACTTGGCCCACGTATTCTCTTGCTTGGGTTGGCGCAAAGGGCTGCATGAAGGGTCCAGCGCGTACGTCTCGATACAAACGGGCAAGTGGGTGGCTGTTGGCATAGCCAGCACCACCCATCAGATCCATCGCTTTGCTCACGATGTCGATAGCCCCACGGTTCACCACCCATTTTGCTGCCTGATAGTCTTTCATCAATCGATGGGCATCTGCCATGGTTGGTGGGCTTGATGCATGTCTTGCCACAAAATCGTCCATACCTTGAGCGGCAACCCCTAAGATGGCTCGGCATTGAGCTAGCTCAATATCCATTTCACCCACCAAGTGTTGCACCCCGGAATCTCCAACCACGGGCATCCCCAGGCGTTTTTGTTTTGCCAGTTTATCAATGGCGATGCCATGTGCCGCTTCGGCAATCCCGAGAAATGCCCCAACCAAGGGCAGGTTAGCGAGTGCTCGATTCATTAGCATAGCAACACTCCATTCCCCCCAGGGGCCAATTTTGCGCACGGCTGACTTGGGTACCAAGACGTCATTAAATACCACCGCTTGGCTGCCTGAGGCGCGCATGCCGAGCGCGTCCCAATCGTCTTGGGGCTCCAAGCCTTTGGCCGTCATTGGCATCATGGTGGTCACCAGATGGTCGCCGTCTGCATCCCGCATCCTCAAGTTCATACCTAGGTGGGTTGCCATGGGTGACATGGTGACAAATATTTTGCGGCCACTGATGCGCCAACCTTTACCCTCAGGGTGGGCCTCGGTGAGGGGGTGTAAGTTGTCCGTACCGGGCTCGGTGGCGGTGGCACAAATCCACATCTTGCCTGCCGCTATGGCTTGCAGAGGCAACGCTAGGGTTTCAGCAGCGGCAGAATGGCGCGCCTGTGCTTGCTGGAACGCCCCAGCCATGCCGCGACTGACACCCAAGTGCATATTCATGGCGATGGCCGTGGAGGCGTCTCCGCGGGCCAGAGTCACAATAGCTAGAATCCAGTCATGGACAGATTCTAAGCCCATGCCGCCTAGTGCTTCAGGGACAAAGGCAGCGCTGACGCCGCTGGCGGCCAGATCCTCATAGTTCGTTCGATTCAGGCGGTTGGCGGCGTCTGCGGCGCCGGCTCGTTCTGCAAAGACAGGGACTAGCGCTTCAGCGGCAGCAACCACTTGCTCGCCAGCTGGGGTTTTGGGTTGCATTTGGTAGGTCATTTAGAGCATCTGACATGGGTTTTGGACTTCAGCAGACCATGTTCAACCCATCAGAGCAACTTGCCTATAGTCGGTGTTCGCTATATCGTTTTAGGCAGTACTTTTTAGTCACCGTTATAGAAATAGTAGGAAGCATCATGGCAGAGTCACGCGTACCCCCCGAGATATCACCTTGGCCCAAGCAAACGCTTCGTGGACACAATATTCCCGGCTCGCGATACACCTCCAAAGAATTTGCCGATCAAGAGTTCGAGAACATGTGGACCAAGGTTTGGCTGCTGCTTGGTCGCGAATCTGAGCTCCCCAATCCGGGTGATTGGCAGCGCGAAGACGTAGGTCCTGAATCCATCCTGATGGTGCGCCAGAAAGACGACAGCGTTAAAGCCTTCTACAACATTTGCCAGCATCGAGGTAACCCGCTGGTCTCCGAAGAGAAGGGTAGCGTGAAGCGCTTTGTTTGCCGTTACCACAGTTGGGCTTTTATGCCGGATGGAGAACTCAATTTCGCGCCGGACGCTGATGATTTTCCTGGCGGCAACCCCTGTGGCAAGGTGCGCTTGGCCGAGATTCCTTGCGAGACCTTTGCCGGTTTTGTTTGGATCAACATGGATCCGGACTGTGTTGGCCTAAAAGAGTACTTAGGGCCGATCTGGGATGATTGGAGTCGTTATGACTTAGAAACCTGGAAGCGCTACGTTGGTAAAACGGTAACCTTGCCTTGCAACTGGAAAGTTGTGCTGGACAACTTCAACGAGTCCTACCACGTGCCTACAGTGCACATGGCGGCTACGCCAGAAACCAAGCGCAACCGAGTGATCGGAGGGGTTAACACCAATTACCGTGAAACGCGTTTTGATCTGGCGGATGAAGGCCACAACCGGATGATTATGCAAGGTGGGTTTGGCGTCGGTTCAACGGATAAAGAAGGCAACATCCAAGAGCCGTTGGCTAGCTTGTTGCGTCAGTGGGAGCTGGACCCGGACGACTTTAAGGGCAATCCAGAAGGTACGCGTACCGCGCTGCAAGAAGCTAAGCGTCGGCTAGGGGCAAGCCGTGGCTACACACATTACGACAAGATTCCCGAAGAGCAGTTTACCGATGCGTTTCATTACACATTGTTCCCCAACTTTGCGGTATCGGTATGGGCTGATGGTTTCCACTTTTTACGCGCACGTCCGCATCCGACAGACCCCGAGCAGTGCATCTTCGATAACTGGTGGTACGCCAGCCAACCAGCAGGTGAGACCGCACCGGTGAGCACCATGTGTGGCGATGTGCCCCGCGATGCAGAAGTGGAGCATGAAGTGTTTGAGGTGGGCGAAAAGTCCATGGGCAAAACCATTGATGAAGACATCGCCGTGTTTGTCCGCCAACAAACCGGCTTTCGTTCGCGTGGTTTTAAAGGGGTGTATCTATCCAACCAAGAATCTCGGGTCAGCCGCTACCACGAGCTGATCGACGACTACATTGAAGGCCGCCGTCCGCTCAAATAGGGCGCCGCACTAGTGAATAGCAAGCCACCCGTTCTGGGTGGCCTTGCCGCTACTGATTTCCTTGCTAACTACTGGCAGCGTAAACCGCTGCTGGTTCGGCAGGCGCTGCCCGATTACGCCTCACCTATCAGTGCTGATGAGTTGGCTGGGTTGGCCTTAGAAGAGGCGGTTGAGTCACGGGTAGTGCTAGAGCAGGGCGCGCAGGGGCCTTGGGAACTCCGCCACGGACCCTTCCAGAGAGCCGACTTTCAGGCTCTACCAGATGCCGCTTGGACCTTGCTGGTGCAAGGGGTGGATCTTTGGGTGCCGGAAGTGGCCGCGGTTTTGGATCACTTTGACTTTCTACCTCGTTGGCGCCTTGACGACATCATGATCAGCTACGCCGCCACCCAAGGCAGTGTTGGCCCGCACTTTGATCAGTACGATGTGTTTTTGCTGCAAGTAGAGGGCTCGCGCCGTTGGCAAGTGGGGGCGGCTTGTAATGCTAGCAGCGCGCTGCTGAGCGATACAGATCTTAGTATTCTAGCGGACTTCACCCCTGAGCAAGAATGGGTGTTGGAACCTGGAGATATGCTCTACGTGCCGCCTGGTATTGCCCATTGGGGAGTGGCGCAAACACCGGGGTTAACCTACTCCGTTGGCTTTAGGTCGCCCACTTTAGCGGATATGTTGGGGGAGCTTGCCATGGATATGGGTGAGCAGCCGGATAGCCCGCGTTATGTGGACCCGCCCTTGGCCCCGTCCATGGCCGCAGATGAGATTGATCCCGCCTTCGTTGCTGCTGCCAAGCAGCAGTTGCTGGTGTTGCTAGAAGATGATGATTTGATTGCAGATTGGTTGGCCCGTTACATGACCAGCCCCAAGTACCCCGACCTGCTAGAGATGACGGGTGAAGAGCGAACCGCCCAGGTTAAGGGGCGCACCTTTCGCAATGGTGAGCCCTTGAAATAGCCGGATTTCACCCTGTGCGTTCAGGTAGGCATAATGTCGGATTAACCATTTTTACAACTGAGAGTGTATTTTTATGGCGAGCACAGCAAACCTTGAGGAGCACCGTGGCCAGGTAAAACAATGGCTTGCGGCGAACTTCCCGAAGTCCTTAGCGGGGCTACCCCTGGGCGCAGAAACGCCAACGCCGGAAGTGAAGGCAGATTTAGAGGTGTGGCGCAAAAATCTTGCCGAGCAGGGTTGGGGTGCTCCAACTTGGCCGGTTGAGTTTGGTGGGGCTGGTTTAAGCCACGCGCAAGCCAAAGTGATTGGGGAAGAGATGCATGAGATTGGCGCCTCTAACCCCATTCCCATGATGGCCGGTATGGGAGTAACCATGGTGGGTCCAACGATCATGGAGTACGGCACGCAAGACCAAAAGGAGCGCCACTTACCCAGCATTGCTAGTGGTGAGGTGCGTTGGTGCTTGGGGTTGTCTGAGCCCGGTGCTGGATCGGATCTAGCATCATTGCAAACTAAAGCCGTGGACAACGGGGACACCTTTGTTTTGAACGGCCAAAAAACCTGGACCTCTGGTGCGGATATCTCGCAGTGGTGTGGTGCCTTGGTGCGCACCGATTCGTCGGCTAAAAAACGTGACGGCATCAGCTTTGTCATGTTGCCCATGGATCAGCCGGGTATCACCACCAAACCCATTCGTTTGATCGCTGGCGCTTCTCCCTTTTGCGAAACGTTTTTTGATGATGCGCAAGCGCAAAAAAGTGATTTGCTTGGCAACCTGAACGACGGCTGGAGTGTGATCAAGCGTTTGCTGCAGCATGAGCGCCAAAGTCAAACCAGCGCTCGAGCACCCGGTGGTCGTTCTGAACCACTGCAGGACATAGCAAAGCGTTACGTTGGTACCAACAGCGACGGGACCTTAGCAGATGCTGATCTGCGCTCGCGATTAGCAACCCATCTCATGGACACCAAAGCACACAGTCTAACGGCACACCGAATTGTTGCTGAGGCGCGTGGCGAAGTGAAGGTCAGTGCGGCAGCGTCGATCTTAAAGAACTCGGCAACCAATGTGGCGCAAACTAAGGTTGAGCTAACCATGGAGATAATGGGTAGCCAAGGCTTGGGTTGGGAGGGTGAAGACTTTACCGATTTTGAGTTGGCCAACGTACGCGAATGGCTCTCGGGTAAAGCAATCTCCATCTATGGCGGTTCTCGAGAGGTGCAAAAGAACATCATCTCGAAGAACATTCTTGGGCTTCCCGAAACCACGCAAAAAGGCTAATCCCCATGGCAGCATTAACTGAAGAACAGACCATGATTAAAGACCAAGCCAAGGCTTGGGCAACCGAGCAAGCGCCGGTGCTAAAGTTTCGCGAGATGCGTGATAGCGGTGCGCCGCTAGGCTTTACCCCCGCCACTTGGGAAGCCATGGTTGAGATGGGTTGGACGGGTATCTTGGTGCCTGAGCAGTACGGCGGCTCTGATTTAGGCTTGCTCACCTTTGGCGTTGTGCTAGAAGAGCTTGGGCGCCAGCTTAGCGCGTCACCGCTAATGGCATCAGCGTTGGTTGGTGCCTCTGCGGTGTTGTTGGGTGGCAGTGAAGCGCAAAAACAGGGGCTGCTACCGAAGATTGTTGATGGCAGCGAAATTTTAACCTTGGCCGTCGACGAGCAGCCGCGCCATGCACCGGAGCAAACCGCGTTGCAAGCGGTTGCAGACGGAGAGGGCTACAAGCTGAGTGGCAGCAAAACTTTTGTCGTTGAAGGTATGGCAGCTACCACTTTTGTGGTTGCCGCGCGCACCTCAGGCTCTGCAGGTGAGCAGCGGGGCATAACCTTGTTCACCGTTGCAGCAGATAGTGCAGGTCTATCCCGTGAGGCAGTAAGCTCCGTCGATAGCCGAGGCTATGCGCGCTTAACGCTGGCGAATGTGGCGGTATCCGCCGATTCAGTGCTGGGTAGCCTAGATGATGGCTATGGGTTGTTAGATCAAGTTCTTGATCGTGCACGAGCAGGCTTAGCAGCCGAGATGATGGGCACCGGCGCCCAAGCCTTTGATATGACCTTGGACTATTTGAAAACGCGAGAGCAATTTGGTCGTGTGATCGGATCTTTCCAGGCCTTAGGTCACCGCGCTGCGGATTTGTTTTCGGCCATGGAGCTGGCGCGCTCTTGCGCGGAGGGTGCTTTGCAAAGTCTGGATGCGGGCGATGAGAACAGCGCCGAGATGTGCTCACTGGCTAAGTGTCGGGTAGGCGAGTTCTTGCACGAGATGTCGAACCAACTGATCCAGATTCACGGCGGCATTGGTATGACGGATGAGTTTGATGCGGGCTTCTACTTAAAGCGCGCACGGGTCTTGGAGGCCTTGCATGGCAACCAAGCGTATCACCGTAACCGTTACGCTCAGTTGCTGGGGTTTTAGCGCTATCGACCCTGCCAATTAGGTTTGCGCTTTTCTGCAAAGGCTAGAGGCCCTTCTTTAGCGTCTGCAGAACGGCGCCACTTAGCAAAAGCCGGGTACTGCTCTTGATTGGTCATTGCGGCCTCTAAGCTGGATTCGCCAAAGCCTTGGTGAATGGCTTCTTTAGACGCGGCAATGGCTAGCGGTGCACAGCGCAAGATGTTGTCGATCCATTTTTGTAAGGTTGCCTCAAACCCATCGGTAGGGCAGACCTCGTTCACAAAACCCATTCGAAATCCTTCTTCTGCGCTGACTCGATCTGCGGCCAACACCATCCCCATGGCTTGCTTTAAGCCGATTTGGCGTGCCAGGCGGTGAATGCCCCCGCCCAGAGCTACGGCGCCCACTAAAGGTTCCGGCAAGCCGAAGCTTGAGCGGTCGGTGGCGATGATCATGTCGCAGGCCAGCGCGATCTCAAAGCCGCCACCTAAAGCAAAGCCATCTACTGCAGCGATTAGCGGTTTGTTTAGATCGTAACGTTCGATCAAGCCAGCGTACCCATGTTTTGGGTAACCCATATGTCGACCAGCATTGGCGATGGCTTTGAGGTCACTGCCTGCACAAAAAGCTCGGTCTCCAGCGCCTTTAACGACGCATAAAAACTGATCATCAGCGGCAGCGAACGCATCAAAGGCGGTTTGCAGCTCATCGTGCATTGGCGGATTGATGGCGTTCATCACCTCCGGTCGATTCAGCTCAATCGTGGTGACGTGGTTGCTTTGGTTGACGTTGATGTATTGGTTGGGCATGAGGGGCCTGCTTAGTGTCGGTTATCTTTAGTGTTCAGGAATGGCGTAGCTGCGAAACGCAATCATGCCTGCCGCATCGGCTATAGTAGATTTACGCCCAAGAACTTCTTCTAGCTCACCGGCGTACTTAGCGACATAGGCATCATATGCGCGCTGGCGTTCAGCATCGCTGCTGATCTCGTTGGCAATGAGGCTGTAGGTAGCATCACCCACACGCAGCTGGATGTTAGGGTCTTGGTCAACGCGTTCGCGCCAAGAGGCACCGGGTACCGCAACCGCGTAAACCGCATCGTCAATGCCAACCGCCCAAATGTGGTGGACCTGAGGTAGCCAGCCCCAGCGTTGGGTTTTGATTTGCACTAAGTTAGCTGCTGCTACAGTGCTGAAGTTGTCCGGTGCATCGGTAAGCTCGCCGCCAATGGCTAGACCCGGCATGGGACCCAGAGGACCGCACGCGCTGATTAATGGTAGCAAGCAACAAGCGAAGAAGACTTTGCGCATGATGAGAATCCTTATTTATCTTGAGGCTTTGGATTCCAGTTGCAATCCTGGCAAGTGATTGGTTTGTCATGGGCTTGCAACTGGTTTTGCATGAAGGCGATCCATGGTTCGGTTGGTGTCCAAACGCTATGCATGTCGGCCATGGCTTGCTTCAATGGGACGTTTAGATAGATGACACGGTAGAGCAGTGCAAAGGCTGACGCCCGGTAGTTAACTTGGCAGTGCAACAGGGTTTTTGCATCGGGCGCTTGCTGCATTGCGCTGGCAAACAACGCAAAGTCGCTAGCGGCTGGTTTATCCCCAATCACTGGTATGTGCAGGTAATCCATTCCTAGCGACTTTACCAAACGATCTTCTTTTGCCAGGGAATGTTCATGGTCACTAAAGGCAATGTAAATGATGCGCTCGAATCCATCATCTTTGAGCGCCTTCAATTGCGTTGCAGAAGGTTGACCGGAGCTGTAGAAGCTAGATGAGTAGCTGCGCAAGTTTTTAATGTCGGCTGTACCACCTCCTGGGTTTGCGAGCCCAAGGCCGCTTAGTAGGAGCATTGGTAGGGCGATTAGCGCAATAGTGCGTCGATGCATTGTGCTGCCTTATTGGTTGGTTTTCACTTTATGGTTTTAACTTCATGTTTTTAACTTAGTCTTCTTAACTTGAGCAGAGATTGAATCCGCTCATCATCAGCGCCAAGGTATTCCATGATGACGCCGCTAACAAAGCGTATATCTAAGGTGCCGGCCTCTTGCATGGCTTCTAGGTCTGCCCAATCTTTGGTTCGATTGAAGAAGGCTTTGAAGACAGCTAAGTCCTGACAGCTTAAAAACGGGATCTGCTCTCCAGCAAACGGCTCCCAGCGTACGCGTGCTGAAGCTTCACTGTGGTAGGGCGTGCTGTTGAGAAAGATGTCGAGCGGCGTGTTTTCCCACCACAAGCGTACTTGGGTATCGCGAACCAGTTGGTCAAGTGCTTTCTTGGGCGTTTCTACAGCGCTGGGTAGTTGGGCAAAAACCTCTGCTGCTTGATCGACGCTAACAAACAGGTTCACATCAATATCGATGGTGGCTCGAGCGGCCCGGGTACACCAGGCAAGAGCTAGCGCGCCGCCAAAGGCGTGGGGCAGCTCAGCCTCGGCCAAAGTTTTGTGCACCTCAACTATTTTGTCCGCCAGCGTAGACACGCTTACTGGCGATTCTTAAGACGACTAAGGACAGGGTAGTTGAGCTCAGGCCGACTTTCTTCGTATTTGCTGGGGAACTGTTCTGCCAGCTCAAGCGCTTGGAGCAACTCGTCACCGCGACCAAGACCGTTAGCTGAGCGGATGCGCGGCTTTAACTCAAGGTCAACGCTGAAGCTGCAGGCTTCTACTAGACGCAGGAAGGTGGTGACCGAAGGCGTTTTAGCACCTGTTTCGTAAGCTTTGAAGGTGGCGTGGGAGGTGCCAGCCAGGCGTGCGGCTTCGCGTAGGCCAAGCCCGGCGGTTTGACGCGCTTGGCGGAGTTTGAGGCTGGCGGTAGATGTGGCCATTAAGCTAGCTCCGGTTGGTGGTTGAATCTGGCTAGCTTAACACAAAATGGTATCCAATTGGATACCATTCCTAAATAGGCTGTATTTTTGCCTATAGCCGATACCCGATTATTCTACAGGGCAAAATTTGGGGGTGAGATCTAACACCATGAGCAAGCGCCCGAAGCCAATGTACTGGCCAGCCATCATGCCAAGCTCCAGGATTTCTTGCTCATTGAACACCTGGTGCAGACGTTGGAAGAAGTCGTCGTCCATATTTTGATGGTCTTGCGCGAGGCGCTCAGCGTATTCAACCGCTAGGGCCTCGCGGGGGGTAAAGCTGTTTTCAACGGTATCGAGCTGGGCAATCTTTGCTTCGGTTAAGCCATTTTCCATCGCCGATGGAAATCGAGCGCCTAGTCAGGTGAAGCAATCGTTGAGCCTTGCGATCTTGAGTCGAACAAGCTCTTTGAGCTCTGGCTCTACTATCCCTTCGTTGTGTGATGGGTAGTAAAACTTAAAGTACCGATCAAAGAACTCTTGATGATGTGCCATGCCGCGCAAGGTAGAAGCATCTTGGCCTGCTGCCTCAGCGGCTTGCACTTGCGCTAGTACTTGGGGGGCAAGCTCGCTGTCTTCTTTTAGCCGAATCCGGGCCATCTGGGTACACCTCTTCTAGATTGCTGAAGATAACTAGCCTAAAGACAAAGCAGGGCAGTTGCAATTTGCCCCAATATCACTGCCCGCGTATCTTAAACCCGCGTTGCTCAAGCTGTTTTAGCAGTCCGTCTTCGCGCACCAACTCGCGCATGGGTAGGCTTGCAAAGCTGGTTTCGTGCGTGGCGAGAACTCTTGTCGCGGATGTAAGCCACGCCTGATTTGCTTGCGCCATCACGGCAACGGCTGCGGGGCTACTGAACAAGTTCTGCACACAGGAGCTATTGACGTCAGGATAGTCCAGAGAGCTTAACAGCAAGGCATCACCGTCAGCCCATGCTTGGGCGCGAAGCACCGCTTGTTGTAAATCCGTGGCTACCGCTTCTACGGTGATTTGCAGGCAAGCCAGCTCTGCTTCGAGGCTGGGGCTTTCGAGGATTTCAAACAGCTTATCCATATCGATGCTGCGTGAGCTTGAGATCACGGGTACCTTGCGCCGTTTGGCAATCTTCCTAATTTGCTCCTCCAGATGCTCGCTATCGCGCAAACCAGATTTTTTTAAGGCTTGCTCGGTTAGGGCTTCTGCAGCGTACATAGGACGTAGTTTTTTGGTGCGGCGCAGGGGCAGACGAAACTGTGCTGCTGCTGCCGTGAACTGGGTATAGAGCGGGTCCGGCACCACGTTGTGTAGTTGTTGGTTGTTGTCGAGTTTTTTCAGCTTGCCGAAGGCGCGCAGCACGCCAATGGCACGCAATGGGTTAGAGACGCTGGCGCTAATGTCTGGTGGGCTTAAGTAAGCTTGTGAATCTTGCATTATGGCGTTCACGCTAGCCGGATCCCAGACTAACTTTTTGGGTAGCGTATCTGGCACACCAAATATCCACAGGGTTGAGCCGTTGTTGCTAACACGCCATAGCGGTGGTCCCGGGCGTTTGCCCGTGACCACTAGTTCTTCTACTAGGTCGTTTGCTGAATGTTCAACCCGGTTCGCTGCATCGGCTTGGGATGTCTGCGTGAAAACGCACAGGCTCAGCAATAGAGTACCCATTAGGAAAAACGTCCACAGCCTAGTACTAGAACTCATACTTTACTCCTAAGCCGACATAGCCTAAATCTACCTTGTCGGTGGCTGAGCCACGAGCATCAAGCTCAAGGGTTAGCGCTAGCTTTTGTTGGATATGGTAATTCAGTTCCAGGCTGGGCAGCACCAACGAGTTTTCCTGCCCAATGAGACGCTCGAAGTTGGCGCCGGTAGATCCGTCGTCCTCCATCTTGCTCCGCACTAGGTTTACCTTACCGATCAATGACCAGCGCTGGCCCAAGGGTAGCCGACCGAGCAAGCTTGCGCCGTAAGAGTGGGCTTTGCCGCGGAACTGGCCGCCTAGGTAGTCTTGCTCAAACTTACCCAGGTCAAGGTAGTCGGCTGATACCCCCCAATAATCTGAAAACCAGTAACCGACGCTTAGTTTACCCACGAAGCCGCTGTGGTCGCTGTCACCGACATCTGCTGTACTGATAGAGCCTAGGCCTAGCCCTGAAGCGCCGGTCGAGAGCGCAACATAGGGTCCCTGTTGGCGCCTGTCTTCCGCCAGGGCCAATTGGCTGACGAGGGTTAGCAGGGCGATTAGACTTACTCGATTCAAACGATTCATTTAGACACCTCAAAAACTATGTGATTGAAAGAGCGGCTAATCTGCCAAGAGGGCCTTAAGGCCATCTAAAGGTTTGGCAAAGATCACCTAAAGCAACCTAACGCGAGCTTCAGCAAGTGTTCAGAAAGTCTTAAGCTTGACCGGGTAAAGTAGGCGATTATGAATATTTGTCTTGTTGAAGATGACCTGTTGCTGGGCCGAGCGTTGCAAGCGGCGCTAGAAGATGCTGGGCATCAAGTGGTTTGGGTGCGTATGGCATCGAATGCGCGCGATTGGCTGCGCAATGAAAGTATTGATGCCGCGGTGTTGGATTTGGGTTTGCCGGATGGTGACGGCATTGAGCTGTTACGCAGCTTGCGTTCGCAACAAAGCTCGCTTCCGGTGTTAGTGATCACAGCTCGTGAAGCCTTAGATCAACGCTTGCTGGGGTTGGATGCGGGTGCTGATGACTATCTGGTTAAACCTTTTGCAACGGAAGAGCTGCTAGCTCGGCTGCGCGCGGTGGTTCGTCGCGGCGGCAATTGGTTGGATACCGATGCAAAGTTGCAATCTGGCGCGCTGGTCTTAGACGAGCAGCGGGTGACCGTAACAAAAGATGGTCAAGCGGTGCAGCTTTCGCCCACGGAGTTTGCATTGCTCCGTGAGCTGCTTCGACACAAAAACCGAGTGCGCACGCGGCGCCAACTGGAGGCTGCCGCTATGCCGGATAGCGACAGCCAATCGCTAGATGTGCACATTTCAAACCTAAGGCGAAAAACCCAGCGCGATTTTATTCGCACGGTGCGTGGTGTTGGCTACGTAATCGAAGAACCAACCACTCAAGGTTTGTGATGTCTGCTGTTAATGTGCCGGCCCCATCCGTGGCCAAAAAATCCCTGCAGCGTCGATTGTTGTTGGGTTTCATTGGTTGCGCGGCTTTGTTGTGGGTGGGTTTGGTGTCTTGGGGTTTGTACACCACCTTCACTGCAGGAAAGCGGGATACAGCCATAGAGCTGGAACGTTATGCCCAACAGGTGCTAGCGGTGGCGGTGGAGTTAAAGGCCTCGCCAACCGCGTTGCAACGAGCTTTGGGAAAAATTGAGCAGGTAGAAAATTTGCTCGATGCCGATGAAGTTGATGATGACGATAATACCCAGTTGGTTTTCCAGGCATGGGTTGATGGCAAGCTGGTTACTACGCCACCCAAGTTGCTGCAAGCGAACCAGCAGCCACCGCCCGATGCGCCACCCGCAGCGGCCGGCTTTGCGATCATTGAGGTCGGGCAGAGTGTTTGGTGGACGGCGGTTGCCATGGAGTCGGACCAAGGGGTGGTGGTGCGGTTGGCGGATAGCAGCACCTTGCATGGTTCTCTTGGCGCGGAGCAGGGGATCTTCTTTTTCTTACCGCTCGTGGTAAGCCTGCCGTTGTTGCTTATTCCCGCTTGGTTTATGACCCGTTTTGGTTTGCGGCCCTTGGGTGCGGTGGCCGCTGAACTGCAAACTCGAGTGACTAGTGGGGCGCTACATCCGTTGCAGCCAACGGCCTATCGAGAACTGAACCCAGTAGTGCAAGCGACTAACGATCTTATGCAGCGATTGGGTATTCAGCTGCAGCGAGAGCGTGCGTTGGTGGCTGATGTGGCCCACCAGCTGAAAACGCCGTTAGCCATTATTCAGATGAACGCGGAGCGGTTGGAAGTAAGCCTCAAGCAAGCAACGCAGCATCCCCCAGATTCCATGCGAGCATTAGAAGACTTGCTGGCGGGGGTTTCCCGAAGCGACAGGCTGATTCATCAACTGCTGCGCATGGCGCGCTTGGAGCAGGGTGCAACTCAGGAAGCACAATTGCGACAAATGGATCTGGCTGAGTTTACGCGCGAACGGGTGGCGCACAGTGAACCATTAGCTCGGGCCAAGGGGTTGCAGCTGCTGGTGGATGCGCCGGATCAGCCGTCGATGGTTGTTTACATCGATGCGTTTGCGGCTATCGTGGATAACCTGCTCGACAATGCCATCAAGTACTCGCAACCGGGTGGGACCATACAAATTCATTGTTCCCTGCAAGCGCAAGACTGTTTGTTGGTGGTTACTGATGAGGGCTGTGGTATTGCAAGCGCTGACCAGGAAGAGGCATTCACTAGATTTGCACGGCTTGGCGCTGAACAAGCGCAAGATTTAGTGCCGGGTGCGGGCTTGGGTTTATCGATCGTCAAGCAGGCGGTGCAGCAGTTGCGTGGTAAGGTGCAGCTTGCTGACGTTGCTATAGGTCAGGGCCTGCGTGTCGAGGTTCGATTTCCAGTTGATCTGGGCAGTGTGGAGGCTGCAAGCAAGGCGTAGCGCCTGAACTACCTAGAGAGTGCAAGATGAACCGTTGGGAAGAGTTAGAGGTTGCCGAGATACCGAATGACGGTGGCCAGCTCCGTTTGATGAAACGAGCAGACGAGTACGCGATACGCATTGCCGGTCGCGGTGAGTTAATGAACAGTCGCACCCATGGTTCCGAAGACGCGTTGGGGCGTTTGGCGTGTAAGCCCTATGCCAACCATGCAGCGGCGCGTGTTTTGGTGGGCGGTTTAGGTATGGGTTTCACCTTGGCCACAACCCTGGAAAGCCTTGCCCCTTCAGCTGTTGTGGTGGTGGCGGAGTTGGTGCCAGGCGTGGTCGATTGGAATCGGCGTTACCTGGGTGATTACGCTGGCCAACCTTTACGCGACCCACGTGTACAGGTTGAAGTGGGGGACGTAGGTCACCTAATCAAAAAAGGCAAAGGCCGCTACCATGCCATTTTGTTGGACGTTGATAATGGACCTGAAGGCCTAACTCATGACACTAACGATGACCTGTACTCGCTGGTTGGTTTGCAGAGCGCCTACAACGCGCTAACCGAAGATGGCACCTTAGCCGTTTGGTCAGCATCCCCAGCCCCGAGGTTTGTGGGCGCGTTGCGTAAGGTCGGCTTTGACGTAGCGGAGCATAAGGTGCGGGCGCATGCTGGCAAGGGTGCACGGCACTTGATCTGGCTTGCCACACGCACGGATTAGTGCGGCGCCCCAAAAATTCAGTGTCAGCTCGCTACGAAGCAGCGGCTGTCTGGTTAAACACCGGCCAACGTTGATCCAGTTGCCCTTGGTTAAGGGTACGTAAATCACCAAATTGCAACATCACATGCTCGCTTTGAGTGGGGCGGAGAAACATGTAGTCATCCACCTGTAAATCGACCTTGGTGGAGGTGGTCACCGGACTTTGGTTGGTGCTGCGATAAAGCGGTTCGGGTACATCGGTTGGTGAGACCATCTTGGCTTTCCAGTAGCCGCCGTAGATGTAGTACAAACGCCGTCGGTTCGGGTCCCAAGTGCTTAAGACATCGGCGATCCAGGGATCACCCGGAATTTTCAGCGTGTCGTAGCGTTTTAAGATAGGGGTGGCAATAAATAGCGCGGGGCGGTTGCTGCTTAGATGGTAAGTGTCGAAGTCTGTTGGCATGAGTACCGCTGATCCTGCGGACAGATCGTTCATGGTCTGGTCTTTTTCGTAGATGCGCAGCGTATGGCTGCCTGCCCCGTTGAGCGTTAGCTTGCTGACATCTACCTTGAGCTGACGTGCGCTATCAATAAAACCTTGGTAAATGCCTAGTACATCTCTAACCGCAGGATCGTTGAGGCCCGCCTGCATACCGGTGAGCTGAGGTTCGTACCCCATCAAGCCGCCAAATTCTAGGTGTGGCGCATCCGCTTGAATTTTTGTTAGCGCATCTGTCAGCATTTCTGGTTGTGCTAAACCGCCACGGTGTAAGCCCACGTCGATCTCAAAATTGATTCGCATCTTGATGCCCAGCTCGCGTGCAAGCGCTTGGTACTGCGCTAGCCGCTGTTGCGAATCGACCAGCCACTGGAGCTGGGTTGCGGGGTTGAATGCCCCCGGCACAAGCTCTTTGTAAAATTTGCGCACAGCTTGGACCGGCATGGGTTTGCCGATTAATACATCAGCCTCAGGAAAAGCTAGCGCGATAGTATTCAGAAAAGGCTGATGAAACACCATCAGTGCATTGGTGTTTGCTTGCCGCATCACCTCTTTAAGTAAAGGTACGGAGGGCAAAGACTTAACGACAACCCGATAAGTCTTGTTGGAACCAACGCTTGCGACGATCTGCTCGATGTTGTGTTGCATACGCTGGCTATCAACGAGCATCACTGGGTGGCCGGGACCATCGCGTTTTAGCAGCTCGTTTAGCTCGCTGAAGTAGGCGTCGTGCGGGCCACCCCCGGCTTTAGGACGCCAGAGTAGGGCGCCTGCTGCTGCCACGCCTAGCGCTGCGCTGCCTTGCAGCAATCGGCGGCGCTTCATGCGATGAACAGCTCACGAAGGTGGGCGTTGAGCATGCGACCGGTTGGGTCCATCTTGGACCGCAGGGCTTCGAAATCTCGGAAGCGTGGATATAAACCCCGTAATTGCAATGCGCCCAGTGAATGGATTTTTCCCCAGTGTGGGCGGCCCCCGTACTTCCAAAAAATAGGCTCAATAAGATCAAAATACGGCCGATAATCTTCGCCCGCCATTCGATGAATGGAGATAGACGCATGATCTTCGTTGCCAGCGCTCATGCCTAGCCAAGTGTTGTCCCGTTTGATGTAACGATACTCAAGTGGAAACACCACATCGGCAGCCTCTTCTTTGATGGTTTGCAGCACTTCATTGAGGCAGTCGTACCCATACTCTAAGGGCACGGAGTACTCCATCTCGTTGAATCTTGTGTTGCGCAAGTTGCTTAAAATCTTGTAAGAAACATCAACCGCTTCACTGGGCTGTATTTGCTCCGCAACCGCATTAATCATGGGGCGACGCTGGTTTGTCGGTGCTTGTGCCCACATGGCCATGGCTTGGGCTAAAGCGGCCTCTTCTTCAGGCGCCGGTGGTGGGTTGTTGATCGGCTCTTGAGTCTCCTCAATGGCTTGCACCATGGAGTAATCCGAGTGCACTAGCGGAAAGATCTCGAAGTGTCGGTAGCGCGATGCACGTGATCTAAAGTTGTCCATGACATCTTGGGTGGGTTCAACCCAGTTCTTGACCTTAAGTCGGTAGCTGTCGCGGTTCTGCATGGTGACCCGGGTAACAACACCGAGCGCGCCCAAGCTGACACAAGCAGCGTTAAACAGGTCGGCGTTGCTGCTTTCGTTTATGTCGAGCACTTCACCTGCCGGGGTAACCAGTCGTAGCTCGGTGACGTAACCTGACAAGGATTTGAAGTCGAGACCGGTGCCGTGCGTTGAGGTTGCTATGGCTCCAGCTAAGGTTTGGCGATCGATGTCGGGTAGATTCATGAACGCTTGATTGTGCGCTGCTAGCAAAGGCCCCGTATTGGTTAGCGTGGTGCCAGCGGCAAAAGTGGCTTGCTGGTTCTTTGCATCATGATCAAGCAAGCCGGTGAGTTGATCGAGCACCACCAAGTGCCCATCGGTCGGCACCAAGGGTGAGAAAGAATGGCCAGAGCCAACCGGTCTTATGCGACCGCGGGTAGAGCTTAAGAAGTCGACGAGTTGGTCCTCGTCGCTGGGTGAGAAACGAGCCTTGGGATCAGCTACTAGTCCACCGGACCAATTGCGCCACTGGGTGGGTGGTGGTGGTTTGCGTTTGGCTTGTACTAATGGTGCTGCTTGGCCAAAGGCTACCGCTAAGGCGCTGCTGGTGAGAAAGCGACGCCGTGATGCACCGTTGCGATTGTGTGCGGGCTTAACTGTTGAATGGCTCACGGGGTGGTCCTCGACATCCAAGCGATCATGGCGCGAAAGTCTTCGGTTTCACAGGACATGCAATAACCCAATGGTGGCATGTTGGCGTAACCCTCGAGGGTGTGGGTTAACAACTGTTCTGGGCCTTTCTCAACCCGGGGTTGCCACTGCTCAGCATTGCCGACCACAGGAGCGCCACCTACACCACTAACGTGACATAAAGCGCAACTTTGCGACCATTGTTGTGTTTGACGGACGGTAAGCGTGGGGTTGTTTGGATCGCCGGAAGTGCCGCTGGTGCAGCCGCCAAGCAGCGTTGCCAAGGCAAGCGCAGCCAATGTAAGGGGACGCCGGACCAGCCAGCACAGAGGGTAGGTTGAATTTGTATTAGGCATCTGGGCATCTCAAATTGATGCCCAGATTCTACGACAAATTTTGGTCCGAAAGGACCTAACCAGCGGGGTAGATCTCGCTTGCGGCTAGTTGCCGTAAAGGGTTACAACGCAGGCGCCACCGAGCCCAAGGTTGTGTTGCAGCGCGTGGCGCGCCCCCTCGACTTGCCGAGCACCGGCGTCTCCGCGAAGTTGCCAAACCAACTCAGTACATTGGGCCAAACCAGTTGCCCCCAGCGGGTGGCCTTTGGAGAGCAAGCCGCCAGATGGATTGGTGACAACGCGCCCACCGTAGGTGTTTTGCTCATCGCAAATGAACCGTTCTGCGGTGCCTTCTTCGGTGAGGCCTAAGGCTTCGTAGGTCAACAGCTCGTTAGCAGTGAAGCAATCGTGCAACTCACAAACTTGAACCTCTTGTGGCCCAATGCCGGCTTCTTCGTAGACTTTGGCGGCAGCCGCTTTGGCCATATCGTAGCCTACCAGTTTGCGCATGGAATGGTCTTCGAGCGTGCTGGGGAAGTCGGTTGTCATCGCTTGGCCTTTGATGCTGATCGCATTATTTAAGCCATGCTTAGCGGCAAACTCATCGCTGCAAATGACGGCTGCGGCAGCCCCGCAAGTTGGCGGGCAGCACTGGTAGCGTGTCAAGGGACCATAGATGTGTGGTGAGTTCATTACCTCGTCAAGACTGAGCTGGTTGCGGAAAACGGCGTAAGGGTTGTTAGCGGCATGCTTGCGTGCTTTGACCGAAATTTTTCCGAAGGTGTCGGTGCTAGTACCGTACTGCTCCGCATATTCGCGACCGGCACCACCAAAGTACTGGGCGGCATCGGGTGCACCGCGATCGGTTTCTTGCATAGACTTGCGCTCTTTAAAGAAGCGCTTCATGGGGCTTGGACGATCGCTAAAGACAGCGCCTAAAGCGCCGGGAACCATTTGCTCAAAGCCAACCGCTAGGGCGCATTCCACCATGCCTGAAGCAACAGCTTGGCGAGCCAAGAAGAGGGCGGATGAACCGGTTGCACAGTTGTTGTTGACGTTGATGATGGGTACACCCGTGAGGCCAAGACCGTACACGGCCGCTTGCCCTGCAGTGGAGTCGCCATACACGTAGCCAACGTACACCTGGCCAACTTTGGCGTAATCAATACCTGCATCTTCAATGGCAAGGCGTGCTGCGGTCTCACCCATAACGGGGTAGTCGTCGCTAGCTCCGGGCTTGGTGAACGGGATCATGCCGACACCGGCTACTTTTACACCCATGGGGTTCTCCTAGAGGTTTGATGATGGTTGATGTTCTGAATGCACCTACACAGGCGCAAGTGATGGAGTCTATGGCGAGCGCTTTACAGGGTTCACCCCTTTTTGATCAAGTTGCTGGAGCAGCTTTGAGCGCTTCATTTAAGTGGCTCACAAAAGGATCTGATGTAGAGTCTTGATGCCAGGTGTATTCGGCGCCCGCCATTACTGCGGCTGCGGCTTGCTCACCAAACAGCTTAGTAATGATGGCAATGCTCATGTCCATACCGGCTGAAACGCCGGAGGAGGTGAAGAACTTGCCCGCCTCAACCCAGCGCGCCGCTTCAATCCAGGTCACCGCATCCGATTGGGCTACGCTGAGGTTAAAAAACTGTTTGTTGGATGTCGCCTCTAAACCATCAAGCAAACCGGCTTTGGCCAGCAGCGCGGAGCCGGTACAGACCGAGGCAACAATGTTGGCGCTACTTGATCGGTGGCGTAGAAAGTCGAGAAGCGCCGTGTTTTCCAAGGCTGGAAAGGTGCCAAAGCCCCCTGGCAACAGCAACATATCCAGTGCTGGCGCATCGGCGAAGCTGTGGTCTGCTTGGACCTTTGGGCCTAGCGGTCCGTCCCCGGCAATTGCGGTTGGTACCAAGCCCACTTGCTCTGCAATGGTGTGTATGTTGACTTGATCATTGCCTAACATGGAGAACATCTCCAGCGGTCCAAACAAATCAAGCATCTCAAAGCCCGGGTACAAAACAGCACCTAGTTGCAATGGCACATTGGTCATAGTTAACGCTCCTGCTGGATTATGCTGTTAGACCTCAACGAGCATTTTACCTTTGTGGCCGCCGGTAAAGAGTGTGTTCAGCGCGCGGGGAAAGTTCTCAACACCTTTTTCGATTTGCTCTGACAGGTGTAATCCGGAGTCCATCCAAGCGTTAATTTGCTTCGCATACTCAGGGAACTCTTCTGCGTAGTAATCGACAGTGAAGCCGCGCATGCTGGCATTGCGCTCAGCTACCTTCAGGTAGGATGCTGGCCCACGTACATCGGATAAATCCTCGTACTGAGATATGGCACCGCAGATGACCACCCTGGCACCCATTGCTATTCGGTCCAATACTTGGTCGAGCAATTCACCACCGACGTTATCGAAGAAGACGTTGATCCCGTTGGGAGCTGCGGCATCCAAATCTGCAGCAACGTTGCCCGCTTTGTAATCGATGGCCACATCACAACCCACATCATCGAGCAAGTATTGGCACTTTGCTGGTCCGCCAGCGATGCCAATCACTCGGGCTCCGGATTGTTTGGCCAGTTGGCAAGCTACCGAACCCACAGCACCGCCCGCACCAGAAACAACAACGGTGTCACCACTTGCTACTTCGCCGACACGAATCATGCCCGCATAGGCGGTAAGGCCGGTGGTTAGACCTAGAAGACCTAGGTGCAACGAAGGCGATTGGTTACCCACCTCAATTTTCTGAAACATAGCGGCAGGCATCAAGGCGTGGGTTTGCGCTAGCGTTGGTCCTGAAACCCAATCTCCTGCTGCGAAGTTTGCATCGCCGCTTTTGAGGACGCGCCCTACACCAAGGGCGGTAACCGGATCGCCTATGCCTGTTTGGCTATGCAAGCCGCCGCCGCCAAGTGTCGTGCCTATAAAGGCATCTATGGATATGTGTGATACCTCAATAAGCAGTTGGCCTGCCTGTGGATCACCTAACTCTAAGGTTTGAATCTCGAAGTCGCTCTCTTGCGGTAGGTTCTTCGGGAACTGCTTCAATACGATGCGTTTAGCTTGGGTCACAAATATTCCTTTGTTTTTTCTTGGCTAATGTATTTTTTGATGTTTGTTTGATCTTAGCTACGCAACAATCGTCCAGGTCGAGCGCCGGTATCTTGGTCGTTGCTGCGGGTTTGTACACCCTGTACCCAAGTGCCGATGTAACCTTTGGCCGGTTGCAAAATTCGGCTTCCGCCAGCGGGCAGGTCGTTGTGTACTTGCAGTGCACCGAGGCTCAACCTTTCAAGATCGATGAGGTTGAGGTCTGCACGTTTGCCCACGGCAATCTCACCGCGATCCTCAAAGCCATACAGATCAGCATTGTTTTTTGTTTGCTTGTTGACGATGAGCTCAATGGGTAGGCGTTCGCCACGCTGTCGGTCACGAGTCCAGTGTGTTAACTGATAGGTTGGTGCAACCCCATCAAAAATTAGGTTCACGTGAGCGCCAGCATCGGACAAGCCGGTCACGGTATCTGGATGTTTTAACATCTCTGCGATCACGTCATGGTTGCCGGCGGTGTAGTTAGCGCCAAGTAGAATAGCGAAGTTGCCACCGTCGTTTGCGAGCAAGAAGTCGTACATATAGTCGTGAATGTCTTGGCCAGCGGCGGCGCTGAGTGCGGCTAAGTTACCGCTCTCTTCGGGTTCGTAATTGATGGGGTGATCAATAGGGAACATAGCGCCAGCAACTTGAGCAAACAGCATGTGCATGGTAGCCATTGGGTTTTTGCTGGTCACCTCAACATCGGCTTCCGCCATGATGGCCGCTTTAACTTCAGGCTTGCCCATCTCGCGTGCGCGCTGTGCCAAGGGTAGCTCGTGAAGCTTCATGTAAGTTGGGCGACGTTGGAACATATGGTAGGTAGCGAGGCTAGTCACTAAGCCGATAGGGCGCGATGCAATCTGAGGGCGCACGTTAGCGCCATCAGCGTTGGCTTCGCGAGCTCCTGCGAGCACTTCACGCCAAACGTCTGGGTGCTCGGGCACTTGTACTTGGGTAAAGGTTAGAGGGCGTCCACTGGCTTTAGCGATGCGTTTGATCATCTCAAACTCTTCCAGCGTGCTGTGGCGCTCACCCCCCAATGGCAGCATGTCGCCAGCCGCTGCAGCGGGGATCAACTCAAAGACCCCTTTGCCAGCGCTGCGCATGGCGTTGGCGATTGCCATTAACTCTGCTTCTTCCGCGAATGTGCCGGGTACTTCGTTGCCGGTCACCGAGCGGTGTCCGATGGTTCTTGAGGTTGAAAAGCCCACCGCACCCGCGCGCATGGCGGCTTCGGTTAGCTCCGCCATTTGTTGAATGTCATCGGCGGTTGCCGCTTCGTGTGCTAGGCCGCGCTGACCCATAACAAAGTAGCGCAAAGCGCCGTGGGCAATTTGTGCCGAGATATCGAGGCTGTATTCGCGGGTGGCAAGAAAATCCAGGTACTCGGGAAAGGACTTCCACGCCCCCCAAGGCATGCCTTCGTAAAGTGCGGTGCCGGGAATGTCCTCGACGCCTTCCATCAACTCTATGAGCTCACGCTCGCCGTTTTCAGGTACCGGAGCGAAACCCACGCCGCAGTTGCCCATAACAACGGTAGTCACGCCGTGTGAGAACGAGGGGTCGATAGTGTCGTCCCAAGTCACTTGGCCATCGTAGTGGGTGTGCACATCAACCCAGCCTGGGGCTGCAACTGCGCCATCGGCATCAATGGTCTGTTTGGCTTGGCTGGTAATCTGGCCTACTTCAACGATCTGGCCGTCGGCAATGGCGATATCGCCGGTGAACGCATCGCGCCCGGTGCCATCGACGATCTTTGCGGATTTGATTAAGGTGTCATGCATGCTGGGGCTCCAAAAGTAGGCTCAAGCTTTACCATAACAGAATCCTAGAGCTTGGTATAAAGCCGCATTCCAAAGTTAAAATGGACTATCGAACCACCGCCACGGACTTGATTTGAGCCCACAGTTGTCGGCCTGGTTCTACCTGCAGATGCGCGCAGGAACGATGGGTAAGGCGGGCGGTGATGCGAGTGGTGCCTAACGCTAGGCCGATCAAGCGCATCGCCGGATCTTGATCGGGCGCAACCTCAATGACCCTTGCCGGTAGACGGTTTAGGATGCTGGAGTCAGCGTGGTCGTCTAAGGCTAAGCTCACATCGCGCGCCAAAATGCGGATGCGAATGGTTTGGTCCAACGCCTCGTTGGTATCCGCAAGCCACAGCTCGCCGCCACTGAAAGCAACGCGCATCAGGTGCCAACGGCTGTCTCTTTCGGTGATTTGCGCATCAACAACCACGCCAACGTCTGCGCTGGCCGCCAGTGGTAAATCTAACCGCGCCAACACCTCAGACAACTCACCTTGTGCTTTCACCTTGCCTTCATCCAACACCACCATGTGGTCTGCTAGCCGCGCAACTTCATCCAGCGCGTGGCTAACGTAGATAATGGGGATATCGAGCTCAGCGCGAAGATTTTCTAGGTACGGCAATATCTCTTGTTTGCGTGCGATATCCAGTGCGGCCAAAGGTTCATCCATTAATAGCAGCTGAGGATTGATGAGCAACGCACGCGCAATGGCCACACGTTGGCGCTCTCCGCCGGACAGCTGCGCTGCATGGCGGTTGAGCAATGGGGTGATGCCCATCATCTCAACCACTTGATCGTCGGCTAACAAAACCTGACCACGGTGTGCCCGTTTGCGTGCGTAGTTCAGATTGCCTTGTACGGTTAGATGCTCGAACAAACTGGCTTCTTGAAAAACATAACCTAAGGGGCGCTTGTGTGTTGGCACAAAGGTTGTGGTGCTTTGCCAAACATCACCATTCACTTCAAGCTTGCCTTGGCTTGCTTGTTGGAGACCTGCCAAGCAGCGTAAGAGCGTGGTTTTCCCCGAGCCAGACTGCCCAAACACGGCGGTGATGCCTCGACCCGGTAGGGTTAAATCCACTTGCAGTTGAAAGGGATTGGTATCAAGCGTGTCGTAACCCAAAGCAAAGTTGGCGTTGATGCTCATGGGCGGTAGGTCATGCCGGC
>CALHVX010000058.1 GCA_938036875.1 uncultured Pseudomonadales bacterium
GTAGTCGTTCATCAGTTGCAGGATTTTGCTTTCAGCGCTCATACTGTAGTCCTAAGCCGTTGTGCGGAAGCGCAAGGTCACCGCGAGGATTTGCCCCGCAATATTTGGTCTAAAGTGGATTCGCTAACAACGGAACCATCGTCGGCTAAACCTTGGGCCAGCAGGCCATCGGATGTGTACAGATTAAACAGAACCAGCGCCCCTTGCGGTCCGCCGCGCTCCATGTGCACATCACCGGGCTCTTTGGATGCGTAGTCTCCAAGGGTACGAACTTTGGTGGCCAACTCCTTGCCCGACTGCGGATCCACATCAATAACGTGAAGCTCACCTTCTAAGATAGTAGACGTGGTTATGGCGGTGTGACGATGGAAGTGGCAGTAACTGTTTGGAGCCCACTTATAGAGTAGGTCAACGTGTCCATCGCTGTTGGCCCTAAGCAGTGCGGCTGAATAGTCGATTGGATTGTTGAGGTGATCGGTGCCGGTGAAGCGCTTCCAGCGTAAGTCTTGGTTGTTTAGTAGATTCATGGCTATGTCCTTCTCAGGTTCTCTCTGCCTATAGGTTTGAGCCTAATTAATTAATGACCATAATGTCGAGCACAAGCAACGGGGTATTTGGTTAAAAACCATATAAAAACCTTGCTTGGTTGAGCAGCGGCCGAGTGCCACTGCTCAACCTGCAGCCACTTAAGCGTGCGGCGTGACCAGGTACTTCTCGCCAGTTTTCATCTGCCGATAGTCGAGCACCGCATCCCGGGTGAGCATCTCTTCCAGATTCACTTTGCTCTTGTAGGAACTGGCAAAGGTTGTCGTCATGCCATCGAGCACACGCTGCCGCATACGCATCATAGTTTCCATGCCAGCGGTCTGCAGGAACGGCGTGAGCAGCCAACCGGAAAGGGTCCAGCCGAAACCGTAAGACGGCGTCAGTACTGTGGGTGCAAAATCCAGGCGCCCATAGATGTACATCTTTTTCTCTTGGTTGGAGCCGTAGCGAGAGAACTCGGTCATCTTGGTTGTCGCCACCTGCTCCATCGCTTTAAAGCAGGCGTCCACGTTGCTGCCACCGCCGATGGGGTCAAAGCCACAATAAGCGTCCGTGGCGTCGATGGCACCGCGTAACTGATCCATGAAGTCGTCGGCTGATGAGTTCACCACGTGCTCAGCGCCGAGACCTTTAAGCAGGTCCACGTGTTCTTCCCGCCGCACGATGTTCACCAGCGGCAGGTTGTCTTCAAGACAAATCTTGACCAGCATCTGGCCGAGGTTTGACGCCGCGGCAAGGTGGATGATGGCTTTTTGGTTTTCCATACGTGCCGTTTCAACAAACCCAAGCGCCGTCATAGGGTTCACAAACGCGGAAGCGCCGTCCTCTGAGGAGATGTCACCCAGCGGCAAGCACATGCCCGCATCCGCAATGCAGTACTGGGAGTAGGCGTTGCCGGGCACACAGGCAACGCGCTGGCCCATGAGCCCTTGGGCCTGATCACCAGCGGCAATCACCACACCGGCTCCTTCGTTGCCAACGGGAAGTTGCTGGCCGTGTCGGCCTTTTTGCGCGCTGAAGAAGGGCTCGGGCATATCGGCGACGAACTTACCCGGTGAGTACTCGGCGTTGTCCAGATCGGCGCTGCTAGTGAGAATGGCCAGGTCGGACGGGTTGATGGGGGCCGCTTCCATTTGGACCAGAACCTGGTTGCCGGTGGGGTCAGGGAACTGGGTTTCTACGATTTCAACGGTGAGTTTGCCATCTGCGAGGGTGCTGAACAGTTGCTTTCCGGTGGTCAAGGTAATGCTTCCTATTAGAGTGAGATATCAGGGGTTAAGGATACCTCTCGGTCGCCTGTTTTGTTACTACTATGAAGGGCTGGCGCGGGCGTCCAATGCTTAAGCTAGCTGTTGCCTAGGGTCCCATTGCCACTAGCCTATTACGTAAATTGGCAAATTGCTGCATCGCAATCTAGTGGCGAAACTTTACCTGTAGTTTGCCGAACCAGGCCGCTTGGGTATCAACGAATGCGGACCCAGGTTTGAAATAACCTACTACCGCTTCAGCTTCCCAGCGTTGAAACCCGCGTAGGCCAACTACCAGATCCGTCTCCCAGCCGAGCTTGGTACTGCTGCCGGTCAGATCGCTATCCCATTCAACCTCGTCCAATGCTGTTGCTCTCCGATCTAACCGATAATTGTGGGCGATTAGATCCAGGGAGAGCTGCGGCCGGATGCGTTTTCCCACACCAACGCTAGCAACCCACAAGTTGCTGAGTTCGGGGTCAGATAGCTCACCATAGTAGCGAAATGAGACCAATCCTCCGAACCTACCGTTGTTGTCTTGCAATCCGGTCTGTCGAAAGGTTTCATCATCTGCGGTGCTGGGGTCATCGCCGGTAGCATGTGCGACACCCGTTGTCAGATACCAGTCATCGTTTCTTCCCAACCTCCAGGTCCCGCCAACATCTATGGCGTAAGCGTCAATCTGCGATCGCCCCCGGTCCCCCCTCTGCAACGCAAAATCTACCCACAGTTGATCGCTTTGAAGCCATGGGCCAATGGCTCGTACAACGTAGTGATGTGAAACCTCAGAATGCGCCCGAGCAAAATCTCGATTGATGTAGTAGGTGCTAAGAGTACCGCCAAATAGATTGCGACCCACAGAGGCGATATAGTTTATTGCTTCTTCTTCCCTCGACCCGTCGTCTGCAATAATCTTGCTCACAGAAGCTTCCAGGCGATTACCCAGTATCTCGGTTGTTACTCGTATCGCGTCTAGGTTTACATCAAACAACCATTCGCGGTCATCATCAAAGTCCTGTCGACCAAGCGTGATGAAGGTCGAATCGTTCAACTGTCGTCGAATGTAGGCCTCGCCAATATCCAGATCGCTATCATCAGTGTTGCGGCGATCCTCGCGTTCCCGATGACGCGCGTTGTACCTGAGCTCAAACACCCCACTCCATACAGAAGCAGGTTGCCATTCCAGGCGCGCACGTAAGCTAAGCCCCAAATCCTGACGATCCTCGTCGTCGATATCATCAAAGTTGAAGTTATCTTCCCAGGCAGATTCGCCAACAATTCGACTTTTAAGTCGTAGGTGATCGCCGAGCCGAATTCCCTGCCCGAACCGGTCATCATCATCGCTATGCCTAGCGCTTACGTGGCTGTGAAACAAATCGGGCGCGCTTGCCACCGAAAGTTTGGGGTAGCGATTCTGGTCAAATCCGGACAGTACGGTATTCTTGGTTAGTTGCACCTGATAACCGAGGACGGAGAAGCTTTTTTCTCCTGCCACGGTTTCAACCTGATCAACTGGTCCTTCAATGCGATCACGACCAACACCTCGTCGTTTTATCTCCTCAACGCTGAAGATCCAAGGACGTGCTAGCTCTCCCTCAGCCTTTACCCGAACTGTCGGCAGTTGCCCGCGATCAATACCCTGAAAAGTCGCACCCTCTTCGAGCTTCAATACATGGCCAAGCAACATCAGCTGTCCCTGGTCATTCAAATTTGGGGTGCCCGTAATTGCCGCTTCATCATCCGGCTCGGTAACCGTAATTTTCTCGGCAACAAACTGCTTGGCGTTGGTAAACTGCCCACGTATTTCAAGCCATTGGCCCGGTTCTATAGCACTCGAAGGCTCCGCATGGACACTTGTGCAACACACCACTAACAGGATGTAGACTAGGTTGGTCTGCATAACTACTGTCCCAATTCAGCTAGTTCGTGGAGAACCAAATGCGCTTTTGCTACCAATGGCTCCGTGAGGTGGCGCCACCGAGGCCGAATCTTGTAAACCAGCGCAAGCCGAAGCAATGAAGCCGCGCGGAACCAACCAAACGAGCGATGATCTACAAAAGTTTCACGGTGGTAACCGCTCAGTAAGTGTTCTAGCTTGTTGTTTCTTGCCTTTTGATCTGTATTCGCCCATTGCTGGAAGCGCAGATCGATATGGGCCGCAAAATTCCCTAAATCCAGCATAGGGTGTGCAAGGCACAACGTATCAAAGTCAAGCAACCACAAGGCTGCTTCTGTGCTGAGCCACTGACCGTCGTGTAAGTCGCGGTGTGCTAGTACCAACCCGCCCTCAATAGGAGCCTTATGAGCCAGCAGATCTACCGCTGCATGCCAAGATTCCGGTGGATCCAGAGCAACTTTTTGCACCTTGACTGACCACTGATCCAACACACCCAGTTCGTCTGCGATTGTCCAACGTCTTAAATATCTATTTTCTTCGACATCATTGGCGAGCTGCATGTTTGCCAGTGTTGAGCCAACTCGCTCTAGCTCCGAATCGGATGCCTGCATGATGCGTAGCGGATCCGCCGTAAGGTATTCAAACTCAATCGCATCTAGGGTGGGGTTATGACTCACTAGGGCTGGCACGCTGATTTCAGCAACACCATCCAGTAGTTGTTCAGCCAATAGATGCCGTTTGGCCGCTCTAACTGATTTACCTTTGGCGTAGCCTTTGACAATTAGGTCACGCTCTAGATCTCGAATTACCAGTCGTTTACCTGGTCGATAGGCAATGACCAATATACGACGAGCTGCTTGTTTGGACGCCCAAAGGGCTAGTGGAATGTCGGGATCATCCAACGCGTAACGTCGTTGTAGCGAACTACCTTGCGCTTCATACCATGTGGTTCCGTTAACGCTGAAGCCGAGGTTGTAGTTGCGATCAATTTGAACACGATCAACGCGGTGAGTGTCATGGATACACCGACCCAATAACTGAAGACCTTGGGTAAAGTTCATGGTTTTATCCTTGTAATCCAGCAGATTGCAATGTGATTTCTGCCACGCGGCGCCAGGTGTGAGGTTGCGCCTGCGCAACGCCAAGGCGGCTTAGAATCGAGCGCTTCGTCGGATCGAGATAGAGCTCTTTGATGTTTTGGGCGAGCTGCCCATTTTCATACACCAGGCCGGAGTGATTGTGCCGCACCACCTCAGGCAAAGTGCCCGCTCTGGGTACTACGGGTACGGCGCCAGAGGCCATTGCTTCGTAAAGCTTCAACGGCGAGAAATAACAGGGATCGGTGGGTGAATACATCAGTGGCAGCACGTCGTAAGCGGCGACAATCGCACCCAGCTGCTCCACATCAACCCAGGGTAAGTGGGTGTGAATACCGGCAGGAAGTTTATTGTTCGTGAGCTCTAGATAGCGTCCCTCGCCGATAGTTAACAGGTGAATCGGCACCATTTGTTGGTGAAGTTGCGCTACGGCAGCCACCAGCTTTTCGAATCGATGCCAGGGTCGCAGTCGGCCGTGAAAGCCCACCACAAAACTATCCGCCGCTATCCCCAGCTGTTCTTTACAGATAGCTTTATCACGAGGATAGAATATGCTGGGGTCAAATCCGTTAGGGATAACGGTAACCCTGTGTTCAACCGCTCCGCGCTCCAAACTATATCGCTTGGTATCTGCAGAGACCGCCACGATATGACTGGCGGCAATAAACGCCGATTTTTCCTTGTCGGTATAAATCTTAGTACTTGCACTTTGCCGCCACTTTTCCACTTCTTCAAAAAGAGGTGCGTTAACCTCTAAGATGTGGGGGATGCTGAATTGCTTCGCAAATTCAGAACCTGCCTGATTTCCCAACGCGTAGCGTTCGTATACTAAGTCAAACGTGCATGCGTATTGAGAGTGTGTGGCTAGCTGCTGAAGTTGCGAACCATTCGGATCATCCAGCGGAATCACATCATGCCCAAGTTCAGAAAAGGCTTTTCGAATAGCTTGCAAATGAACGGTGGCACCTTTGGCTTTTCCAACGCCGATACCTTTATCTTGATTTAGCGACAGAATTTTCATGCCACTTCCTTACGCGAATATTTCACGATGGACCGCCATTCGCTAATCAGTTGTTCAGTGTTACGAGCGCTATCAAACTGCTGTGCAATCAGGTGGGCCGCCGAACCAGCGATAGTAAGAGCTAAATCCGCGTCTTCGAACAACATCGTACAGGCTTCGAATATCGCAGCTGCGTCTCCTTCTGGAACCAACATCCCGGTCTTGCGGTGGGTAATGATTTCTGGGATACCAGTGACAGGTGTGGCTACACAGGGGGTACCAATAGCCATTGCTTCCAACAACACGGTGGGCAGCCCGTCCCGGTCTCCATCCTCAGCAACAATACAGGGGGCAACAAACACATCTGCCTGCACCATCAGTTGGTGCACCTGGTGTTGCGGCAGGATACCGCGGAACCTGACATGCTCAGAGATACCAAGCAACGCGGCTTGCTCCATCAGCGATTGGCGCAGCGGGCCATCACCAACAATGTCACATCTCACCTGCGGAAACTTTTGCGCTAGTTTTGCTATCGCCTGTAGCAAGAAGCGCATTCCTTTTTTTTCTATTAACCTGCCGACCCCAACTACCCGATTCGCTGGCGCACGGTCAACACGGACGGGAAGTACGTCCAATGGCAGACCGTTGTAAATTCGTTTTATATTCTGCGTGGCTTCAGGAAACAGGCTTGTTAGATGGCGTAGGTTAAATTCACTCACCGTTACTACACGGGCTGCATCACACAGTCGTGCTTGCAGAGCTGTTTGCACTACATCTTCATGAAAAATGTCTTTGGCGTGTGCGGTTACCGTGTAAGGTATATCTGTTAGTCGCGAGGCAATGCGTGCAATAGCTGCAGCGGACGTTGCAAAATGCGCGTGAATAACCTGAGCGCCGATGTCGCGTACGATTTTTGCCACCCGTAAGCCGTGCTCCAGGTCCGCAATATCCTGATCAAATAGCTCCCCAACCGCAACTAGGCCGTAGCATGAAGTTGCTTTGGTAAGGTTGTGGAAGAACTTGGTGGGACTCTGACTCAAGGCTGGTAGATAGGTCACCGGCGCTTTGACCTTCGACAAATTTTCGTGAAACACACCCTCGGTTGGAGGCTTAATAGCGACGATGTGTATTTCCATACCTTGTGCTTCCAAGGCCAGGATTTCATTGACAATAAATGTCTCCGAAAACCTGGGGTAGCGCTTCAACACGTAGCATATTTTTAAATTATCTGTCTTGTTCACCAATGGTCTCCTTCTTGTTCCAACCAGTGCTTGGCGCGCTGTATTGCCGCACTGGTATGGGCGGCCCACTGTGGCAGTCCTCGTCGAAACCCGTGATGGGCCAGCTGTAACGTAGCCAGGGCAACGTAGGAAGACAGCGCAACCAGTGAGTTTGATGAGTAGGCGGTATAGGTAGATAAGAATGCTTCTACACAAGGCCCGCTCGAGTCAGGGTCTACGCCTTCCAAGTGGGCAATGAACGTGGCTAGGTCAATGCGATGATCGCCAATACCGGAATCATCCATATCAACCACTACGGCGGACTCATCCTCAGTGAGGACGAGTTGCTTATCGTAAAAATCCCCATGCAGGGGTACGCGGGTGCGAATCGTCTTATAAATGGCGGCGTTTGCGCTGGCGACAATGAACTGCACATCCTGTGCCGCCTCGGGTAGCAACCAGGCCAGCAAGCTATGGTTGGCCGCAGCTGGAACAACAGATGGTGCCTTGTTTACCGATGAACTATGCAGATCAGCCAGAACTTTTCCTGCAACAGCACATCCGGGCACGCCTCGTCCGGCAACAACCTCATCTCGCAGGGTTGGCCCTTCTATGTACTCATACAGCAGTGCCCGATGACGGCGTGACTTTTTTTGTAACTTAGGCACCCGTACTGATAGGTCTTTAGAGAATCTGGCCGCGTTATAAGCGTCATCGAAGCCTCGCGATGCGAACAGCTTAAGAACGTATGTAGCCTCAGCACTACGGACCTTCAAGACACAGCGCCGTTCAGGCTTGTATGCCAGAACGTCCATGGTTGGCGCTGTATCAAACAGCACGAAGCGTTCAGCAAGCCATGAGTTGTTGCGTATCAGCTTGCTTAGTGACTTCATTTTGGCATCCGTCGGAAATCGGTACAGCAAGCAATCTGGTTGTATCTTGAGCGGTTCTTGGCAACCAATGCTAGTTTTAGACGCAGCATTCTCTAGCTTGACCAAGCTTGGTTCAGCAAACGTTTTGGTATACACATACCGAATATCTGGGTTTTGCACCACAAAACGGGCCAAGCAGTTGGTTTGCGGCTTGTACCGAATGTAGTCGAGCTGGACAGCATTCTTCTGTACGCCTAGATGTCTGGCTATCAGCTCAGCGTCCAACGCACTACTGAGACCAGGCAGCGAGCTATCCCGAGCAACGACGGCTGCCAGTGAATGATCATCACGCATGCTGCTGATCCTGCTTGGTTGACTGGCATAGCAGATCTAAGTCAGCAATCGTCGATTTACCTAGTGGAACAACTTGCCCTTGGTCTACATAAAGCACTTGGTCTGCCCGGCAGGCTTGAGCATGATCGTGGGTTACGAACACGAAGGTTCGGGACCGTGCATTGGCAGTTAACACGTTGTCTAATGCTTGAGCCGTACTTGGGTCCAAGCCGGTAAGCGGTTCGTCAACCAGCAGCACGGGGGCGTTGTTCAAAATGGCCCGCGCTAAAGAGATTCGCTGTTTCTGACCGTTGGACAGGTTGGCACCTTGCTCTTCTATCTGGGTATCTAACCCACTTTGCGAGCCTTGCACAATTTGAGTAACGCAGGTTTGATCTGCCACCTTATCGACCAAATGGTCTGGATAGCTTTTACCCTGAGTCAGGTTGTCTCGAAAAGTGCCATGAAAAAGTAGCGCATCCTGCAGCGCTATGGCATAGCTGCGACGCAGCGATTCAATGCTTAGTTGAGTAACATCGTGATCGTCTAGTCGAACCGTACCCTCATTGGGATCGTATAAACGTAACATGAGCGCTAGCAACGTAGATTTCCCGGCGCCTGACGGCCCAACAATTGCCACAGAATCACCAGGCTCAACAACAAAACTCACGCCGTATAGAATCTGCTTGCCGGAATGTTCGAAGGCGACCTGATCAAACTCGATCTTGCCCTGTGCACGTTCTAGCACTTTTGGCGATGCCACCTCAGTGACTTCCACATCAGTTTCCAGTAGCTCCAGTATTCGCTCTGCACCGGCTGCGCTTTTGCTGAGCCGCGCGGTAAACTTTGCCCAATTGCGAACCGGCTTAGCCGTCGCTCTCAAGTACGCGAGAAAAACTAGCAATTCACCCACAGACAATCGCGTGTTCACTACTTCTAGAACACCCACAAACAGGGTTGCCGCCGTGATAACACCGATGACCACGTCCACCGACCGCTCCATACCAGCGGACAGGCGTTTTACTTTAACGCCGCTGGCTAGATCTGCATTGTTGGCTGTTGAGAATTGAGCCGCCGAAGTTCTTTCCATCCCCAATGCTTGAACGGCTTTAATGCTTGTCAACGACTCGGCGGCAGTAGTGGCCACCTTGCTAACCTGCTTGCGTTGTTGTTTAGCGGCGGTGTGGATGCGTTTCGACTTCCTGTTGAACAACAATAGCAATAACGGCGCGCCGCTCAGTACCACCAACGTTAGGCGCCAATTCAGCCAGGACATAACGGCCAACATAGCAATGAGCAAGATGATGCTACCAACAAGCGGCATAGCGGCTGTCACTACAACATCACGCACCATGCCCACGTCATCGATCAATCGAGTCAACAGGTCACCAACGCGAGCGGTGCTATGAAATTTAAGTGATAGAACCTGTAAGTGTTGGAATACTTTTCCGCGAATGTCGAGAAGTACACGATTGCCGGCAATGGCAAAGCCTACCGTCCAAGCATAGGCGGCCAGCGCGCGCAGGGAGACAACGAACAACAAACAACTACAGGCGAGGCCAACACCGACTAAACTTGGCGACAAATTGGCTTGATTACCGGCAATCAGAATGTTGTCAACCAAATACTGTAACGGCCAGGGTTCTAGCAGCCGCAAAGCGGTTTCCAACAACAGCGCAGTAAATCCTGCAATAATTACGTACTTCTGTGCAGCCAAGGTGGGGCCGGCGTAGCTCAATAGTGACTTTAACTGTCGCGTTAGCTGCAGTCGTTGCATCATCGCTGCTCTGCAATGGTGGTGATTGGTGCGCTGAGCGATACATCGGAGGCTATTTGGCAACAGCGCTCGGCCACCACTTCTAACCCATTTACTTGTGGAAAGTTGGCATTAGCCTGTTGCTCAAGTACCTGTTGTTCAAAGACCTGTTGTTCCATTTTCTGGTACAACTGTTCCGAGCTAGGCTGAATGAGACATTTAGCAATCCCATTACGTTCAAAGTACTGCGCCCGAATGAGCTGCTCGGTTCTGGGTGTTGTGCGCGGAACCAAAACAGCATGCTTTTCAGCGGCAACCAATTCCGCGCAGGTGTTGTATCCCGCCATGCTTAGCACTAGATCGCATGAGCGCATTAACCCAGGGATGCTGTCGTGAAAGTTGTGTACTCGGACATCGGGCAGACGCGCTGCTAGTGCAAAAACTTCGCGGCTTTGGTCACTCGGCAACAATGGCCCGGTGACCAACGTGGAGTCCCACTGCGACGGTTTGCCTACCAAGCCTTGAAGGTACCGAATAAGCACCTCCCCACCATCTTCGCCCCCACCTACAGTAACCAGCACGTGAGGCTTGTTCGAAGGTCTTGCTTCGGGTACTAGCTTGCCGTTGGTAATCAGCCCGGTATACAGCAAGCGTTTACCCATGGCGCCAAGGGTTGGATAGAATTGAGCCGTAGCAAAATGCCGTTCATCACCATAAATCCAAACTTCGTCGTAACCTTCACCGAACGCCCAACGGCATTCGGGAGTATTCCACGCAGCTTCGGTTGCCTCAGTTGAATCCAAAACGTCGCGCATACCGAAAACACAATGGGTGCCGCTGATCTGGGCTGCCTGCAGCAATGGCAGCACCTCACCAGACAACCCCACCAGTTGGTGGTCAACGATTAGTAGATTCGGTTGGAACGTCTCAAAGGCGGCTATCAAAAGTGCTGATCTGAGTTGCACTACGGCATTGAATTCATCGTTCAATTGGCGAGCTTGGTAACAACCAGCCGCATCCTTAGTCACACTTGGCAGCTTCAGTACATCAATCCCGGCAGCAAGCGGAAAGGCGGTCGCGGAAGGAGAACCCGTGGCCACCAATAGCGAGGAACCCGGAACCGCGCGGTTAATGGCGTGTGCAATTGCCAGCGAACGCCGTAGATGTCCCAAACCCCAAGAGTCATGGCTGTAGAGCAGAACCCTCAGCGTTGGTGGATTCCTCAGGCTCACGGTTGCTTCCAACCCATGAGGGGATGCTTATCCACCGCATAGGCAGAATTTATGGAGGTATATGAAATTATCTTGCATTGGTTTGGCCGCATCGGCAGACTCCCTTAGACAAAGGGATATTTATCCCTTTACAAAATCATTGGAGGGAATATAATCCCTTTTCCTAGAAAATCAACTGATTTTTCGAAGAATTCATTTTTTTCGGTTCAGCCACCAGAGATGTGAAATCAAAACGATCAGGGGATAGAACTATGGGGTCGGATACGAACCCTGTTTCTAGGGTTATCAACAGGGTTAAGTGCAAATGCCAGACAGTTCAGACTCTCTACATAGCAAGTTGCTTCGCGCAGCGCGGCGAGTGCTACGGCCGTTGGTAAAGCTGATGCTAAGAAACGGTATCTCTGCGGTGGTGTTCCAGGAGATTGCCCGTAAAGAATTCGTAGACGCGGCGTTCGAAGAGTTTCCACCTGCCAGCGGTAAGCAAACTTTGGCCAATGTCTCTGTGCTGACCGGCCTAAATCGCAAAGAGGTATCGCGCTTAGTCAAACTCGCCGGCGTGGTGGACGATGACAAAGCGAATTGGACACGATGCGGCAAAGTCATCGACGGCTGGTTAACCGATAAAGAATTTCAATCGGCAGCCGGGTTTCCATTGGACTTGGCGTTTTCCGGACCAAGCCCCAATTTTACCGATCTTGTGAAGAAGTACAGCGGCGATATGTATCCCACACCTGTGAAAACGGAGCTGGTCCGTGTTGGAGCGGTAGTGGAAGACGACGGTAAGCTGCGAATGTCTAAGCGCGGTTATGTGCCTGGCAAAGACCAGGGATCCTTGGTGGACATTTACGGCGTGGATACCGCTGAGCTGATGGAAACTCTAGATAACAACCTGCAAAACGCGACGGATCCGCTGCTGCAATACAAAGTGTTGGCCGACAACCTACCGGAAGAACACCTGCAGGCATTCAACGACTTTTCCAAACGCGTATCTCTAAACGCCATCGACGAAATTCGACGTTGGCTTATCGAACACGACAACGGCGGTGAGCCATCCGCCGAAGGCAAGCGTTATTTTGCCGGAGTTGGCGTGTATCAAATCAATCGTCTTCGACCAAACGAAGACCAAGACGGCGAGGCCTCCCATGATAAAGAAAACTAAACAAACCCTATTGGTCCTATCGATTCTAAGCTTAGCCAGTTGCGGCGGTGGGGGTGGCGGAAGCTCTAGCGCTGTTGCTCCGCAAGCTGCACCCGGCGGGTCCGGCGGCGGCAACTCTGGCGGTGGCAATTCGGGCGGCGGCTCTGGAGGCGGCGCTACTGGTACTGTTGTCACGGGCGGTTTGGTACCCGGCGGCGCAGCGGCAGAATTCGGTAGCAGCCTACAAGGTGTGGAGCTAGACGTTGCTTCCGGGGGCACGGGTGCATCCATCGACTTTGGCGATATCCAAGCCTTTGGTAGCGTGGTCTTGAACGACGTAACAGTAAACACGGATAGCGCTGATTTTGTTGTGGAAGGTGCTTCTGGTTCGCAGTCTGACCTACGTCAAGGTCAACAAGTGCTGGTTCTATCGGATAGCAGCGGTACCACTGCGACAAGCGTTCACTATCGATCAAATGTGAAAGGTCCGGTAACCTCGGTTAGCGTCATTGACGCAGAACAAAGCGCCGCGCAGTTTGTTGTGCTTGGACAAAGGGTACTTAGTGATGCCACCACCACGTTGTCCAACGTCAACCTAGTCGATATCGCGGTATCCGATCTGTTGGAGGTGAGCGGCACCTTAACGTCGAACGGCGACATACAAGCCAGCTACATCGAGTTGAAAGCATCCCTGGCGGAATACAAGGTCACCGGTCGCGCTAGCAACACCACGGCCACGAACTTTGCTATCAACGGGCTCACTGTAGACTACAGCTCTGCAACGCTAGATGATTTCAACGGTCCTATTGCCGACAACGATGTGGTTGAAGTGAAAGGTGCACCTGGGTCATTTACGGCACCTGATCAGCTATCCGCTTCCAAAGTGGAATTGCTACCTGTATTGACGGTTGGGGATAATGTGCCAGCCCGTATAGAAGGCTTTATCAATCGCTTTGGGTCAGCAACAGATTTTGAAGTGCAGACAGCGCCGGTTGGCACAACCGCATCCACCACTTTTGTGAACGGCAGCGCGTCAAGTTTGGCGCTTAATGTCAAAGTACAAGTCGAAGGCTCGTTTGATGCCAACGGTACACTGCAAGCGGCCAAAATTACTATCCAACCAACCAACGCCATCCGCGCGGAAGGCAACGTGGAGTCCATCGATCTAGGCGCGGAACGCGTAGCACTACTGGGTGTTGAGTTTCAAGTTAGGGCTCTGACCCGCTTTGAAGATAACAGCTCTGCCAACGTTGACCCATTTACCCTAGCCGATATTGGCATTGGGGATGAGCTGGAGGTTCGCGGTTACCTAGATGGCGCCCAAGTGGTGGCCACACGCGTGGAGCGCGAAGACCCCGAAGACCGAGCGCGGCTACATGGACCGGTAACGGCAGAAGATGCGGCTAACGGCACGGTGGACATTTTGTCGGTTAGAATTACTGGCGCAAGCGGCATTACGGTTTATGAAGACATAAACGATGCGGTGATCAGTCAGTCTGAATTTCATGACGCGGTAGAGTTAGGAACCTTCGTGAAAGCTGATTGGGATACCTTTGCCAATACGAACCAGACCGTTGACGAACTGTCGATCGAAGATTAGTGGGTTGAATATAGGTGTAGGGCGTGGCTTCTAAATTCAGGGTGGTGATAAAGAAGAATCGGTTGCAACCACAGAAGAAGCACTCTCAAAGCATGGGAATTTCTTATTGTATTGAGACTATTAATCCCAATACAATCGACTAACAGGTTGTCTTTTTAGGTCATCTCTGACGAGTCCCAGCAGCAGCGAAAATCGAGAAGTTCTCAGGGCCTATAGATAAACGAAGGTAAAAAACCGAGGAACCCCACGATGGCCGAGAATACTGTTCAAGACACCTACGACTTTGACCCCGATGCACTGCGGGATAAGTACCGTCAAGAGCGGGACAAGCGCGTCAGGGCCGACGGCAATGACCAGTATCTCGAAGTGGTTGGCGACTTCTCGCACTACGTGGATGACCCTTATGTCGCCCCCGGATTTGAGCGAGATCCCGTAGAGGAAGAAGTGGAAGTCGTTGTTATCGGCGGCGGCTTCGGCGGCATGTTGGCGGCAGCACGATTGAAAGAAGCCGGCATCACCGACATTAAGATCATCGAAAAAGGCGGCAACTTTGGTGGCACCTGGTATTGGAACCGCTACCCTGGTGCGTCTTGCGACATTGAATCCTACGTTTACCTCCCCATGCTGGAGGAGACCGGGTTTGTCCCCAAGCAAAAATATACGGACGCCCCCGAGACACTTGAGTACTGCCGAGTGCTGGCGGAAAAATTTGCCCTGCAAGATAGCGCCCTAATGCAAACCGAGGTGGTATCCACAGACTGGGACGAAGATGCTCGCCGCTGGACGGTCGCCACCAATCGACAAGATTCGCTCAAAGCGAGATATGTTGTGCATTCCAACGGCCCGCTCAACCGCCCTAAGCTCCCCGGCATCAAGGGCATCGACAAATACAAAGGTCATACCTTTCACACTAGTCGCTGGGACTACGAATACACAGGTGGTGATGCCCACGGCAACCTGACTAACTTGGCCGACAAGCGTATCGCCATCATTGGGACCGGTGCCACCGCTGTACAATGCGTTCCACACTTGGGCGCCAGCGCCAAATCGCTCCACGTGTTTCAACGAACGCCTTCTTCCATTAGCGTTCGCAACAACCAGCCAACGGATCCAAGTTGGATCAGCACGCAAAAATCCGGTTGGCAGCACGAACGTCGGCACAACTTCGAATCGCTGATGACGGGCGCACCGGTGAAGGAAGACTTGGTTAGCGATGGCTGGACCGAAGCCTTTCGGCGGATGTTTGGGCAGTTGCAGGAAGATCGCCCGTCCAACTTGCGGCTGGCCGGTTGGGCTGTGCAAGGGGCCTTTACCAAAGAGATGTACGATCTGGGC
>CALHVX010000059.1 GCA_938036875.1 uncultured Pseudomonadales bacterium
AGCTCGTGTGGCGGTGGTAAAAGCAAACGCTATTGTAGATGCCGAGCAATTTAGTCCTTGGGACAATTACGATCTCTTTGCGTTGACCAAAAAACTGGCACCAAGCCAAGTCACACTAGTCCCCACTCACGCGGGGGGTGATCTCCCCAGCTACCAGATACGGATTCCGCTGACCAATACCAGTCGGCGCGAAGTACAGATATTTCCTAGTTGCAGCTCAGCCGACGATCGTTGGCGCTTTACTCCCCAGCGTTTAACGCCGATCACCCTAGCAGCCGATGGCTCAGTGGAGCTCGTTATTCAGGCTCTACAAGTTTTCAAAGGTAGCAGCGAAAGCCTACCTCAGTGCCAACTGGATATACCCTTCCAAGCAACCACCGGGCAGTGGCTACAACATCAAGTGATGGTTACAACCCAGGTTGATAAGTAGCGAAGGCGCAAAGAACAAGGGGGTTAATACCCCTATTCCTGGGAAAGCAAATCAATCAGCCGGCGCAAAAATTGCTCACCCTGGGCAAATTGATCCAAGCTAATAAACTCGTTGGGTTGATGTGCTTGGGAGATACTGCCAGGACCGCACATAGCAACGGCAAAACCGCCATCAATAAATTGCCCCGCCTCAGCCGCGTAAGGCTGGGCGACGGATTCATTCTGACCCGTCAGCTGTTTCGCTAAACGTACCGCTGGACATTCATCCGGTGCATAGAAGCTGGGAACATCGGCACAAAGCTCGATCTCAATTTTGGTTGCGCTGTTCACGGCCTGCATAGCGGGCTGAATTTCTTGTGCCACGTAGTCGCGATACGCTTGCAGCGTGTCGTTCGGGTCTTCGCCCGGCAAAGCTCGTATGTCGGTCACAAACTCGCAGTGTCCGGCCGTTATGTTGGCCGCTGTGCCGCCGCGAATCATGCCGCAGTGCACGGTGGTGTAGGCCGGTTCAAAGGGGCTATCCGCCGCCGCAGACGCCGCGTTGGCCTGCTGCCGAGCACCTAACCAATTGATCAGCTTTGCTGCGACCATCACCGCCGACACGCCAATATGTTGCAAGCTGGAGTGGGCTTCGTGACCGGTAATTTTGGTATCAAAATGCAAGATGCCTTTGTGTGAGGTCACCACCTTCATCTCGGTTGGCTCGCCGACTATCACTGCTCGGGGTTTCGGTATTTGTGTCGCCATCTCTTTGATCATCGCCGGCGCACCAAGGCAACCGATCTCTTCATCGTAAGACAGCGCAAAGTGAATGGGGTATTGCAAGCGATCCATGTGCGGCACTAAGGCCAGACCAATCGCTGAAAAAGCTTTCATATCGCAGGTACCACGACCAAACAGCTTGCCCTCTTTCTCGACCACACTAAACGGATCGGTGACCCAGGCTTGGTCATCTATGGGCACCACATCGGTGTGCCCTGACAACACCACACCGCCAGCGCGATTCGGCCCAACGCTGGCGTATAGGTTTGCTTTGGAGCCATCAGCGTTAGGCACCAGGGTTGCTTTGACCCCATGGCTGGCCAGGTACTCGGCAACAAACTCAACCAAGGGCAGGTTGGAATCCCGTGACACTGTGGGTATGCCGATCAGTCGCTCTAGCATCTCGCGTGGCGATAAGTGCAGCGGTTGTCGCTTCGATTCTGGCATTATAGAGCTGACCATAGGCAAAACAGCAGCATACCACTAGGGGGCAACATGACTAGATATACAGGCTACGAACGGCTCAGCTTCGACTACCCCATGGATCGGGTGCTGCGAGTGACCTTCAATCGCCCCGAGCGCTACAACGCGCTGGACGCCATTGGTCACAAAGAGATCACCTACGTTTGGCGCGAAATTGATGAAGACCCAGATATCGATTGTGTGATCCTAACCGGTGCTGGCAAGGCGTTTTCTGCCGGCGGTGACTTTGAGATGATCGAGGGCATTATCGACGACTTTGATACCCGCGCCAGAACCTGGAAAGAGGCCAAGGACTTGGTCTACAACGTCATCAATTGCGGCAAACCAACCATTGCCGCTATCAATGGACCAGCCGTGGGTGCCGGTTTGGTGGCTGGGCTGCTTTGCGATATCAGCATTGTCGGCAAATCGGTCAACATCACCGACGGACACACTCGCTTAGGAGTTGCTGCTGGAGACCATGCTGCCATCATCTGGCCCTTGCTTTGCGGCATGGCCAAAGCTAAATACTATTTGCTGACTTGTGACCAACTGTCGGGGGAAGAAGCCGAACGCATTGGCTTGGTCTCTTTGTGCGTGGAAGATGCGCAGCTGCAAGAGCGCGCCCTAGCGGTTGCCGCCAAGCTCCAAGGGGGGGCACAAAGTGCCATTCGTTGGACCAAATATTCGCTCAACAACTGGCTACGTATGGCCGGTCCAACCTTTGATGCCAGCACAGCCCTTGAGATGCTGGGTTTCACGGGGCCCGAAGCACGCGAAGGCCTGGATGCACTAAAAGAAAAACGTGACCCCAAATTTCCCACCGGCTCACCAATCTAGCGCGAGCACCCGATGCTAAATAACACCACAGCCGGGATGAAAACCGCGCTTAGCCCGATATTTTTGATTGCCGCCAACTTGCTGCCCTTAGTTGGGGTGTTAGCCTGGGGCTGGGATGTGACCTCAGTGGTCATTTTTTATTGGACCGAAAATCTCATCGTTGGCTTTTACAATCTACTCAAAATACTGAGCAAAGCCGTTGCCCCGGCAGCTGGCAAGGCGCTGTTCATGTCTGTCTTCTTCCTTGCTCACTACGGCGGTTTTTGCGCCGGCCACGGCCTTTTCCTCATTGAAATGTTTGATTTGCAAACTCAAACGGTGGCTATACCAGATTCAACCTGGTTTGGCCCCTTTGCCTTTGTCCAACTGATTTGGGAGGCCGCACACTACATCTTGGCCATCTCCCCAACCTATTGGCTCTGGGGCTTTGGCGCGATGTTTGTAAGCCACGGTTTTTCGTTTCTGAGCAATTGGTGGTTTGGTGGGGAACGTAAAGCGACAGAAGTTGACCAACTCATGATAGAGCCTTACAAACGGATTGTGATCATGCACGTTGTCATTATCTTCGGTGGGTTAGGCATTCAAGCGCTTGGGTCACCCATTCCTTTGTTGCTGCTACTCATTGGGCTGAAGATTGCTATCGACCTGCGAGCGCACTTGCACGAGCACAACCTAACCTGGCGAGAACTGGTTCGCATTGGTTAGACTGATTGAGAAAACTGACTTTATAAACTAGCCACGGAGCCAGCATGGCATCAACCCAAACCGGCAATTCGAACAACCCTTCTTCAACTGCTTCCGCAGCGACAGCCGGGTTTGTTCTCAACCAAACCATGCTGCGCATCAAAGACCCCAAAGCCTCCATTCCTTTTTATCAAGACGTGCTAGGGATGACCTTGTTACAGCAGCTAGATTTTGCGCCAATGAAATTTTCGTTATTTTTTCTCGGCTATCCAGATGCGCAAGATGGCGAGATGCCAACGGATCCAGTTGAACGAGCCAAATGGGTATTCAGCCGCAAGGCGTTGCTCGAGCTAACCCACAACTGGGGCACGGAAGATGATCCCGACATGAGCCACCACGATGGCAACAGCGATCCCCGCGGCTTCGGTCATATTGGCATCTCGGTACCCGACGTTTATGCAGCCTGCGAACGCTTTGATACGTTGGGCGTTGACTACGTCAAGCGACCCGACGATGGCAACATGAAAGGATTAGCCTTCATCAAAGACCCAGATGGTTATTGGATAGAAATATTGTCACCTACCGGCTTAAGCGTGATCGCCAATGCTTAAGCTGCTCTTGGGTTTTCTTACTCTAGTTGTTGTTACCGGCATCTTGCTCGCCACTGTTGGGCTCGAGCCACAAGATCGCCGCCCGGGTACACGCTTGGATGGTGAGCTAGTCGCATTGCCATCCACTTGGTCGTTTACCGACGCAACCCAAGAGGTGCATCTCGAAACCTACCCTTGGTACGGCATTCCTTTTTCTGTCACCACGGTGCTTGCAACAGATGGCGCTAACCTATACCTGCCTTCTATCTACAACGCACCAGGTGCCTTTCCTGGCACCAAATTCTGGAACAAAGTGGTGGTCGACAATCCGCAGGTGCGCCTACGGGTGGCTGGCAAACTCTACGAGCTCGAGATTCACAACATCACCGACCCCACCGAGTTCGATCGAGCCTTTATGGTGCTCGCAGGCAAATATCCTTTTTGGCAAAGCGCTCTAGAAGATCGGGATAAACGCCCTTATATGGCGCTGCTAAAACTCATACCCCGGCAAGCGAGCTAATCCGCTTGCAAGCCCCATGGCTTAGCGGAACCTACACAACGGCAGTATTTTCTGCCGCTAAGACCGCATCACTAGCCTTAGTGCTGCTGATGGCCACAAATGCTCATGCGGTAAGCGGTTCAGCCACGGCCAACGGTGCTCGCGCAGATCAACTCAAGCAGATACAGACCAAAACAACCTTCCGTAATGGTCGAACGCTAGTAAACACCGGAGTCGGTTTTGTTCTCGGTAACTTGTTTTTTACTGTTAACCACAATCTAGACCCCGGTTATCGGGTAACCCACTACAACACGCAAAGCTATCTAGCCAATGTGCCAGTAGAAGCCATTGCCATCGATGCAACCAACGATCTTGCGGTGATTCGCATCCCACAAATTCTCTGCGCCACCTGGTGCAATCGTTTGCTGATTCCAGACGCATCCAACATTGGCTTGCAGCAAAGGGTGGAATGGTTGGGCAAGGGCAAAGCGCCACAAGGCTGGCAGCAAGCAGAAGTGTTAAGCCTGACCAAGCGCGAAGCCGCACCCGCAACACGGCCCGCCAGCACCGCATGTCAGCGTGGACTGGTTGTAGAAGTCACCCAGCCTTTCCAACCAGGCACCTCGGGCACCGCGGTGTGGGATGCGCAAACACACCAACTCCTGGGGATGGCCCAAGGCAGCTACGAACGCGCAAACGGTGCCAACTCTGGCTACTTTAAGCCTCTAGCCTGCATCATCGAGCACCTACAGCGACACGGCTTAAGCAACTAGAGCCCTAGTTAGACACATCTTTTAGGTCGGGTGCGTGGTGCGACGGGATCGCTGCCTGCCCACCCTGCCCCTGCTCTTGAGCTGCTTGACCAGCCTGCATTGCTCGCACCGCCTTTTCATTCCCCATGATCTTCGCTGTTACCGCCTCTCCCGCACGGTCAAAGGAGTCACGGTTGTTGATCACGTGCTGCTGAGATTCACGGTAAGCATCCAACATGCCGTTAACCTCCGGCATCACGTAACGGGCCACCATGTCCCAACTACGCTTGGTATTTTCTGGATTCGCCCAATCGTGTGCAAAGCCCACAACCGTACCAAAGCCACCGGTTAGGTTTATCATGTCGCGTATGGCTGCAATGAGATCGTCCGGCGTACCAATCACACTCGCACCCGCGGCGTTGCTCATTTCTTTAACCGCCTGCTTCGGACTCTTGAAGGGCTCCGCACCAGGTCGCATCAAAGTACCAACCGTATATTCGTTGTGCCACCGATACAGGCCATCTCTAGCCTGCTTTTGCGCCTCTTTTTTTGTTTCTGCAATGTGCCAACTCATCACGATGCGCCAGTCAGCGCGATTAACTTGGTTGCCATGTTGGGCGGCCGCGTCCTCAGCAAACTGCCACTGGGTCGGCAGCGCATCTAATCCAGCGGTAGACATTGAGCCGATGGATAAAACACCGGTGCCATGTTTACCCGCCAAGGTCATGCCGCTGGGGCTCACCATGCTGGCAACAGCAAAGGGCAGCTCATCTTGCAGCGGCAACAATTGCAGCTTTACATCGTTGAGTTCAAACCAATCGCTTTTGTGGCTGAAGCGTTCCTCACCACGCAGCAAGCGCTTGATGACACCTATGGCTTCATCTTGCTGGTCACGTTGCACCATGGGGTCGATGCCAAGCACGTAAGCGTCTGACGGCAACGCACCGGGTCCCGAGCCAAAAATGGCGCGCCCACCGGTCATATGATCCAGTTGCACCATGCGCTGAGCGACGTTAAAGGGGTGGTGATAAGGCAAGCTGACCACACCGGTTCCTAGCTTGATGTTGTGCGTACGCTGGCCGGCTGCGGCCAAGAACATCTCCGGGCTGGCAATGACCTCCCAACCGGTGGAATGGTGCTCACCACACCAAAATTCGTCGTAACCCAGCTTATCGAGCATCTCAACCAGCTCTAGGTCCCGCTGAAACTGGAGTCGAGGACTCTCACCAATGGGGTGATGGGGGGCAATAAAGGCCCCGAAACGAAGCTTGGCCATGGTTTTCTCCTAAATTTGAAAAAAGCGCTGTATGGATAGTCTCACAACCCAACCATCCATACATTTGCGGTATGTTAAGCAAATGCATCCCAATGAAGCCCTATTTGCCAACGAAGCCTTCTACCTGGCTTTTAACCTCAAAGACCCGGATGCCATGCGTCAGGTCTGGTCCAATAGCGAGGCGTTGCTGTGCCTCCACCCAGGTTGGCCTGCCCTGATCGGTCGTGAGGCGGTGCTTTCCAGCTGGGACAACATTTTGACCAACCAAAACCAGGGGCAGGTGCAGATGTACGAGGCCCAGGCCATGGCCGTGCCAAATACCAATGGCCAGGCCGTCATGGTGATTTGCTATGAGCAGGTTGGCAGCAGCGTGATGGTTGCCACCAACCTCTTTGTCACCGAAAACAATTTGCCTAAAATGACAGCTCACCAATCTGGCCCCTGCGGTGACCCACCAGCCTCGCCAGAGCCGGTAGCCAATAACAACCCTAGCCACTAAACTAGAACTCGAAACTAGAGCCTGGTCTGAAATTGGAGTCCCAACATGTCTAAAGCTGAACTGATCGAAATGGCAAAACATAACTTGGTCCACACCAAAGCAGGAACCATTGACCAAGCGCCCAGCGTCGGCAGAATTCCGGTTGAACACTACTACGACCCGGAACGCTGGCAGCTTGAGATTCGCCAAGTGTTCAAACGCCTACCGCTTATGTTGGCCATGACGGCTGAGCTGAAAAACCCAGGTGACTACAAAGCCATGGAAGCCGTTGGCGTCCCGGTGCTGATCAATCGCAACAAAGACGGGGAGGTGCAGGCCTTCATCAATAGCTGCAGCCATCGCGGTGCACAAATCATGGAAGAAGGTCGCGGCAACACCCACCGCTTCACCTGCCCGTACCATGCTTGGACCTACAACACTGACGGCGATCTCATCGGCGTTTTGGCAAAAGAAGACTTCGGTGAGTTTGATATGAGCTGCAACGGGCTCACCAAACTGCCGGCTGTTGAACGCGCGGGGCTAATCTGGGTCACCCTAGACCCCAACTCAACCTTAGATACCGATCTGTTCTTGTCTGGTTACGATGCCATGCTAGAGCACTTTGGTTTCAAAGACTGGCACTTCTTCGAGTCGCGAACCGTGGCTGGCCCGAACTGGAAGATTGCCTACGATGGCTATCTAGACTTGTACCATCTGCCCATACTGCACAAAGATACCTTTGGCTCGCAGATGCCGAACCGAGCACTGTACAACGCTTGGGGACCACATCAACGTGCCTCTTCACCGGACCCGCGTTTACTAGAAACCGAGAACGAGCCGGAAGAAACTTGGGACGTCGACACCATGATGAGCGGCGTTTGGACCATCTTCCCGCACATCTCCATTGCCGGCTTTGACGGTGGCGGACGCAGCGTCATGATCTCCCAGCTGTTCCCAGGGGATGCACCGGGTGAATCCTTTACCGTGCAAAATTACCTCATGCAAAACGAACCGAACGAAGAGCAGGCCAAGGCCGCACATGAGCAATTCTTGTTTCTAGAGCACGTGGTGCGAGACGAAGACTACGCCACCGGTTTGAAGCAACAAAAGGCCATGAAGACCGGCGCCAATACTCACGTCATGTTTGGTCGCAATGAAGGCGGTGGTCAGAATTTCCACGCCTGGCTGGACAAGCTCCTGACAGCCACTGACGATGAGCTACCCGGTTTGTTTGGATTGCAAAAACGCTAGCCAGAGGCCGTTGGAGCATTGGCGCTAAGTTTTCAAAGCGGCACGCGCCGCTTTGATCATCTTCATCTCGGTGCCATCAAGCCGAGCCTGCATACCTTTATCCATCTCATCTAACACCTTGGCTGCTAACTCATTGCCTTGGATAAACTCCCAGTAAGCGGCCACATGCGTCGTTCCCTCGATAGGGTTGGCAACGTCTAACCGTGGCACCGTGTTTTGACACAACCACAATGCAGGCACCAAAGTGCAATCTGCTCGCGTGAGCCGCTCGCCCACGGCAAACCCACTGCGCCCAATGTGGCGCTCTAGCGCACCCATGCCGCGTTGCACTTGGCCGATCAATAGATCGCGCACCGCATCAACCCGAGTTTCACGATTTATCTGCGGCAACACCATGAAGATGTTGTTCATCAGGTAAATGTCTGCAATGCGCGAGATCAAGCGCACCTCCGCACGTTCACGTGGCGTGGTGCCTGCCAAGGAGCGAGTGGGATGCAAGTCATCCAGATACTCAGCAATAACCTCAGATTCAGGAATGATGCCATCTTCCACTTCCAACACTGGTATTCGACCAATGGGTGAAATTTCAGCAAGCTTGCCAAGATAAAACGATGTGGGTAACTCAAACTCAATATCGGTGAGCTCCATGGCGTAGATTTGCATGCGCACTTTGGCGGAGTAAGGACTTAAATCCCCTGTATAGAGCTTCATAGGTTTGCCTCTTCGCTGCCGACCGTATTCACCAATTCACCAAAGTGTCCGGCTGCGTACATCTTCTCCACCAAGCTTTGTTCGTACGCTTGCTCTGGATCGCTACGCACCAAACGGTCTAGCTCGTGCGCATCTTCACCAACCAAGATGCGCCAACGATTCTCCAGCACTCCATTTAAAATAATGTCGGCTGCCTGACCGGCACTGGTGGGCGCTTTGTCACGAAAATCCACCGCACGCTGATGTATCGCTGCACGGATATGATCATCCGGCACGTTACCAACAGGCAAACCACGCTCTAACATCATCTCGCGCGCAGCCTGCACATCTTCGGCCGACAGCTCCAATGCGGTTCCGCGACCTAAAATTTTGCCGCTGTTCAGGGCGATAGATGTGCCTATGTGTCCGGGCATCACTAGCGACACACCAACATGCGGTGCGTTTAACCGGCAATCGTTGATCAAGGCTTCGGTGAAGCCTTTGACGGCAAACTTAGCGGCGCTATAAGACGTGTGCGCAACCCCGTTACCTAAGCTTGCCCAAAAACCGTTGACGCTACTGGTGTTAATGATATGGCCTTCACTGCTAGCGACCAACAGTGGCATAAAGGCCCGAGCGCCGTTGTACACACCATCCCAGCAAACGGTGAAGCAGCGTTGCCACTCTTCTTCTGTATCGTTGATAAAACTGCCGCCACCACCGATGCCCGCATTGTTAAACAGCAAGTTTACGTGGTCGCGTTTATGCGCGGCTAAGGTGGCGTCGCGAAAGGCTTCCATGGACGCACGATCTGCAACGTCGCACAGATGGCTACTGACCTTAGCCTTGTGCGGGTTATCTTTTGCACACAAAGCTTCGGTTTCTGCCATGTTCTCGGCGGACACATCACACATCGCCACATCTGCACCCGCTGCGCATAGCTTGCGTACAAGCTCACGGCCCATGCCGGTTCCACCACCGGTGACTACGGCCAACTTACCTTTGAATGACTGCATGTAACTCCCCTCTCAAATGTTTAAGACTGAATCAAATATCCCCACCGCTAGCTTACAAGCTTTGCGTTTCTAATAGCAGGCTTACCAAGCGATTCATTTGCACCTCACTCAGCTCACCGCTGGCAACGGCGGAACTACACAGATTTAAGGCTGCCGGGGCTTGGGTATAAGCCTGATGGTACCGGGTGAGGTAAGGGCCACCCTTATCCAAGCGGTCTAGCGCAACGCATGGTGGGAGCATGTTGACCAGCTCGCACACCGGAAATTGCACCACGTTGTGCAGCGCGGTTAACAGCTTAGGACCGACAAATTGATCGGGCATACCACCAGTGTTCTCCAACACGAGATGTTGTGCGCTTTGCAAGTAAAAGGGTAACGCGCTATCACCGGCGGCAGCTTGCAAAAAAGCGTTGTGTACCTTGCGATGCACTACAGGCCCTTTAGGGCCCGCCTGTACCCAAGTCTCTCGGCCTACGGCAAAGCTTTGCTCTGGCAGCTGCAGCGCATCCGGAGCAAAAATAAGCACATCCGCGTCCAGCCAAACAACACGTTCGTATCCTTGTGTAAGCAAATGCTGGAGCCACTGCAAACGGGCA
>CALHVX010000060.1 GCA_938036875.1 uncultured Pseudomonadales bacterium
CTAGTCGTGCGCACAAAATTGAGGTCAAGCTGCCCGGGTATGCGGGTTACACCAAATCCCTGACCCCAAAATCTGTGCTAAAACAAGCATTAAAAGTAAAGCTGCTCACCATCGCCGATGCTCGGATCGCGGCGCTACAACCCCAGGTCGCCACTAAATCCGGGCAGACCTTGGTGCTTATGAAGCCCAACGGCACCTTCAAGCTAGGCGCCTCAAGGCGCGAGCCAGGCCGCAGAGCTAACGAAGTACTACGAGAGGTCCAGTTGGACCGTTTGTACTATCTGGGGACCCACGAGGTGACCAATGCCCAGTTCCAAGCCTTTACGGCCAACCATGATGCAGGTGAATTTGAAGGCCAAGAGCTTGGCAAACCCGACTTGCCGGTTGCTGGGGTCACCTGGACTGATGCTGCCATGTACTGCAACTGGCTGTCGAAGCAAGAAGGACTTCCCCCCTTCTATCAGTTTGAGCTAGGAGCCCTCAAAGGCTGGAACACCCAGTCAATCGGCTACCGCCTACCAACCGAAGCCGAATGGACATTTGGGGCGCAACAAAAAGATGCTGAAGGGACCCCACTGCGATTTCCCTGGGGCTCACGCTTGCCACCGCCGGACCGACACGGCAACTACGCCGATCGCTCAGCAGCCCATGCGGTTGGACGCATTATCTTTGGCTACAACGACAACCACATCGCGGCCGCACCCGTAGGTACCTTTGCTGCTAACAACGATGGTCTGTATGACATGGGTGGCAACGTTAGCGAATGGATGACCGACTACTACGAAATTCCATCAGCAGACAAAGTGGTCAACCCCATAGGACCAAGCACCGGCGAGTACCACGTGATCAAAGGGTCCAGCTGGATGCACGGCTCGATTACCGACTTGCGCATTATGTTTCGAGATTACGGCAGCGATAGCCGCCAAGATCTTGGCTTTCGAATAGCACGCTATGCGGAGAGCAAGTAATGGTAAAAGCTAGCGTCACCATTGCACTGCTGGTCGTGGCAACCCTACTAGGAACGCGGCCACTGCTTGCGCAACCCGCGGACGGCGAGATAAGAGAAACTAGTACAGCCGAAACCGCGCCTAACTCGAAGGCAACCGCTTCTCAAACGGCAGAAGCAAAAGCCAAACCCAAAGAGCAAGCAAAGACAGGCTCAAAAGACAAAGAAGAAGGTAAAGAAGAAGACAAGAGCTTTATTCCCTCAGAAGAGATTTCCGAAGACTTTGCCGTATCGTTTCCCGTGGATATCTGAGCCGTGAACCAACCGCCAACAAAACAATTCAATGACCCAACGAGTGCGAGCAGAACATGAAAAAGCAATTACCGTTTGAGTTCATCTATCAGCTCGGCGCCCTGGTGCTTGCCATTATTTTGGTACATCTAGTCTACCTGACCGTCATTCGGCCTAACGCCGATGCCATTTTAACCACCCAGGCTGAGCAGTCCGCACAAGGACAGTCCTTTGTGCAAACGCGATCCATCTACGTTGTGCTTAAAGACTACGAGCAAGAAAGCTGTTTCATCTTGATGTTCTGGGCCATTGCCATCATGGCGTTCAAAGGCCGGCTAGCACTGCGCGAACGCGCACTGTTGCAGCAAGAAATTGTGGAGATTAGTCAAGGCATGAGTGTGCTGCCAGAAGACGCGCGAGAATACACTAGACCGATCCAGGCCCTGCCCGAAGAGACCCAGGGCTACTTGCTGCCTCGTGTATTGCTTACCGCTTTGCAACGCTTTGCAGCAACCCGCAATGTCCAAGATGTGGCCAACACCGTACGCTCTGTCTGTGAATCCGAGTCAGACCGGCTGGACAGCGAGCTGGCCATGGTCCGTTACATCGCTTGGGCCATACCCAGCATCGGCTTCATCGGCACGGTGCGTGGCATTGGAGAAGCCTTAGGACAAGCATACAAAGCCGTTGAAGGTGACATTGCTGGTGTGACTGCCGCCCTGGGTGTTGCGTTTAACTCCACCTTTATCGCCTTGGTGATCAGCATCCTAATCATGTTTCTGATGCACCAACTGCAGCTCATCCAAGAACGCTTGGTCCTAGATAGCCAGCACTATGCAGAGCAACGCCTGGTCCAACACCTGCAGGTTCGTGACTGATGCCTTGGTTACTTGATTTGAATGATGCGCAGCTCTCTTTGTACGAAGGGTTGCGAGCACGTTATCAGCAGCCCGCTGTCGGCTTGTGGCTCGACAACAACTGGCAATATGGCAACGTTGCCTGGGAGCAAGCGAAGCTACATCCGCAGCAATCCAATAATCTTTACCTAAGCCGTCTGAGCACCGAGCCCTTACCTCGCGACATTGGCAACGCTCGCAACTACGCAGACCTCGCCTTTTCGCAGTTGCAGTCGCTACAAACCCAGGCAGCCCCAGAAGCACTTACCGTGGCGGTCCCTTCCAACCTATCCAACGAGCAATTGGGCGTTTTGCTGGGTATCGCCAAGCAAGCCAGCCTGCCGGTGGCACAGTTTTGCGATGCGGCCTTGCTTGGGATTGTGCAAGCGCCTCTCCAAGCACCTGAGGTTTGGGTGATCGATGTCGCTTTACATCAGTTGGTGCTAACCGGCTTTAGCTATGCTGACGGGCGGTTAGATAGAACCGCTGTCGAAATTGTTAACGGCGCTGGGCTGGCGAACCTTATGGATGGTTGGGCTAACGTAGCTGCTGACCAGTTTGTCAAGGCAACCCGCTTTGACCCGCTGCATGCCGCAAGCTCGGAACAGCAGTTGCACAATCAAATTTTGGGCTGGCTTGGCCAGGCTGATCGACCCGCAGAGCTAACCATTAACATTGATCAAGAGGACAACAATCGGCGGGTGACGATCAACCGTCGGGTGTTGGCAGAAAAGACCAAGCAACGCGCCGCCGCTCTGACCAAAAGATTACCTGATGGCGCCCAGGTAGCCGTAACCTCACGCTGCGCCGAACTACCCGGCATCTTAGATTTGCTCGCTGGGCGCGATGTGGTCACCCTTTCGCCGCTGGCTATCCCAGAGGGTTATCTAGCGCTCCAGGCCGCCGGAGAGCTCATACCTGGGGATGGCGTGGTTTACGTCACATCCGCATCTTACCTTGGCCAGGGGCAAGCCAACCCGCCAAGCAGCGCCCCGGACGTGGCACCAACTCACGGCCTGCACCGACACACCGCAACCCCTCTTACCAAGCTATTGACCCAAATTGGCTACAACCAGCGCGGCAACTGGTTACATCTTCCAGACGCTGCCGAAGCATTGGTTAATGGCTCACCCCCCAACCCTGACCAAGCTCTGGCCTGCGGCGATGAACTATCCGTGGGTGCACGGCAATATCAATTGATTCATGTCGCGGATGCAGCACCAACCTAATGGCCCGTAAGCGTCGTCCCTTTAACGTCTTTTCGCTGTCGTTTTTGGACGTCATGTCCTGCGGCTTTGGCGCGGTGGTGCTGATTTTTTTGATCATCAACCACGAGTCCCAAGAAGATGCGGATATTGTTAACAAAGATCTGCTGTCCGAAGTTCGACTCCTGGACTACCAGGTGGCCCAGGGCAAAGACGATTTGTTTGAGCTGAAAGAGGCGTTAGACGCTGCTTTGCGCGGCGTTGACGATAGCGAGCAAAAGCTAACAGCTACCGAGGCAGAAGTAGATCAAAAGCGCAAAGAATATGGTGAGCTTAGCGAAACCAGTCTCGCCGAACGCCAAAGCATTGAAGCGTTAGAGTCAGATGTACAAGACCGAGCTGAGGAACTCAAGAAGCTACTGGCAATCAAAAAAGCAAATGAAGGTCAGAGTGCGCGTTCGTTTCAAGGTGATGGAGATCGTCAATACCTCACGGGTTTGCGCATCGGCGGCCGCAACATACTCATCGCTTTAGACACATCGGCAAGCATGTTAGACAACACCATTATCAACGTTCTGCGGCGCCGTAACATGCCTGAAGAACGCCAGCGTCAAGCACCCAAGTGGCAGCGAGCAATCCGCACGGTCGAGTGGATTGTGGCGCAGCTACCTCTGGATGCTGATTTTCAACTGGTCACCTTCAATAGCCAACCAGCCAGCTTGCTTGATGGCCCTATCGGCGAGTGGCAACCTGCCAACGAGCAGCAAAAACTCAACACTGCCATCAGTAAGCTGCGTGAGCAGATTCCCACCGGGGGTAGCAGCCTCGAAAATCTGTTTGCCGAGGTTCAATCCATGAGCCCATTGCCAGACAATCTCTATCTCATCGTCGACTCGCTGCCAACCCAAGGTACACGTCCACCACGCAAAGCCACGGTGTCTGGCAATCAACGTTTGGATCATTTTCGTAAAGCCATGAATCGGCTGCCGAAACAAGTCCCTGTAAATGTCATTATGTTCCCCATGGAGGGGGACCCCATGGCGGCTGCGTCTTTTTGGAATGTGGCACGTACCACTGGCGGCAGCTTTATTTCACCCTCACGCGATTGGCCTTAAGGTAGGTGTATGCGCAAACGTAGAGGCATTGAAGAGTTCAGCGTGTCCTTTTTGGACGTGATCTGCTGTGGCTTCGGCGCCATCATTCTACTGCTGTTGATCACTAAAACCGTAGAACCCATTTTGCTGGAGAAATCCGCGGTCAACCTCGAAGGGCAAATCGCCAAGCGCGAGCAAGAGCTGTACACCATCCGCGGCGAAGTACGCACGCTTAGCAATCAGCTAACCGACGCTCAAGCTCAACTGGATGACAACCTGCTGAACCTAGCCGCCCTGCAGGACATGCTGACCAAGATTCTCGGCCAATTCTCAGCAACCGAGGAAGACCAAGAAGAGATCTCCACCCAAAGTTTGGAGCTTGCGGCAGCCAAGCAATCGCTCACCGACGAAATGTCGCGCCTGCTTGGGGTTGGCTTTAAGCGCAACAGTGGCTTGGTTGGCGGCATTACGGTGGATTCCGAGTACATCATTTTTGTGATCGACACTTCAGGCAGTATGTTCAATGCGGCTTGGCCACAAGTGCTAAAAAAGGTCTCAGAGACTTTGTCTATCTACCCTCAGGTGAAAGGCATCCAGGTGATGAACGACATGGGTGACTACATGTTTCCAAGGTTCGCTGGGGACTGGATTCCAGACTCAGCCACCCGGCGTAAAGCCATACTATCGCGACTCCAAACTTGGAACCCCTTCAGCAACTCATCGCCCGTAGAAGGCATTCAAAAAGCCATCGATACCTACTACGCGCCGGACAAACGTATCAGCATCTACGTCTTTGGTGATGACTTTACCGGCAACTCCATCGAGAAGGTGGTGGCTCAGGTAGATGCCGTTAATTTGGCAGACGAGAGCGGCAAGCGCCGGGTTCGGATACACGCGGTGGGCTTTCCCGTTTACCTGCAGCGTCCGTCCGCTCGCATCTTCCGATTCGCCGCCCTAATGCGGGAGCTTGCCTTCCGCAATGAGGGCACCTTTGTGGGTCTAGCTGAGTTTGACTAGGCAGTTGCCAAGCACCGGGTTAATAGGTCAGGCTCACAGCTCGCCTAGAACCGCTTGTTCTAGCGACAGAAAGTACCGGAGTGAATCCATTAGCAACAAACACATCATCAAACTAGTCTCAGCGGTCGCTTTGTCCTTATTTGGGCTGAGCGGCTGCACCGGCGCTAGCGTCGAAGCGCCAGTTAAATTTCCGGTGCCCGTGGTAGAAATGCTGCCCGTCACCATGGGTTTGGTGCTCAACGCCGAGCTCACCGATTACGTGCACGAGGAAAAGTTGGAAAAGAACGGAACCTGGGTCATTGATATTGGTGCGGCCCAACAACCCATGTTCGAAAATCTGTTCCGTGGTCTGTTCGCCAACTTTGAAACCCTATCGAAGGTGGATGGGCAATCTGCCACCCACAACGGCGTCATTGTCCCCAGCATTACCCAAGTGCAATTTTCGATTCCAAGCCAAACACGCACAGATTACTTCGAAGTATGGATTAAGTATCAAGTCCAACTCTTTGATGAACAAACACTTATTGCTGAATGGCCTATCACAGCATACGGCAAGGCCAACGTCCGAAATTACGGCCTGGTCTCAACCAACCAAGCGCTTACCGCGGCCGCACGCGCCGCATGCCGAGATGCCATGGCATTTTTCGCCCTGGAATTTAGCGCTGAACCCAAGATTAGAGCCTGGCTAGACAACGAAACTGGCGCACTTAATATAAATCCTAACAATAATTCTGCATCATCTTGATATATATGAAGTTTATTGGATTCCAAAACGCAAAATCACTGATTCTGATCAGCCTAGCACTGACAAGCCTTAGTGGGTGCGTCACCTCAACGATTCAAGCGGTTCGAGAAGCCAACACGGGCATGCAAACCGATGACGCTATTGTGGTGCTGGGCCGACGCTCCAGACCAACGAACAGCGAAACAGAGTTAGACTTCGTGTCTTGCGTTGCCAAGGGTGTCACCAACGGCGCAAACGGCCTCTCCGTTGTCAGCGAAGGCGACTTCATGGACGCCATGTTCCCCTGGTTTGAGCCTCGCACAGCACCAGCCAATACCCAAGACCTACCCGAACTACTCACCCAGCCCCTGCTTGCCGCAAGGCTTGAAGAGATCGGGTTGCGATACGTCGTTTGGGTTGAAGGCTCAACCCAGAGAACCGAGTCCGGCGGCTCCATGACTTGCAGCATCACGGCCGGTGGCGGCGGCTGCTTTGGCTTTTTGAGTTGGGAAAACGACTCCAACTACGAAGCCTCGATTTGGGATATCAAGACAGGCACAACCGCAGGCCGAGTAGCCTCAGAAGCCGTAGGGACTAGCTACATGCCGGCCATTGTTGTCCCCATTCCCATCATTGCCAGGGTGAGAAAGCAGGCTTGCACCAGCCTCTCTACCCAGCTCAAGACTTTCTTGCGCGGCGACGCCTAGGCGTTCCGCTACCGGATCTTACTTGGCGCGAACCTCTAGAACGTCACCCTGGAAGAATTTAGGGTCCATGACATACCAGTCTTCTTGCACGGTTTTGTGCTTCTTCTTCATTTTGCCACACACCTCGTAAAAGGTTGGCCGGCCAGGGTCGGTGATGATCACCCGTTTCACCCCAGCCGCTAACGAACGGTCGATGAGCTTGCTCAACGGCTTCACTAACTCGTCCCAAAAACAAATGTCAGAGCCAATAATCACATCGAACTGCGACAACTGCTCGTCGGTGAGCTTTTCGAACTTGCTCACCAGCGGCTCAACCTTCACCTTATTGATCTTGGCAACCACCTCAAGATAAGGGAATACCTCAGGGTCGATGTCGAGCGCCGTCATCTGCGCCTTGAAGTGCTTGGCACAAAACATAGACGCTGGGCCCCAGCCGCAACCAATCTCAAGTACGCGCGAATGCTTCTTTAAAGGGTGATACAGCAGGTAGTCCATGAGCGCAAAGCTAGCGCTCCAGGTTTTGTGCCCGTGGACAGAGGGCTCATGCTTCTTCTTCAGCTTGCGGATGTCTTTATGCTTAGCTGTGGGAAGTAGAATGCCATAGGCATCGTTTAGGTTTTTATTCGCTATATCTACAACTGCTGGCATGGTCTTGGGCAACCGCTTAGGAAACAAGCCGCGCATAGTAACCAGTCCTGTGGGCGCCGTCAGCCTCGCTGACAACTTTTTGGTCCCGCCACCACCCAAGAGCCCAAATGCCCCCACCCTAGGAATAACCCAGTAAATTGGTCTGGTATTCCCAGGTGGCTAAACGGTACAATCTCCACCCCCATTTCTTGGTCAAAAGCACACCGTGAGCCCATCAAATCCAGCCCCAACCCAAGCCTCAAAGACGGCCGCGCCTAAGGGCCCAGAGCGCCAATCTAGCGATGACGCAGCCACCGACTTTATGGCCCAGGACTACTCTGCCGGCTTTGTCACCGACGTGGAGTCAGACACCATTGCGCCCGGCCTGAATGAAGATGTCGTGCGCTTTATCTCTGCTAAAAAGGGTGAGCCTGAGTGGTTATTGGACTGGCGGCTAGAAGCCTTTGCTAAGTGGAAGGCCATGACCCCACCGCAATGGGCTCATGTGAACTTTCCACCCATCGACTACAACGCCATCTCCTACTATTCAGCGCCCAAAAGTAATGCCGACGGCCCGCAGTCGTTGGATGAGGTGGACCCAGAGCTCATCGAAACCTACAACAAGCTAGGCATCCCCTTACATGAACACGCCATGCTTGCTGGCGTTGTTGGAGCAGACCGCCCGAACGTGGCCGTGGATGCGGTCTTTGACAGCGTCTCTATTGCCACTACGTTCAAAGACAAATTGGCGGAAGCTGGGGTGGTGTTTTGCCCTATCTCCGAGGCCGTACATAGCCACCCAGAGTTGGTGCAACAATATTTGGGTTCCGTGGTTCCACAAACAGACAACTACTACGCTGCGCTAAACTGTGCGGTGTTTAGCGACGGCTCTTTTGTGTACATCCCCAAAGGCGTTCGTTGCCCAATGGAGCTTTCCACCTATTTCCGAATCAACGCGCAAAACACAGGCCAGTTTGAGCGCACCCTGATCATCGCTGAAGAAGGCTCTTACGTGAGCTACCTAGAAGGCTGCACAGCTCCGATGCGAGATGAAAACCAACTCCACGCAGCGGTGGTTGAATTGGTTGCTTTGACGGATGCACAGATCAAATACTCAACGGTGCAAAACTGGTACCCCGGCGACAAAGACGGCAAAGGCGGCATCTACAACTTTGTCACCAAGCGCGGCTTGTGCGGCGGCGCTCGCGCCAAAATTTCTTGGACCCAAGTTGAGACCGGGTCAGCGATCACCTGGAAGTACCCTTCCGTTGTCCTGCGCGGCGACGACAGTGTTGGCGAATTTTACTCTGTGGCTTTAACCAACAATGCCCAGCAAGCAGATACTGGCACCAAGATGATCCACCTAGGTAACAACACACGTAGCACAATCATTGCTAAAGGGATTAGCGCCGGACGTAGCAACAGCAGCTACCGTGGTTTGGTTCGAACCTCCCCTACCGCAACTGGTGCGCGTAATTACACCCAGTGCGACTCGTTGCTGATTGGGGATACCTGTGGTGCACACACCTTCCCTTACATCGAAAGCAAAAACCACGACACTATTGTGGAGCACGAGGCAACCACCTCAACCGTAAGCGATGAGCAACTGTTTTTGTGCCAGCAACGTGGTATCGATACAGAGAAAGCCGTGAGCATGATCGTGAACGGATTTTGCAAAGATGTTTTTCGTGAGTTACCGATGGAGTTTGCAGTGGAAGCAGGAAAGTTGCTAGAAGTCAGTTTAGAAGGAGCCGTAGGTTGAGCGCATTGTTAAACGTTGAAGACCTGCACGTAAATGTTGCTGAAGGTAAAATACTAAAAGGCCTAACCCTGGCCATCAACCCCGGTGAAGTGCACGCCATCATGGGCCCGAATGGCTCTGGCAAAAGCACCTTGGCGAATCTACTTGCCGGCCGCCCGGGCTATCAAGTCCAAAGTGGCAGCGTTACCTTTGCTGGCATTAACCTACTTGAGCTAGAGCCCGAAGAACGTGCTCATGCTGGATTGTTCTTGGCCTTTCAATACCCGGTTGAAATTCCTGGCGTCAGCAACATGGAGTTTCTAAAAGCCTCTGTTGATCACACCGCCGCAGCCAACGACCAAGAACCCTTATCTACCGTTGACTTCATGCGCCGCACAAAACAAGTTGCCGCTGATCTGGATTTGGACCCTGAGTTCCTGAAGCGCGGTGTCAACGAAGGTTTCTCCGGTGGCGAAAAAAAGCGCAACGAAATTTTGCAGATGCTGTTGCTGGCTCCAAAGCTTGCGGTGCTTGATGAAACCGACTCGGGGCTAGACATCGATGCACTGCAAACCGTTGCCAAAGGGGTAAACAGTTTTCGCAGTGCCGACAACGGCGTGCTTATGATCACCCACTACCAACGCTTGCTCGATTACATAGTGCCCGACGTGATTCACGTGCTCGCTGATGGTCAGATCATTCGCTCAGGCGGCGCTGAGCTTGCACTAGAGCTAGAAGAAAAAGGCTACGGCTGGCTCACAGACCAACCCGCCTAAGCCCCCCATCGAATCAAGAAACAGCTAATGAGCAGTCAAGCAAACCAAAGCACACCAACGCAGCCTGTTGACCTCGCGGGCTCTCTGATTGGCCTAGCAAAGGGCCAGCCATCAGCACTTGCGAACCCCTTGCTAGAACAAGTACGCGCACGCGCGCTCACTTCTAGCGGCGCAGCTAACGCGCTAAAAGAGCGTTGGAAATACACGCCGGCCAAGCGCTACTTTCAGGCCATGTATGACCATCAGCAGGGCAAGTCAGCACAAAGCCAACCGGCCATTGAGCTGGCTGACCTACCCACCGGTTGCACTTGGCAAGCGTTAGATAACGACAATCACTCAGCTACCCTTGAATTGCTGGGGGACGACAACCTTTGGCAACGCTATCCACTAGCGGACGTGATCAGCCAAAGCAGCAATGCAGGCTATTGCTTGGAGATCAATGAATCCCAAAGCGATACATTGACCTTAAAGCTCCAGCCGGGGTTGGGTTTTTTGATCATTCGGCTTGGAGCTAACGTTAGCGCAACGGTTTCGATTGAGTATGCACAAGGTTCAGATTTTGCCGGTCACTGGATCGCCAGCGCTTTAGCCGCTGGTGCCCAGCTTAACCAAGCGCTGCTCATTAACTCGGCTGCGGATAGCACAAACCGCTGGCTTCTTAACCAAGTAGATCTCGAGGCCAATAGCCAATTTAACGGCCACGTCCACGCTTTTGCCGAAAGCAGCCAGCGACTAGAAACCCACCTGCGCCTGCAAGGCCAAGGTGCACAAGCAAATCTCACCTCTGCCAGCATCACTGCAAAGGGTTCTTCCTTTGACCACCAGGTGGTGATGGAACACCAAGCAGCCAACTGTCAAAGCCAGCAACGCATTCACAACATTGCCGATGGCGGCAGCAAGAACTCGTTCAATGGGCGCATTCATATCTTGCCAGGTGCCCATGGGACTAACGCCCAACTGCAAAACCGCAACTTAGCCATTGCTGCCGGCGCCGAGATCAATACCAAGCCTGAGCTTGAGATCTACAACGATGACGTGAGCTGTAGCCACGGTGCCACCATCGGTCAACTCGATGAACAAGCGCTGTTTTATCTACGCTCGCGCGGCGTGCCGCCAGCCCAAGCACGAGATCTGCTGCTACGTGCATTTATTGCCCAGTGCTATGGGGGTGTCCTAGCGGAACAAGCTCAAGCGGCAGCCGATCGGTTGCTTAACGGCGCCCTGCGACGATGAGCTCTAACAGCATCCGTACAGACTTCCCCATTTTGGCGACCGAAGTTCGGGGCAAACCGCTGGTCTACCTCGACAATGCGGCAACCACGCAAAAACCACAGTGCGTTATCGATGCCATCAGCCACTACTACGAAACGCAAAACTCTAACGTACACAGAGCCGCACACTATCTGGCGGACCTCGCGACTACCGCTGTGGAGTCCAGCCGAGATAAGCTCGCTGAGTTCATCAACGCTCCAGCACGTGAAGAGGTCATCTTCACACGAGGCACCACCGAATCTATTAACTTGATTGCCGGCTGCTTGGACAGCCACTTGCAACCGGGTGATCAAATATTGATCTCCCATGCCGAGCACCATGCCAATATAGTGCCTTGGCAAATGCTGGCAGCGCGAACTGGAGCGCAGTTGATCGCCTGCAATTTGCTCGACAGCGGCGACCTTGATCTAGACGATTTTGCGCAAAAGCTCGGGCCAACAACCAAGCTGGTTGCCATAGGCCATGTCAGCAATGCCCTGGGCACATTAAACCCTGTTCGCGACATCGTTCAAATGGCTAAAGCCGAAGGCAACAAAGACACCCTTGTACTTCTCGACGGTGCCCAAGCGGTTGGTCACCTCAGTGTCGATGTGCAAGACCTAGGCTGCGACTTCTATGCCTTCTCAGGGCACAAGATGTTTGGACCAACCGGTATCGGGGTAGTTTGGGGCCGGAAGGCATTGCTTGAAGCCATGCCACCATGGCAAGGCGGTGGCGAGATGATTCGTACCGTAAGCATCACCGAATCAACCTACAACGAGCTGCCCTACAAATACGAGGCTGGAACCCCAAACATGGCCGGCATTGTGGGTCTGGGCGCAGCGGTAGACTATCTAAACACCCTACCTCGCGACGAGTTACAAGCTCAAGAAGACAAACTCATCGCTTGGACCTTAAGTCAGCTCCAACAGGTACCCGGCATTCGTTTGGTGGGTGAGCCGAGACAGCGCATCGGGGCGATCTCCTTTGTGCACAATGAAGGCCACCCACACGACCTGGGCACCCTGCTGGACCAACAAGGCATAGCGGTTCGTACCGGCCACCACTGTGCTATGCCCCTAATGGACCACTTAAAGCTGCCGGGAACCGTTCGGGCATCTTTTTGTCTATATAATCAACAAGATGACGCGCAACGGTTTATCGACGCCTTGCACAAAGCGGTGACTTTTCTGTAGCACGTCCCAGCTTGACCAGTAAAAACGAGTACAATAGCCCTATGAGCGTAAGTAAATTCGACCCAAGTAAAGACAGTGTCAGTTCTGCCAAGCAAGCGGCGGTTACCAACCTGCCCAACGGTTCTGCGTCAGATGAGGCAAACGGCAATATCAGTGTCACTAGCGCCGCTCAAGTGCACATCAGCGAGCAGCTGAAGAACTCAGGGGCTGCGCAAGTCAGGCTTGGGGTAAAAGAAAGCGGCTGTAACGGCTTTATGTACACACTCGATTTTGTTGATTCACTGGATGCCCAAGACCTAACCATTGCGGTAGCGCCAAACTTAGAGCTTGTGGTTAGCAAAGACGACATTGCATTGGTCGGCGGCACCGAAATTGACTTGGTCACCGAAGGGTTAAACACTGCGCTGAGATTTAAAAATCCGAATGCAGAAAGCCATTGCGGCTGCGGTGAAAGTTTTTCGATAGCAGCCGCCGAAGGCTAGCCAAAACGCCAGAACCAAAATTGCAGCGACCATCTTGAGTCGACCCACCCTGCTTAGTTTTAGTTAAGATTTGATCACGGCCAACTAAGAATACCCTAAGCAAAACCCATTCTGCGTAGGACTCGCCATTAACAAGAATTCTTGGGGAAACAAATGGAACGACAGCTAATCCCTATGCAGCGCGACTGCGAAGCGCGCTTGGTACCAACGGGAGATCCCATTGCGCTCAAAAAGGACACCTTCGTCACCTTAACGCAAAAGCTTGGCGGCGTGTTTACCGTGATCAGCAATGGCAACATGGCGCGAATAGACGGCGAAGATGCAGATGCATTGGGTTTTACTCCGATGCGTTTGGAATTTACCCCTCCAGCTGATGGCAAAGTTGATCCAGCACAAGTGCGTGAAGCCATTGAATCCGTGTACGATCCTGAGATTCCGGTAAACATTGCTGAACTAGGCTTGATCTACGGGACCGAGATCTCAGATGCTGGCAAGGTAGAAATTCAAATGACGTTAACCGCACCGGGCTGTGGCATGGGTCCCGTGTTGGTTGCAGACGTTGAACGCCGCGTTGCCAGCGTGCCATTTGTCTCTGCGGTCAACGTCGAGCTAGTGTTCGATCCTGCTTGGTCCCGAGACATGATGTCCGAAGAAGCCCAGCTTGAGCTTGGGTTGTTTTAATATGACTAGTTGGATTGCGAGCACAACAGATGAGTGATCTACAAGAAATTCGAGACACTTTTGAGCTGTTTGATGATTGGGAAGATAAATACCGCTTTCTCATCGAGCTGGGTAAAGACTTACCACCGCTAGCCCAAGAGCATCGCATCGAAGCTAATCTTATTCGGGGCTGCCAGTCGCAAGTATGGCTAGTTGCTGAGCAAAACGCGGCTCATGACCAGTTAGATATAGCCCTAGATAGCGATGCACATATTGTCCGTGGCTTGAGCGCTGTTGTGCTAGCCGCCCTAAACCACAAGTCACCTGCTGAAATTCTGGCATTTGACATCGAAGGGTTGTTCACCGATTTGGATCTGCTCCAGCACCTCAGCCCCACGCGAGGTAACGGTCTACGCGCTATGGTTGCCAAGATTCGAGAGCACGCGCAGCTGGCTTAATGGGCTGCTGCTAACACCTAGGGCTATCAAGCAACGGCACGAGGCGCACTTGGCCTTGGGGCTTCAGAGTTTTTCACGGCCGACTGGCTATTACCGGTACCAAGGCACAGCAGCTTCAACTCATCATCTTTTAGACCCAGCGCTTGTTGCACGGCCAACGGCGATTGCTTCTGCGCCAATCGTCTCGCCGCCACTTGCAGCACTTCGCGACGCCCTGAACCTTTTGCTGAAGCGGCTTTGCTGCCAGCCTGCGGGGCCATTACCAAACTCTGTTCCACCGTTTGAGCAACAGACACTGAGGCTTCAGCGAATACGGCCACTTGACCACATACCTGAGCAAGCGAACGCTGCAATTGTTTATGTTGTCGCCAGAAAAACCAAGCGACAACGCCTAAGCCAATGCAGGCTGCGCAAACAGTGGCAAGCAATAAGCCAATTTCTAACCGTCCCAATTCTAGTGTTAACACAGTACCCTCCCGTTCTATTGGTGCTCAGTTGCTGAACACTAAACTGCCGTCATTTTGGCGACGCTGCTTTATCCGATCATCTAAGGTTTTGGGCTCATCATGGCGCACAAAAGCAAAGGCTGAAGACGCCGGCAGCGCATTGAGATCTCGCGCTAAGTTGCCACGCCGGGCGACAACCACAACCACCCGACGATTTCGCTCCCGACCTGTTGGCGTCGCATTGCTAGCCACACCATGGTTATCGCCATAGCCGACCGCCGACAAACGTTTTCGATCGATACCTTGAGATTCGAAGTAGTCGGCGACTGCAGCGGCTCTTGCACCGGCTAGAGCCCAGTTAGACGGGTATCGATTCGTCTGCGTTGGTACGTTATCTGTATACCCTTCTATGGTTACCGGCTCTTCAAAGCCCGCAAGGTAATCGGCTGTGGTCTGTAATACTTGTCGAGCCGCTGGGGTTAGCTCAGAGCTACCGTTAGCAAATGCTAGCGCTGCAGGTAAACTGATCTCTAACCAATCGTTGTTCGCTTCAACCTGCAGATCTTCTTGTGCGGTCAACCCCGCAAAACGCTCTTGTATATCTTGTACGCTGGGCTCTATGTGGGTATCCCCATCCGTGTCATACCCTAAGGCGGTGCTTTCGGGAATATCCACAACTTGGGTTGATACAGCAGCGCTCGGCTCACCTAGCTGCACCGGCTCAAAAGAGCGGGGTTGCGCATCAAACACGTTGTGTAAAGTATCGCTTAACACTTGATAGCGGTCTTCGTTCAAGCTGGCGGAGGCGTACATCACCACAAAAAAAGCAAACAGCAGGGTTACAAAATCTGAGTAAGAGATGAGCCAGCGATCGCCATCATCCGGCGGGGGTGCATAACGGCGGCGCACTATTGTGTAACCTGCGCATAACCACTAAGCCGAGTTTCGACTATGCGCGGATGCTCCCCTTCTGCCACCGCAAGCAGGCCATCGATCACTAGTGCGTGATGTTGCTCTAGGTTAAGTGCAATGTGGCGTAAACGGTCAGCAATGGGCAACAGCAACAGGTTAGCCAATCCAACCCCATAGATGGTTGCTACAAACGCGGTTGCAATACCTGCCCCCAAGGCTGCAGGATCATCAAGGTTTCCCATGACTTGGATCAACCCAAGCACGGCACCAATAATGCCAATAGTTGGGGCATACCCACCCATGGCTCGAAACACGTTTGCTGCAGCAAGATCTTGATCCAGCTGCAGGTTGCTATCTAGCTCTAGCGTTTGGCGAATGGTGCTCGGGTCGCTGCCATCGATGAGAAGCATCAAACCTTTTCGACTAAAATCATCTGGTGCAACACTGACTTCGTCTTCAAGGCCTAGCAACCCACTTTTACGCGACCGCTTGGCCCAGCCGACTATGCGCTTAATCACTAACCTTGGCTGGGCTTCGGGCGGCATCAACATCCAGCCTAACAGGGTAATCGAGCGCTTGAGGACAGCGGCAGGTGTTTGCAGTATGACAGCGCCTAAGGTGCCGCCCAACACAATGATGCCGGCCGGCGTGTTAAGCAACGCTCGGGCGGAACCACCTTCAAGATAATTGCCGCCCAAGATAGCAGCAAAGCCAATGACCACACCCAACACTGCCATGAAGTCTAACCTCATGTGCTAGATCCTTTGGGCTTGGGTGCTGCGTTAGATGCATCCTCTTCGCCAACCAAAAGGCTACGTAACTGGAGTGTTGCCTTGCTCATGATCTGGCTAACCCGCGATTCACCCACGCCTAGCACTAGACCAATTTCCTTCAGATTCAACATCTCGTCGTAGTACATAGACAACACTAGCTGTTCGCGCTCGGATAGCTCCGTAATCGCCAACGCAATTCGGTCTTGCACCTCGCCCGCTTCAAAGGCTGTCGCAACATCACCCCCTTGGGGTACTTCCGATGTGCCATCTTCGCCCATCAGCAGATCGTAACTCACCAACTTGGAGCCATTGGTGTCGTTACGCATCTTATAGTACTGATCTAGGTTAACTCCAAGATCGTCGGCGACCTCTTTGTCTTGAGCTGCGCGGCCTAACTTAGCCGAGACACGATGCATCGCTTGGCTAATCAGCCGCGTGTTCTTGTGCACCGAACGCGGCGCCCAATCACCGCGTCGAATTTCATCAACCATGGACCCACGAATACGAATGCCAGCGTAAGTCGCAAAGCTGGCACCACGAGTATCATCAAATTTACTCGCCGCTTCCAACAAACCCACCATGCCAGCCTGAATCAGGTCATCTACATCGATGTGATCCGGTAAACGCGCAAGTAGGTGCAAGGCAATACGACGTACCAAAGTGCCGTACTCTTGCACCAGTTGGGCAACATCACTGCTGTTGCCTGGGCTTGCTGCCAAGCGATCGGTAGCCTGATAGGCGTTGATGGCCTTATCACTCATTAGCTAGCTCGATTGTCTCGCACTAAACGGTCAACAAAAAATTCTAAGTGCCCCGAGGGCTGTGCCGGTATGGGCCATGAGTCAATTTGATCTGCAAGCTTAGAAAATGCCTTGGCTGCAGGGCTGTTAGGGTATTGCGTAAAAACCGGCTGCTGTCGTTGTACCGACTTGCGTAGGTTGTCATCAAACGGGATAGTGCCAGCATCGATGAGGTTAACATCCAAAAAACGGCTGGTGACATTGCGCAACTTATCAAACAGCGCTGCGCGATCATCTTCTCCGCGAACCATGTTTGAGACGATACGAATGGTTTGAACGCCGTGGTGTGTGTTCAACACTTTGATTAAAGCGTAGGCATCCGTCATCGAGGCCGGTTCGTCACAGACAACCATCAAGATTTCTTGGGCGGCACATAAAAAGCTGGTCACCTCGCTAGATATCCCCGCTGCCGTATCAATGAGCAAGACGTCCATCTGATGAGCTATCTCACTGAAAGCGCCAATGATGCCTGCGTGCTCAACCGGCCCTAATGACGCCATCTCGGTTAGCCCGGAAGCAGCAGGCACAATGTGCAAACCTTCAGGTCCCTCAATCAGCACATCCTGTAACTTGGCAGTGCCATCCAACACATTCTTTAAGGTGCTGGTCGGCTTTAAACCCAGCAGCACATCCACGTTCGCCAAACCGAGGTCTGCATCGAGTAGCGTGACACGTCGACCTTTGCGACTCAGCGCAATCCCTAAATTCACCGAAACGTTGGTTTTACCAACACCACCCTTGCCACCAGTTACCGCAATCACCTGGATTGGATTCATAATCTCTCTCAACAAATGTTAAATATTGGTGCTCATACAAAATTCCAAACCGCTGGCCCAAATTGGCAAGGAATACACCACTCAATTAAAGGTAGTTGTGGTTTGAAAGTTTTCAATCTGACTTATGAGTGCATCGCGTAAGAATTCGGTTGAGGCGATCCGAATACCGTCAACAATACTGCCATCATTGCCGATCCAACCGATAGGCAAGCCGGTATCGCTCAAGGTCGCCAACCACTCCCCCCAACGATTAAGGTTATCCACCTGAGTAACGAAGAGCGCGTGAGGACCCTGTACAAGCTGCTGTAGGATGAGTTGCATGGCCTGTCGACTCAGAGTACACGGCATAACTAGACAAGAGGACACGCCCCCCAAGATGCTTCTGCATTGGGCTTCTCGGTCAATCAACACTAGAGCTTCTTGACGCCCGCGTAGCGCGTCGTTGACTTGTTCTGCCGGCATGGTTAAGCAAGTAACACCCAAGGCTTGAGCAGATGCTTGGAGAAGCTCAGTCCCCCCTATTCGATCCACATCCGTGCTGATGAACAGGAGATCTTGTGCACTATGGCCCTGTGCAATCCAGTGCGCACCAAGCTTGACCACCGCGCTGGTACGCCCAGCTCCCGGCGGCCCGACAAACTGCCAGCGCCCGCGAAGCGGCTCAGCAAACAACGGCACGCGTTCCAATAAACTTTCCAGTACACCCCGCAAGGAGGCAACTTTAGGGTTAATGCGATCAACGTAAGCTTCATCAAATCCAAGCTCTAGCAACTGACGTTTGTAGGAAAGAGACAAGGCTTGGGTTTCGGGGACCGTGATCAGGCTTTCCGCCTCATGCAATTCAGTACAGGCCACAACCACTACCTGGCCTTGATCTTGATGCTGCTCCACAATGACAGCATCTGCACCCAAGCTGTCGCGGACCCTAAGCAGAACCTCTTTTACGGACGTGCCGGTAAATCGTTGTGCTGCCACCTTATGTTCCTCCTCCGATGGTTGAAACCACGGTTATCTGTTTATTGTCTGGGATCTCTTCGTAGGCCAATACATGCACCAGGTGTCGAGACGCCCGCACGAATCTGGCCAACAATACGCGTAGCGCGTTGGACACAAGCAGTACCGCCGGCTTGCCAGCAATCTCTTGGCGATCAACGGCAGAGGCAACCGATTCTTGCAGCCGCTCCGCTAAGCCAGGCTCAATGCTTGCTGCTGTGGTTTCTGTACCACGAGCCTGCATCAAGAGTTGCTCCAACTCAGGCTCTAAAGTAATCACGTCTAACGATGGCGCGTTGCCGTATATGTTGTGCACAATCAGCCGACCCAACGCGTGGCGTACTGTTGCTAAACGTTGCTCTGGCGTTGCGCTTTGCGCTGCGGCGGTTACCACCGCTTGGCCAATGGTGCGGATGTCGCGAATAGGTATTTTTTCTTGCAGCAATTGCTGCAAAATATTGACGAAGTCCGAAAGGCTGCAGCTACCGGGAATCAATTGCTCTACCAGCTTTGGCGAGATATCGCCCAAGGCGTCCAGCAATTGCTGGGTTTCGTCGTGACCAAGCAACTCGTAGGCATGCTCCTGCAACAGCCTGTTTAGATGGGTTGCAACAACCGTGCTGGCATCCACAACGGTATAGCCCAAGGTCTGCGCATGTTCCTTTTGCGCTTCTTCAATCCAGATGGCATCCAGACCAAAAGCCGGGTCTTGACCTGGAATGCCGTCAAGCTTGCCAAAAGTTTCGCCAGGATCGATGGCTAGCCATTTGTCCGGGTAAATGTCGGCCTCGGCAATGGTCACACCCATCAAGGTCACCCGATAGGAGTTAGGTAACAGATCCAAATTGTCCCGGATGTGGACGGTGGGGATTAAGAACCCCAACTCTTGGGATAGCTTTTTGCGAACACCACGAATACGTTTAAGCAGATCCCCGGTTTGTTTGCTATCCACCAATGGGATCAATCGATAACCCACCTCTAAACCCAATGGATCCACCGGGCTTAGATCATCCCAACCTAGATCCGGCTCTGTCTCTTCTTGGAGCTCAACCTCTCCATCGGTGGCGCTGTCAGATGGCGTTTGTGGCGCTTGTCGTTGAGAAATTCGCCACGCGCCGTAGGCGGCTGCGCCACCCAGACCCAAGAAGACAAAGTGGGGCATGCCGGGTATCAAGCCAAGAATGATCAGTATCCCGGCTGCAACACCAAGCGCACGCGGATCTAGAAACATTTGGTTCATGACTTGATCACGCATGTCAGACTCGCCGCTCACACGGGTTACCATCATAGCTGCGGCGGTTGACAACAATAGCGAAGGAATTTGTGCCACCAAGCCATCACCAATGGTGAGCAAGGTATAGTTCTCTAAGGCAACGCTAAAAGGCAAACCGTGTTGGGCCATGCCAATCGCGAAACCACCCAGAATGTTGATGAGCAGGATTAAGATACCGGCTACCGCATCACCGCGAACGAACTTGCTAGCACCGTCCATGGAGCCGTAAAAGTCGGCTTCAGCAGACACATCTTCGCGACGTATCCTGGCTTCGTCTTGGTCGATGATGCCCGAGTTTAGATCCGCATCAATGGCCATTTGTTTGCCCGGCATGGCATCCAAGGTAAATCGAGCACTCACCTCAGAGATGCGCCCCGCACCTTTAGTGACTACCACAAAATTGATAATGACAAGAATGATGAAGACAACCAAACCCACCACATAGTTGCCACCAACCACCACCTCACCAAAGGACTGGATAACCTGGCCAGCAGAGGCACCACCAGCATGCCCTTCTAAGAGAACTACCCGGGTAGAAGCCACATTTAGGGCAAGTCTAAGCAGCGTTACCACGAGTAAAATCGTTGGGAATGCAGCAAAATCTAGCGGACGCCGTGCATAGACACTAACCAACAAGACCACTACGGCCAAAGCAATATTGAAGGTGAACGCCAGGTCCAACAAGATAACGGGGACCCGCAAAGTCATCAGCGCCAAGATAGTTAGCAACACAATGGGGACGCTTAAGTTAAATTGCCGTAGCATTGCTGCCATGCTCTAGTCCTTTCTCAACATGCTATTTGGGGTCCACTTGAAAATCTTTGGGTACTTGGATTGGACCTAAGGTTGGCGCAGCGGGTAGCAAGCCATTTTGGTAGTTAGAAAGCTGGGCTACATAGGCCAACACTTGCGCCACTGGCCCATAGAGGCCCAATGGAATTTCTTCACCCAGTTTGGTGCTGTAGTAGATAGCTCGGGTTAATGGCGGTGAACGCAGTACCAGTACATTATGGTTTCGGGCCACCTCTTGAATTCTAAAAGCCACCGAATCCACACCTAGGGCCACGACAATCGGTGCACTAGATTGCGCATCGTAAGTTAGCGCTACCGCATAATGCTCTGGGTTGGTTATCACCACCGTGGCTTCAGGCACATCATCGAGCATGCGACGGTTAGCAATCTCTTGCTGTACCTGGCGAACCCTTTGTTTCACTTCAGGCTTACCTTCGCTGTTTTTGTGCTCGTCTTTCACCTCTTGCTTGGTCATCTTGATTTGCTTGAGGTTTTGCGCCACCTGGAATGGCACATCAATCACTGCAACCACAATCAACACTGCACCAAGACACAACAAAGCTAAAGCCACCTTGCCGACACCTTCTGCCATGGCAACCTGTAGCGGCATGTAGATTAGTTGGAGTAGCGGCTCTAAGGTAATCGACAAAAACACCGTAGCCACCGAACCCAACAAGGTTATCTTTAGAATCGCTTTGCCAAGCTCCATGGAGGAGTTGGAAGAAAACATACGCTTGAAGCCTTTCATGGGGCTCAACCGGCTAGCCTTAAACGACATCGCTTTGTTTGACCAGTTAACCCCACCTACTGATGCACTACCGATAAATCCTGCGGCAAAGAGCAACAACAAAAACGGCAATACGGCCCACATACAAACCCAAGCAGCCTGGCGTAGAGCGGACCCCATGGTAAGGTCTGGATCCCCAGCAGATTGGAACAATTGGGTAGAAAAACTGGCCAACTCATGAGAAGCGCCGGGAAACACCGCCATCAGCGCTAAAGCACCAACGGTAACCAAAGACACGCTCATCAACTCTCGGGAACGCGGTACCTGCCCTTCTTCTCTGGATTTACGCAACTTTTCTGGGGTTGCGTCTTCCGTTCTTTCTTGGCCACTCTCAGTCTCTGACATGGTTAACTCATCACCTGTGCAGCAAGGTCCATAAACTCGCTAGAGAAACGAGCGTATTGGGACACCCAACCGCGAATGGCCCACCAAACGATCAACAGACCGAAGAGCAAGGCAAAAGGAAAACCGAGCGAAAAGACGTTTAGCTGTGGCGCACTTCGACTCATCACACCAAAGGTGATATTGACAATCAGCAATGCCGATACCGCCGGCAACGCCACCAACGCACCACCCGCAAACATCCAAGCGCCCATATTGACTAGGTTCAACGAAACCTCTGCGAAGCTCGATTCCAGACCGTAGGTATGTTGTTGGAACCCTGTGATCAAGACATCCAGCAGTAGCAGATGTCCATCGAGCGACAGATAGGTGAGGGTCACCAACATTAAGTAAAATTGGCTCCATACAGTAACCTGCACACCGTTACCCGGGTCCACCATCGCGGCAAAACCTAACCCCATTTGCATGGCAATGAACTGACCTGCGACAACAAACAAGTGAAAAAAAATGGTGGCGCTAAAGCCCAAGGCGATACCCGCAAAAGACTGCAGAAATACTTCAATTAAGGTAATCAAGTCTATCTCGGTGAGTAACGGCAGCGGCGTTAAAGTCGGGGCAACTAGAATTGAGACAGCAACAGAGGCGGCCATCTTGACGCGCACGGGTACCAAAGTATTGGCAAACACCGGTACGACCAACATAAAACCACTAATTCGAATGACCGTCCAAATGAATTGAGATAGCCATTCCATGATGAACCCAAGTTCATAACTCATCGATGGCTAACCCACGGCAAATGGAATGTCGTTAACCAACCGGCTAGCGAATTCCATCAACTGATTTAACATCCAGGGGCCCGTGGCCATCACGGTCAGTAAGGTCGTAATGAGACGAGGCAAAAAGCTCAGTGTTTGCTCATTGATTTGGGTTGCAGCCTGAAACACCGAGACCATTAAACCCACCATCAAGCTAGGCAACACGATCACCATCACCAGCAATACCACCAACCACAGGGCATCACCAAACAGGCTTAATACATCAGCGGGCGTCATGCGGCACCAAAACTACCGGCCAACATGCCCATGATGAGCACCCAACCGTCTATCATGACAAACAACATGATTTTGAAGGGCAAAGAGATGATCAGCGGCGATAACATCATCATACCCATGGACATCAAGACGCTGGCCACCACCATATCAATGACCAAAAACGGGATGAACAACATGAAGCCGATCTGGAACGCGGTTTTTAGCTCGCTGGTCATAAACGCGGGAACCACTACAAAAAAATCTAGCTCATCCAGTTTCTCTACAGGCTCTGATTCGGACAAGCGCACGAACAGGTCTAAGTCGCCTGAGCGTGTTTGGGTGAGCATGAAAGACTTAAATACACCGGCCGCTTCGCCAAGAGCCGCTTTGGGCCCCATTTCCTCTGCCACATAGGGCTCTAATGCGACTTGGTTTACCTCTTTTAGTACCGGCGACATAACAAAGATGGTTAGAAACACGGCCAGCCCGACCAGAATTTGGTTGGAAGGTGTTTGTTGCATACCAATGGCTTGGCGGAGAATGGCAAAGACAACAATAATGCGCGTAAAGGCGGTTAGCATGATGACAAACGAAGGCAACAGGGTTAAACCTGTCATCACCGCCAAGATTTGCAGGCTTACGCTATATTGCTGTTCACCCTCGGCTCCTGTGGTAACAGAGAGCGCGGGCATCTCAAGCGCAGCGGCATGAACATCTGCCACGCCAGCAAAAACCAGCAAGCCAGCCAGGCAAAGCAAAGCCAAACCCGAGCAGCTAGGCCGTTTCAATGGATTCATCCGTTGTGTTGCTCGACTGAATATTCGCAACAACGTTATCGCTTTCCACACTGGAAAATTCGCCTAACGCACACATGTGTGTGGGTCCCACACCGATCAACACCTCTTTGTCATGGACACGCAGCAACACAACCCTTTCTTTCGGACCCAAATAGGTTGAGCTCAATATTTCGCAGGAGCTTTGGGTCACACCCACACGCGTGCGGAGCTTCTTGGCGATAAAGGACAACGCAAAAACGCAGGCCAACACTGCAGCTAAGGCCACCGATACGGTTTGCAGTTGGTCGAAAGATTCCATTAGCTGAGCGTCTGCAGGCGTTCTTCGGGGCTCACAACGTCGGTTAGCCGGATGCCAAAATTTTCGTCCACTACCACCACTTCCCCCTTAGCGATTAAGGTCCCATTAGCCAAAACATCCAAAGGCTCACCCGCCATACGAGCTAGTTCAACCACCGAACCCTTGCCTAATTTGAGCAGGCTACGAATGCTCATCTTGGTGTGTCCTACTTCCATCGACAGGCGGACAGGTATGTTCATGACCACCTCAAGATTTTTTGGGCGGTTTGCAGCAGCACTAAAGCTCTGCTCATCAGCCTCGGTGTCCAGGCTGTCATCAGCAACTTCAGTTTGTGGGGTTTGTTCTTCGCTCATAGTTACGTCCGTAAAATTAGCCTTGCAGCACTAGCTTGCCGGCTTGTTCTTGCATAGTTCCAGAAAAAACCGGAACGTCTTGCGCTAACAGCTGATGCCTTTGTGGCATTTCTACCTTGAGAACATCACCTGGACTCATATCCAGCAAGTCTTGCAGCCGAACTTCTGCGGTGGCCACGCAGCAACGAAGCGGCACGCTGGAATCGAGCAATTGCGCTTCGATCGTTTGCTGCCAGCTCGGGTCCTCACTTGGACCATCTGTTCGACCTAAACCACCTAACTTGTTGAGGTAGGGTTCGAGACCCGCATGCGGCAACACAATTTGTAGTTGCCCCGCCCCACCATCAAAACTGATGGGATAACTCAGCATCAGCATCTCGTCGTCTTGGGAGAACACGTTGACTAGGTGTGGATTAGACTCTTCAGCAACCAACGCATAGCTAACGGGCAATACGTCCTGCCATGCGGCACAAAGATCAACGGCTAGGAGTTCTCGCACCCGGCCGATCACCCGCTTTTCGGTAGGTGTGAAATCCCGCGCGGTTAAGCTATGTTCTGTGTCAGTGATTTGGCCACCAAAATACCGATCCACCAGGCCATAGACCAAAGGTGCATCCAAGCAAACCAAGCTATGACCTTGTATCGGCAGCAGCGTTGTCACTGACACGCTTGTCGGCACTTGCAACTGGTTGTTTAGCTCGCCAAAAGTGAGGGATTGCTGGCCAGCGGCGCCAATCTCAACGGGGTAGCGAAACAAAGTTTGCAAGCTTTTACGCAATGCACGGGAAAAACGTTCTGCAATCATTTCAAGCACGGGCAGGCGACCATGCCTTGGTAACGACTTGGCTGTTAGGTCATAGACTTTGACAATCCGACCGCCCTCATCCGTGTCATTGGCTGTGTCATCGTCCGAATTGGATAACAGCGCATCAATCTCGTCTTGAGACAGTACTGGTTTATCTGACATGGCTACTGCAACACAAAGTTGGTAAGCAGCACAGATTCAATACCACTAACTTGTGCAGCCTCTAGCAGTTGATCGTTCAGTAGATTCTTAAGATCTAACCGAGTTTTCTCTTTGCCATCGTCAGTACGAAGTTCAGTAAAAGTTTGATCCGAGAGATATTGCAGAATTTGGCTACGTACCAGTGGCGAGTGTTCGATGATGGCTTCTATGACGCTAGTATTTCGAGACATTAAGGTAATGTCTGCCTGCAAGTACCGAGACTTATTTTCGGCAATAAAATTAACTACAAACGGCGGGCGCATATTGTGGTAAACCGCCTTAGCTGCAACCTCAGGAACCTCCTCGACAACAGCCTGTTCCGCCTCGGAACTTTGGACAAAATATAACGTGCCGCCAACACTTGCGCCCACTGCCACCAAGACGGCAACAATCATCATAATTAGCGGTTTCTTACTCTTCGCAGGTTCTTCTTCCTGCGCTACCTCAGCAGCATCAGCCATGCGCTTACTCCGTCACCAAATGCAAATATTGGCGTCATTTTCCCGACGCTTAACATCAGTGTAGAACGGATATAGAAATTCGCTATCCAAGGCGCATGTACTAATGCCCCCTAAACGTAAGCATCAATCCCGCTAGCGCGTGCTGGCGGCTGATTCAGGCTTTGTGGCGCTGTTGGCTGCACCTTGGGCGAGTGCTGCCAACCCGCGCTTTGCTCAGCATCAGAGTGGTTGGGATCAGACCTGCCCTGATCTGAGTTCGCTGCGCCTCCGGTCCAGCGATCGGCCATGGCGACTTGTGCATCGCTCACCCCTAAATCCTGAAGCATGGCGCGGATCCGATCTAAATGAGATTCCAGCAAATCGCGAGTTTGACCTTGCTGCGCATTCAAAGACACCGCCCAGTTGTCGGCGCTACCGCTAAAGGTCAGTTCAACCGAGCCTAATTCAGCCGGGCTCAACGCTATCCGCAAGGATTGCCCGGTTAACTGTTGTTGCGCGATCATTTGGCTCAGTCGCCCTACCCACTGGCCGCCCATACCATCAGAAACATCTAATCTAGCGCTTGGTGCCATCGGCATCAGTCCACTGGGTAATAGGCCGGCTCCGTTGGTGCTTCGAGCGACCGCTGCAGGCGTCGCGGGTGTAATCGCATCAGCACTGTCCGCAGGCACTGCTGAGGCGGTTGTTGTCGCCGATGCACTAGGCTCGACAGCTGTCGCCAGTTGCCGAGTTTCCATGCTAGCTAACGCCGCGCGCAGCGCCATAGGTGCTGTTGCTGTCGCTATACCACCACTGGCCGTTTCTATTGCATTTCCAGCTGGGGTTGTCAGCCCATCATTGCGCGCAACGGGCGCGGTTAAATGATTTAGGCTGCGAGCTGCTTGAATAGATCGATCGGGCAAAACCGCGGCCACTCCCGGTGTTGGCAATGGAGCGCTGAGGCCGGGTAAATCACTGCTGGCACCCGGAAGCAATGGGCTACTGGGGCTGCTACTAAGACTGCTACTAGGGCTGCCGGACGCTAGGGGGGTTAACGCCGTGGTCAGCCTGGAGACGGTTTCTAAGGCAGGAACGCCCATACTCCCAAGCTGACCATTTTGGTTTGCCCCAGCCTGGCGAAGTGCTCCCGGTGTACCTTGGGGAAGTTGGCCTGAGGTCTTATCGGGCTGGGCACTAAAGGTGGCTGTTGCGATGCTTCTGTTAGCCAGCAAAGCATTGTCAGCCTCCGTCGAAAGGGCTGCAGCCGTGCTTAACACAGCTAGCGTGCCGGCCTCTAATGGCGCAGTCGGAACGTTAGAAAGAGAGCTCGGCAACAGGCTGGGGCTGGCATTTAGGCTTGAGCGCTCTAGGACCGGAGCAGTTGCTGAGCGGTCGACTTTCAAGCTGAGGGCATCAGCACTAGGTTTAATGAACTCGCCGTAGTCTTGTACCGCTCGAGCAATATCAACAGCACGTACACCCAAGCCCAGCGCATCAGGACCGGTCGCAAGCTGATGGACAACAACGCTGCGCTGGGGGTTATCCAACGCCTCTAAGCTTGCAGCACCTTCCAGCATGCTATCAACAGGCGGCACGGTTCCGTCTATCCCGGTTGGAGCCATTCGGGGAGTAACCGGCAAACTGTTGCCGTTGGGTGGCAATACGGGCGGCAACGGCCTGTTGCTATCCGTGGTCGGGTTGACCGGCAGCAGCCTGTAGTCCTCCAGCGCCATATCTTGATTGCTAACAGCAGACGCTGAATCTTCCTTGGTTAACGCCGAGGTTAGAGGTAACGAGCTTAATCCATGCAGGTTTTGCTCAGCGTTTGCCGTCTTGTGATCCAGGTCACGAAGCGGCGTGTTCGGGGTGACCGTTGCTTGCGCATGTGCCAATAAGTTGGCAGCAAACTGACCACTTGGCGTTGCTAGGCTAGCACTGCTAGCAACCGGGGAACTAGAAACAGCGCCCAGCCCCATCAGATCTAAAGGCGGCAGCATGAGCCAGGCTCCTGATCGACAGATTGATAACGGGTAAAGCGGAAGATAAGAAGGTTGTGCACTATGTTGTACTACCCAAACAGATTCGTTATATCAGTTTGGTTAAAGCAATATTCAGGCCAACTATGCACACAGCCTCTTGATGGCTTGGACTCTGTAACTGCTGTTGGTTTCAGCCTGAGAAGAATTCTTTTCGCAAGGTGTCGGTAGTCTGTTCAAGCTCTATTCGTGCGGGTTGCAACAAAGACTCTAGTTGCTTCATTGTCGCGTTTTCTACAGCAGCATCTTCTAATGCAGACCAACGCGCCCCTAAATTCGGAGCACCAATATTCAAGGCGCTGCCTTTCAGGCTGTGGGCTCCCCGTCTGAGCGCATCATAATTCAACAGCTCAATGTGCTCGACTAGATCTGCCGCCCCCTGCTCCGAGCTATCGATAAACTCCTCTAACAGGCCAACAAAATCTTCCTCCAATAAATCTTGGAGCTCGGCTAACGCCTGTCGATCCAAATCAGCGGCGGCGTTTGCGACTGCGTCCTGTTCGTTACTTAACTCACTCAATGACCCGTCTCCCAATGCATTTCAGCACTAACCGTATTGCCTGATCCTTCGTGTTGAACCTGGTGGCACAAATCACTGAGCAAACTTAGCCCGCGGCCGTGGTACCCCAAATTTCCTTTCGCATTTGGGCCACCACATTGCCGAAAATCGAAACCATCGCCGCTATCGGTAACCCGAATCTTGAGGATTCCTTCAGGCTGACGAGCATCACAGTCGAACTCGAAAAACACAGATCCTTTAATGCTCTCTAGTCTGGCTGCTCGTTGCTCGTAGTACTGCTGAAAACCCGTAGCGCTTTGTTTTAAAGTGGAGTCTAAGCCCAGTACGCCATGCTCTAACGCATTGGAGTAAAGCTCGGATAGCACAATTTGAATGTCTCCCACGTGCGCATTCAAGCTAGGGCAATGCATCAACAAGCGCACCAGCATCGGCAGAGGATTAAACTGCTTCAAGGAGCAGTCGCGCAGCTCATAGGTGCTGCGCCAAACATCTGCACCTAGCTCCCCTTCTAGAGACTTGCTATCAAATTGCACCTGCGCCGTTTCAGGCGATTGCATCGTGATCTCTGCCATAGTGAAGTCGTCATCACGGCTTTGCTCACCCATATGTTCTTGCACTTCTGCTAGCAAATGCTCAATGCATTTTTCGTGGGGCTCAGCAATTTCTTCAGCGAATCGTTCATAACCAAACTGCTCACCCTCAAGGTTTTGTGCCTCAATGATGCCGTCAGTGGTCAAAATCAATCGATCCCCAGGATGGGCCTCGATCACTTTAGGCACAACGCTTATGCGAGTAGATGGCAACACCCCTAGGGGTAGGTGTTCGGGCTCTAGGGTGACGGTGGCCTCGGCACCAGGTCGGATGAGAAAGCCCGGCGGGAGACCGCCGTTCCAGTAATTTATGGTTTGCTTACGAAAATCCAGCTCGGCAACAATTGCGCAGCAGAAATAGCCAATGGGCAGTATGCTGTTTAGCTTACGATTACATTCATGAACTATGTCGGAAACGCTGAAGCCCTTCTGAGCCATACCGTAAAATATTTCGGACAAAGGCATTGCGCCAATGGACGCGGTTAACCCATGGCCCGTGAAATCGCCAAGGAGCAACATCAACGTCTCGCGTGGTGTAGGTGCCGCCATAAGCACGTCACCGTTAAATACCGCCAGTGGTGACAATAGGTAGTTGATGTAAGGTGCATCAAGAAACCCTCGCGTGGCCACACTGTCAAACATTGCCTTAGCGGCTTCTTGTTCTTGCACCAGGTGGACGTTGTGCTTACGCAGTTCGCTACTTTGCTGCTGCATCTTGCTGTGTAGGTCTTGTACCCGCTGTAGAGCCCGTAGCTTGGCCTGCAAGATGACTTTGTTGTAAGGCTTTGAGAGAAAATCATCGCCACCGGCATTGACGCAACTGGCTAGCTCATCGGCAGCCGTTAAGGAGGTAAGAAACACAACCGATGTAAACTCACCGGCTGGACTGTTCTTGATCTCGCGAGCAACGGCAAAGCCGTCTAAACGCGGCATCAAGGCATCTAGCAGGACAATGCGAGGACTGTGCTGGGCGTACAACTCTAACGCCTCTACCCCATCTTTTGCTTGCACCACGGAGTAACCCGACTGACGTACGATTTTACTCAAAATCGTACGATCAACCAGGTTGTCATCTGCAATCAGAATGGATTCAGTTGTCGCTTGGGACACCATGAATCGACCTAGTGAATAGCAAAAAGCTGATCAAAGTTAGAAATGCTGAAGATCTTCTTCACGTCCTGTGAACAATTGATTATCTCGACGCTTGCCTCATCACCACCAGCATAATCCCGCAGCAGCAACAACATGCCTAGCGCTGAGCTATCCAGATAGCTAGTTTGACGCAGATCAACGACAAATCGATCTGGTTTGTTCCCTTGCAACTCGTAACATTGGCGAAAAGCTTCGTGCTCGCTGAAGTCAAACCGACCTTCAACCTGGATTACTAGACTATTACCATCTGTGGCAATGTTAGAAGAAACGCTCAATGGCTGGCTCCATCGTTAATACCTGACTTAAGCCTAGACCAATATACTGAAGTTGCTCGGATACCAGATCTACTTTACTGACCGCGTCGCTCTGCCCGCTTGAGCTTTTGCTGTGCATTTTTGTGACGCTTTTCTTGGAGTTTGCTCAGACCTTCCATCTGCTGCAACGAAGCTCGCAATGCCAGGCTACAACGCTGCTCCATCGCTTCCAAATGCGCCAACTCGTCACCTAAATGCACCAACATAACGGTCAAATTACCGTACATAGAGAGCCGATCTTTTAGCGCCATCGCGCGTCCAGAGTCCCAACCTTTTATCTGCTGGTGATAGTCACCCTGCAAGCTTTGTAGATGGGCTATGTCGTCACGCTTGGCATTGACCGCCGCGGTGCTGGCTTGTAGCGCTGCTTTTTGTTTATCGCTGCGGAGTTGCGCCACTTGGGCAACAAGAGCGAGCTTATCTTTGGCCATCTATCCAGAACCTGTGAGCAAGTCCTGCAATTGCGCGTGCCCTTGATCGCTGCGGAACACCTCAGCTTCATCCTGCTGCAGAAATGCCGACATGCCTGCGTGTTTGGATATAGCCTCATCCAGCAATGCATCGCTACCTGATTGGTAAGCGCCCAACGACACTAGATCTTGTTGCTCAGCATGCCGAGCCCACATCTGCCGAAACCGCAACGCCAACTTGCGCTGATCCGCTGTCTGCAATTTTTGCTGCAACCGGGAGATAGACGCTTGAATATCGATAGCGGGATAGTGGCCACTGTCGGCTAACTGCCGAGACAACACAAAGTGGCCGTCTAGAATGGCTCGAATGCTGTCCACAATCGGATCGTTAAGATCATCCTCTTCCACTAACACAGTGTAGATAGCCGTGATCGAGCCCGCGTAGTCTTCAACCGCCCCGGCTCGCTCAACGAGATTCGGGAGCAAGCTGAAGACCGATGGGGGATACCCTTTGCTGGTTGCTGGTTCACCTGCCGCCAAGCCAATCTCGCGCTGCGCTTGAGCTACCCGCGTCAACGAATCCATGAGCAGCAACACGTTGGCGCCTTCACGTCGATAGTGGCAAGCAATGTCTGTTGCAAGCTGAGCAGAACGCAGCCGCAAAGCGGGCGCTTCATCTGCTGGGGCGGCAACCACCACCGAATTTTCTAAGCCACTACCTAAGTTGTTGGCAACAAAGTCTTGGACCTCACGGCCACGCTCACCAACCAAGCCAACCACAACCACATCTGCCTTCACATTGCGCGCTAACATACCAAGCAATACACTTTTACCCACCCCGCTACCAGCAAACAAGCCAACACGCTGGCCAACACCTAGCGTTAGCAAGCTGTTGATGGCACGTACGCCGACATCGAGCGGCTGATCTATTGGTCGGCGGCGCAGTGGGTTGAGGCGTTCCTTGACGCCTGGTTTAGTATCTAACGCAATCTCGCCCAAATTGTCCAAAGGCCGACAAAGGCCATCGATAACCCGACCTTTCAACTGGTCCAATTGCGGATACGCGGGCACCTTACCAAAACTTACACGACAACCTTGGGCAACACCACGCAGTGACGTTAGCGGCATCAAGATACTTTCGTCGCCCTCAAAACCAACCACTTCCGCTGCACAACCGACGCTGCCAGGGACTTGCACCCAACACCAGTCGTTGAGCCCGACCCGTAAACCTTTGGCGCGCAACGAATGACCATTAACCGCGCTAACCTGGCCATAAGGTTGCCAGAGCTCTGTAGCAGCCAGTTGCGACCGCAACAGACTACCCCAAGCTTTTGCTGCTGGGACTAGATCAGTTGCTTGCGAAGTCATGACTCGGGCTCAGAAGCGATAGGACCTTGCGCATTGTTTGAGTTCAGCAGGCTGTCTTGACCTGGGACTACATCAGGGCTTGGCGGTGAACTGTGTTCTAATCTTGGTTCTGAAACCTGAACCGCTACTTGATCCAAGCTGGCAAAGGCTTGTGCCACCAACGCTTGCATATCCATCTGCAAACAGGAGCTTCCTTGGCGTAGCTCCAATGCACCGGCAGGCAACTCGGGATCAAGGATCAAGGTATATTGGGACTGCTTGCTTAGCGCTTCTTCAAGATCTGGATGACAGGCCAGGCAGAAATCCACCGATGTTGGCAACAATTGTTGACCTTGCTTCAACAGCTGATCTAAACGTTCACTGTCAGCAAGCAACGCTTGGAGCAAAAATTTAGCGGCGATCATCTGCACCAACTCAACCTGAACAGATCGCCATTGACTAGCAAAGGCCTCAGCTTCTCGAATGATTGAATCCATGCTCGCGAATTGCTGCTGCACCTGCGCCAGGGCTTCTTGCTCGCCTTTGGCTAGGCCCTCGGCGTAACCCCGGTCAAACCCTTGCTGATGCCCCGCCGCGGCTGCATCGGCTGCGGCTTGCGCCGGGTCAACGGGCTTTGGTCCGAGCGGAGACATTGAGTTATCGGTGACCTTCGACGAGCCCGGCCAAGAAAAGAGTTGAGGATCAGATTCCATGTGTGCGCATCAATGCCGTGGCTACAGCATCGCCTCGCCGCCGGCACCACCCAGAACGATCTCGCCAGAATCGGCTAAGCGTCGCGCCACTTGGAGCACTTCTTTTTGAGCCCCTTCTACTTCGCTCAAACGCACAGGTCCTTTGGCCTCCATATCATCCGCGAGCAGCTCCGCCGCACGCTTTGACATATTCGCGAATATCTTCTCTTGTAGCGGTAACTCCGCGCCTTTCAGTGCAAGCACCAGGATATCGGTTGAAACGTCGCGCAAGATTGCTTGGATACCCCGGTCATCAACCCCCATCAAGTTGTCGAAGACAAACATAAGTTCCTGTATCTCAGCACCCAGGGCTTCATCGAGGCCTTGTATGGATTCCAAAAGCTCCATGTTCTTCTTGGAGTCCACATTGTTCAATATTTCTGCCGCAGAGCGTCGACCGCCAAGCTGGGCAAACCTTCGATTGCTGGCTTTGCTGACTTGCTCTTCTAACACCACGCTAAGCTCCGCTAAGGCCGAGGGCGAGATGGACTCTAGATTAGCAACACGCACAAGAACCTCACTACGTGTCTCAGAATCCGGAAAATAGTCCAGCACCGCGGCGGCCTGCTCAGGATCGAGATAAGACAACACGATCGCCTGAATCTGCGGATGCTCTTGCAAAACAAAATCCGCAATCGCCCGTGGATCCATCCACTTGAGCTTATCCAGCCCGCTGGTGTTGCCGCCGACTATACGCTCCAAAATAACGCTAGCGCGCTCTTCGCCTAACGCAGAAACCATCATTTTTTGCATGTAGTTGTTAGCCCCGATCGCCAAACCGGATTGATCGCCAACCGTTTCTAAAAAAACGTCCATCACCGCTTGAATTTGCGGCGCTTGGATATGATCTAGCTCAGACATTGCAGCCCCTAAGCGTTGCACTTCTCGCGGCTCTAGGTGACGCAAAATCCTCGCCGCATCCGCCTCACCCAGCGCCAACATTAAAACGGCGGCACGTTGAACCGGCTCAAACTCAGTTTCTACTAACGCTACTTCACCCATGACATCTTCCTTAAGTTAGACCTATGCGCCCTAGGGTTAGTCTTCAACGGCGACCCAATTTTTTACCACTTGCGCCACACGCTCAGGATCCTCTTCGATCATGCCGCGGACGGCATCCACTTTATTGCTATAGCTGTTGCCCTGTGGCAGTAGCCCCGCAACCGCTTCGGGTGTGGCTCCGGCGATCGCCGCCGGGTCCGTGCCCGGCGGCAACGAGGCTAGACTTTGAGCTAGCTGGGCTTGTTGGGCCAAGGCTAAACTGTGTTGCTCTTTCACAATGGCACCAGCCTGACTCAAGTTTCGATACAACGGTCGCAACATACCCACAATCAGCAGAATCAACGCTAACCCGCCGAGCACCTGCTTTAGCAGGCCGCCAAACCAGCTTTGGGCCCAAAAAGGCACCTCAACCGTCGCCTCAATCTCTGGGTTAAAGAAGGCTCGGTTCACAATCGACACTTGGTCACCGCGTTCGGCTGAAAAGCCAACCGCATTTTCAACTAGGGCCTGCAAGCGCTCCAGGTCTTCGGCTGGCCAAGCAACCGGAGACAACTCACCGGTTTCTGGATCCGCTACCTGTAGATCATCAACAAGAACGGACACGGTCAACCGGCGTAGCACGCCAACCGCATGCTGGGTATGGCTGATGGTGCGATCTACTTCATAATTCTTGGTCATCTCTTCACGCGAACGCAGAGGTTTTTGCCCCGCTACTTCCGCTTCCGGTGCATCCACCACTGGGGTGTTCGTTAGTGCCCCTGGCACACCAACCGCTTCGAGCTCGGTATCTTTGGATTCTTCGCGCATGGATGCTTCACTGCGTACCGCAGCTAGGTCCGGGTTGAACAGCTCTTCGGTTTGCTCAACACGAGTGAAGTCGAGGTCCGCGGTAACCTCCGCGGTAAAGCTACCGCTGCCCAAGCTGGGTACCAAAATATTGTCGACTTTGCGGACCAAGCTACGCTCCACCCTGGCAATGTAATCCAGCTGCGCTGTGCTTCGCTCGTAGTCGGCGTCTTCGCCTTGGGAGCTTAACAGCCGGCCGCTTTGATCAACGATGGTGACGTCATCTACCTGCAAAGAAGGCACCGCTCCGGCTACCAAATTCGCGATGCCTTTGGCTTGCTGCTTTCCTAGCTGCTGGCCTGGCATCAACTGCAGGGTTACTGAAGCCGTAGATTTACGACGATCCCGAACAAACGCCGTCGACTTTGGTACCGCTAGCAACACCCGGGCTTTTTGCACCACATCGATCGAGCTGATGCTCCGTGCGAGCTCACCTTCTAAGCTACGACGGTGTTGGGCTGCCTCCATAAACTGGCTAACACCAAAGCTCTGCTCCCTATCCAGCAGTTCGTACCCCAACTGGTGGCTACCCAATCCCTGGGTACCCGCTAGCTGCATTCTGGCTTTGGCTAAGGACTCGTTGGCCACCAAAATCATGCCGCTGGACGGATCAATTTGGTACTCGATACCTTGCTGCTCCAGCATGGCTGTCACAGCGCTCGCTTGCCCCGGGGCAAGAGAACCCGTGATCGGCCGCATATCGGGTGTGCGCATCCACATCACTGCACTAACACCAGCAGCCACGCTACCCGCTAGTGCAACCAGCAGCACAACTTGACGCAGCAGCGGCATTCCCAGCACACCGCGAAGAAAGTCCCCGCCTGGCAGGGCAAGAGCGGGATCAGCAGTGGTAGTTATCTCGGCCATGGTATCTATCTATCTAGTGGAACGAAGAAAAAATCTGGAAGTAGCGCGACTAGAAACTCGAATCAAATAGGCATATTCATAATATCTTGATAGGCAGAAACCACTCGGTTGCGAGTGGCGACCAAGGCCTGAAAACCCAAACTCGCTTTTTGCGAAGCAATCATGGTACCCACTAGATCGGTGCTTTCGCCGCTAACATAAGCGTTGGTGCGTGCCCCTGAATCCATCTGCAACTCATTCACCTTGTTTAGGGCCTCACCCAACACCGAAGTAAACTCAGACTCGTTAGGGCCTGAAGGATTTGCTCGGTCTAAGCTGGGAATACTGTTACCCAGTTGACTACCTGCCTGCGCTCGCATCTGTCGCATTTGCGCTAGCACAGAATCAATATTCGCTTCTATTGGATTCGCCATAGGATTCTCTTAGGTTACCTGCACGCCGCTGTCGCGAAGTCGTGCCAACTTGTATCGCAACGTACGCTCGCTAACGCCCAATGCCTGCGCGGTTGCTTTACGATTACCGGAATTTTGAGCAAGCGTTGCTAAAACTAGGTTTTGCTCCGTTTGCTCCAATTTGGCGCCTAATCCTGGTTCAGCCACCTCAATAGGCGCAACTGACAAACCAAGATCTTCGGGTTGTAGCAAAGGCTCTTGGGCAACCACCAACGCGCGCTGTATCGTGTTTTCGAGCTCACGAACGTTACCCGGCCAGAGGTGCGACTCAATTACCGCTTTGCAGCGTTTGTCTAAGCCCTCAACTTTGGGTGAGATGGATCCGTGCTTGCGAACAAAAAGCGCCGCCAAAGGCCACAGATCTTCGATTCGTTCACGTAGTGGTGATACCTGCAAAGGAAAGACGCTCAGACGATAATAAAGATCTTCACGAAAATCGCCGGCAGCGATCGCTTCGCCTAGGTCGCGATTAGATGTTGCCAGTATCCGTACATCCACTGGTTGCGGATACTTGCCACCCAACGGCTCAATTTCTTTCTCTTGAATCGCACGCAGCAATTTCGCCTGCAAACTGATCGGCATCTCGGTGACCTCATCGAGCAACAGCGTGCCGTTATGCGCTAGCAAAAACTTCCCTTGGCGTGCATTGGTAGCACCAGTGAACGCACCACGTTCATGTCCAAACAAGGTTGTTTCCAGCATGTTTTCTGGTATCGCGGCACAATTTACCGCAACTAGCGGCATCGCTGCTCGGGCTGATCGGGCATGGACATACTGGGCAACCACCTCTTTGCCTGTACCACTTTCACCGTGAATCAATACCGCCACGTCGGTACAAGCCACTTTTTCAGCCAGGCGAAAGGTCTCAATACTGGCTGGTGCTGCGCAAAGTGGTTGTACAACCGATGTTACTTCGTTGGGTTGTGGGTTCATTAAGAGGCGCGACTTATACCGTACTTGCGCATCTTTTCTACCAACGTGGTACGGCGTATGTGCAGACGGTCTGCTGCGCGCGCAACCACCGCATTGCTATCTTGCAGCGCTTGCTCGATCAAGCTCTGCTCGAGGTTGGCGATATGGCTCTTAAGATCAATGCCGTTTAGAGGCAATAAATCCAATGGGGCTTGACCGCTCTCGCTTTGCCCTGCCAGATTTGGTGTATTTGTATCGATATCAATCACGTTGCTAGGCGATTTGAACTTTCTGGGTAACTCTTCGCTAGAGATCACCGCATTCGGGTATTCGATACTCATCCGCGCGACCATGTTGGTGAGTTCGGTCACATCACCTGGCCAACCGTAGTTACTTAAGTGCTCAATTGCATCAACAGTAAATCTAACATCTAAACCTTGGCTTGCACGAACTTGCATAGCAACAGCATTGAGCAGCTCCGGTACATCCTGAGGGCGAGTCTTGAGAGCTGGAACAACAATGGTGCCCGCTTCAAAATGTTGCATTAAGTCGTTTCGGAAAAGGTTTTGTGCAACCAGTTCAGGCAAGGCCTGTGTTGAGGAGGCAATAATACGGACCTCGCTAGTAGCGCTTGACATAGAACCTAAACGCTCATAGCTACCCTCTTGCAGAAAACGCATAAGCTTGGACTGCAAGTGAGGGGGTAATTTGTCAACGTTCTCAATAAACAAGGTACCGGCGCCGGCTAGCTCGATTCGTCCAGCCTTGGCAATCAATGCGCCCGAAAATGCCCCTTGCTCGTGACCAAACAACTCACTGTCAAGTAAGTCCGGCGGAATCAAGCCGCAATTCAGTGGGACATACTCGCGCTGCGTTCGCGGTGAGTTCTGATGAATCGCCCGAGCAATCGAGTCGCTTGCCCCACCCGGTAAGGTCTGTATCAGCACACTTTGGTCTACTGGGCTTAGCATGCTTAAGCTGCGCTGAACCTCAATCGCAGAATCACTGCTACCGACAAAGAGATCAACCCGAGGTAGGCCCATGCTTGCATCATGGCTACCCCTTATGGCCCGATAGGCGACAGCTAGACAGCCTTGCGTCACTCGGTACAACAATGGCCATGATGTCTGGGCAACAACAGGCCCCGGTGCACAGCGAGAAGACGCCTGAGTAGATTTTCCGACCAAAATAATGGGGCCTAGAAAGTTCACTTCAGGGTACTGGCCGTTGTCATCCTCTACCAACCAAGCGACATCTGCTTGCTCAATAGAGACTATCGGTTCTTCAAGAAATTGCAGTTGTATTCGTACCAACTCACCACGAGCTTCGTCGTTACTTAATACTGCGCTGGTTACTAACGCCATTGATATTCAACTCAAGACAATCCATTCATCTGAAGTAAAGACAGGGATCGTAGATTGGTCAAATAATCGACGCTTATTGGGGGCTAGTGTGGCAAGCTGCTGGCTGAATAGGCTGCTTTCACCTGTTGGTCATTACGCAAGGTGAGCAACTTGCATCGAGATTCTTCCCTGCGCATCTTAGCTCCTGCCAGAGCCTGCGCCAACAGATCCATAATTTGCTGAGTTTCTAGCGCTTCTGACTGGCTAGGCGGGACCGCCCTGGGCTGGATCAGAACGTTTGACAACAAACGCAAAACGACTAGCGCCTCTTCGAGTTTGCCTTCATCCACAAGCTGCACACAGTTTTGCGCCTGAACAATCAGCGTTGGGTAAGAATCACTCAACCGGTTGCGCTTGTTCTTGAAGTGCCGGAACCACTTCATCCTTTAGGGTTCGCCATGCGCCGCTAACAGTGCTAAGGAGACTGCTTACCTCAACCACCGCATCAATGTCATTGTGCCGATTTGCTTCCCAAAGCTTGCGCATCATGTAGCTGTACAGCGCGTCCAGATTGCTGGCTAACGAGCCACCTTCTTCTAAATCTAACGAACTCTGTAAACCTTCTATGATACTGACCGCTGAACTCAACGCTTCGCTGCGTCCGGCCAGGTCTTGACGGTTCATACAGCCGCGCGCGGTTTGCAATTTACCAATTGCCCCATCGAACAACATCTGGATAAGTTCGGTTGGCGATGCCGCATCTACTCGACTACTAATGTCCAATTTACGATACTGAGAGATAGCGCTGTGCATCAATTCTTTCCTTGTATTGTTTGCCTGCTCCCTGAGCAGGCTCATCCTGTTTATCGGGGGTAGAGCGGATATCTTTAGTACTCGTGTCTACTTGCTACACAAAACTATAAACGAAAATTAGCCGTCTTTCGAAACGAAACCAGGCAGATTCGCTAACTGCTGCGTTAGAAAGCTACCGGTATTGTTAAGTTGTGAAATTAGCGCATCTGCTGTAGCAAACTGTATTCGCAAACGTTCTTCAAGGTTATCCATCTTTCTGGTGAAGTTTGCGGACTCTTCATCCAGCTCCGCTAACCTATCTCCCAGTAAATCGGCTTTGTTATCCAATGCACCATTATTACCCAGCGCACTATCTAGGAAACGATTCAATTGGTTCATCACACCACGAACCACTGTAGCAGTGCCGCGACTGCCCGTTTCTCCACCTAAAACTCGAATCTGCATGCCGGCCGCTTCATCAGCTCTATCTGCTGCCTTCTGTCCTTTTGCTTGAGCGTTTTGACTAAAACCAATGAGATTACTTACCTCTTCGCTCATATCGGTCAACAGCAGCTCCGCTTGAGAGCCTTTATTACTACCGGTGATAACAAATCGGTTCTCACCCACGTCGTAATCCACGGTGACACTAAGCGATTCCGAAGCAAAGTTCGCATCTGCGTTGATTTGAGTTTGTATCTCTTCCGCTAGCGCGTAGGGATCGTCATAACTCGCCTGGGTTAGTTCTATTGAGGCCGAGGTGGTTTCATCTTGCTTCAAAGTAAAACTGTTGTTGCTGCTATCAATGACCAAGGGAAATTCCCCTAGGGTGCCCCCCTCCAGGCGCGCTGCGCGCGCTGGCGCGGGACCTAAGGACAGCGACAAAAACTGTCCGCTACCCTGCCCTTCAACACCATTGATGGTACCAGCTACATCGTTTCCTTTGGTGCTTTCACCATCGGTTGTGGTGAGACCAAAGTCAGCCAAGGTGTTGGTATCTACAGATGCAATAGCAAGCTGAGATGAACTACCGAACTTCTCCGATGTTAGGCGAAGCTGCTGGGTATCCGAATCGTAGCTAGCGGTGATGCTACCCGTGCTTGACACCGCGTTAAATTGATTTTGTATTTCTTGAGCTAACGCAGCACCATCGGTATAACTGCCCTGGGTTAGGCTAACCGAAATCGCGGAGCCGCCATCCAGATTGATGCTGAACTCATCGTTATC
>CALHVX010000061.1 GCA_938036875.1 uncultured Pseudomonadales bacterium
TCACTCAACGGTGAGCCAGTCGATAGCACAGTTTTGACCGAGCTTAAATCGTGGGTCTGCGCAGGTTTGTAACCTTGCTTCTCTAAGCCAGCGATATACTTAGCGCTGGTGCCGAACACCGTAATCCCCTCTTCGTCAATAGCATTGAGAAGAACTTGTCCATCCTGTGCAAACGGGGAACCGTCGTAGCAAACCAAGGTTGCACCCGTTGTAAGGCCAGAAACCAACCAGTTCCACATCATCCAACCACAAGTGGTGAAGTAAAACAGAGTGTCCGCTCGCGAGACGTCTGTATGCAATTTGTGCTCTTTCAAGTGCTGCACCAAAGTCCCACCGGCACTGTGGGCAATGCACTTTGGAATCCCAGTGGTGCCACTGGAGTACAAAATGTACAACGGGTGATCAAACGGCATCGCAGCAAACTTTAAAGGTTCAGCTGCACCCGCGGTAAACTCATCCATCCGCTGCATGGCATCTAGGTGCGACAGATCAAGATTGCCACTCAACAAAGGTATGACAATGGTTATCTCGATGCTGCTGATTTGAGCTCGCATCGCATCTACCTTCTCTAGGCAATCAATCTCTTTGCCGTTGTAGACATAAGCGTCGGCGGTAAACAACAGACGAGGCTCAATCTGCCCGAAGCGATCGCAGGCACCGTTGAAGCCAAAATCTGGGGAGCAGGAAGACCAAATGGCCCCAATGCTAGTCGTGGCTAGCATGATAACCACCGCTTCGGGAATGTTTGGTAGAAATCCTGCAACGCGGTCACCCGCTTCAATACCATGCCGCCGCATGGCACCAGCGACCTTCTCCACCGCACTCCACAGTTGTGCATAGGTATAGCTACACCGCTGGCCATTTTCTAACAAGCCGATAAGCGCCACTTGATCGTCTTGGTAGCGCAGCAAATTTTCGGCAAAGTTAAGCTTACTACCGGTGAACCAACTGGCACCCGGGAAATGATCCAGGTTTGCTGCCACCTGTTCGTAACCTACTGTGGCTTGAACCTCACAAAAATCCCAGACAGCGCCCCAAAACTCATTCGTGTGCTCAACCGACCACTGATGCAGCGATGCATAATCCGTAAACTGGCGACCATAGCGGTCTTCAACGTAACGTTGAAAAGCCGTCATCTGGCTGCTCTGAACTCGCTCTCGGCTAGGCTGCCACAGGGGCTTCATTCCATGGACCTCATTCTTGAGCTGTAGGCTCAAAGGACAACAGATCAGCACCGCCATCCACTAAATCGCCTTGTTGGTAAAAAACCTCGCTAACCAAACCTGCCACCGGCGCTTTAATCGCTTGCTCCATCTTCATGGCCTCCATAATCACCAAGGTATCCCCGGCACTCACCTGGTCTCCCGCTTTAACCAAGATGTCGACCACCGTGCCGTTCATCGGCGCCTTAAACCCAGAACCATCGTCGTGCGCTACTTCCTCGCCGAGATCTGGAACCCGCTCGCTAAAGCTCAAGCTGGCCTGTTCAGTAAACAGAGTTAGCTGACCCTCTAGGTCTACCACCGTGACGTGCTGGCGATGCCCATCGAGCGTGGCAATCAAATCATTGCCATCTAGCCTGCCGCTAACCCGATGGTCGCTACCCGCATAGCTAACCTGGTAGGAATCAGCGCCGATCGCTTCCATCACCAAGCTATGCTCTACATCATCCACAATCAGCGTTTCGGTTTGCACCGAGCGCGCATTCATACGCCAACCATCCATGGCATGCCAAGGCGAGGTTGAATCCTGGCAAGACTTGGGTGCTGCACGTCGGCGTAGCGCTAAAAACAAAGCAGCCATGGGCAGCAAGCGGTTTAATCCAGGATCTAGCTCCGCGAACAATGATGAGCGGTGCTGCTCGATAAAGTCTGTGCTTAGCTCCTCACGGACAAAGGCTTCGTGGCTGGCCAAACGGCGTAGAAAGGAGATGTTGGTAGTAACACCGACAATTTGATATTCAGCCAGTGCAGCGGCTAAGCGTTGCAGAGCACGCTCACGATTTTCATCCCAAACAATCAGCTTGGCGATCATTGGATCATAGAACACACCTACGTCATCACCCTGCACAACCCCGGTATCCACCCGAACTTGAGACGACTCATTGGGTTGTTGCAACCAATTCAACTTGCCCGCAGCGGGCAAAAAGTCGTTGTTCGGATCTTCTGCGTAGATTCTTGCTTCAAAGGCGTGCCCAGAAATCTTTAGGTCTGATTGCTGACAAGGTAGCGGTTCACCATTGGCCACTTTGAGCTGCCACTCAACCAAATCTTGGCCCGTGATCATCTCAGTAACCGGATGCTCTACCTGCAGACGCGTATTCATCTCCATGAAGTAGAAACCACCACCCGCATCCAGCAAAAACTCTACGGTACCCGCGCCAACATAGTTAACCGCAGCAGCCGCACGCAGAGCCGCCTCGCCCATCTGTTCCCGCAACCCTTGAGGCATATTCGGCGCCGGCGCTTCTTCGATGATTTTCTGATGACGACGTTGCACCGAGCAATCGCGTTCAAACAAATACACCCCATTGCCAAGCTTATCGCAAAACACCTGCACCTCAACATGCCGAGGCTGTTGCAAATACTTTTCCACCAACATGTTGTCATCGCCAAAGCTAGACAAGGCTTCGCGCTTTGCTGCGGCTAAGGCTTCAGCAAACTCGTTTGCACTGTGTACCTGGCGCATGCCTTTGCCGCCGCCACCCGACACAGCCTTCAACAATACCGGGTAGCCAATCTCCGACGCCGATTTTTGCAATCGATCCGCATCTTGGTCTGCGCCGTGATAACCCGGCAACAAGGGCACCCCGGCCTTTTCCATCAACTGCTTAGCCGCCGATTTCGACCCCATGGCTTCAATGGCGCCTACCGGAGGGCCAATGAAGACTATGTCGCTGTCAGCGCAACGTTGGCAGAAAGCCGAGTTTTCCGACAGGAATCCATAGCCTGGGTGAATCGCCTGGGCACCCGTAAGTTGAGCCGCCGCAATGACCTTATCGAACAGCAAGTAGGAATCGGCAGGGGCAGAACCACCAATATGCATCGCCTCATCCGCCATCTGCACGTGCAACGCATCAGCGTCTGCATCTGAGTAGACGGCAACGGTTTTGATTCCAAGCTTGGCTGCGGTGCGCATCACACGGCAGGCAATCTCTCCACGGTTCGCAATCAATATTTTTGTGAACATGGGTTACATCCTAAAGACGCCAAATCGCGATTCTGCGATTGGCTTGTTGAGTGCAGCGGACAAGGCGAGCCCTAACACGCGTCGCGTGTCGGTGGGATCAATAACGCCATCATCCCAAAGCCGAGCGCTGGCATAATAGGGATGACCTTGAGCATCAAAGTCATCAATGATGGGTTGCTTGAAGGCTTCTTCTTCGGATTCTGGCCATTCATCACCCGCCCGCTCCATTTGCGCACGTCTGACTTGCGCCAACACACCGGCCGCTTGCTCACCACCCATTACCGAGATCCGGGCATTGGGCCACATGAAAACAAAGTTCGGATCGTAAGCTCGACCACACATGCCGTAGTTACCCGCCCCATAAGAGTTGCCAATGATCAACGTCAGCTTGGGTACTTTGGCGCAAGCGACCGCCATCACCATCTTGGCGCCATGCTTGGCAATACCACCGCTTTCGTACTGCTTGCCAACCATAAAACCGGTGATGTTTTGCAAAAAAAGCAGCGGAATTTTGCGCTGCCCACAAAGCTCAATAAAATGAGCGCCTTTTTGGGCAGACTCGCTAAACAACACACCATTATTCGCAACAATGCCAACCGGGTATCCATAGAGCCGAGCAAAACCACAGACTAAGGTGGTTCCGTACAACGCTTTGAACTCATCAAACTCGGAGCCATCCACCACACGAGCGATAATTTCACGCACATCATATGGCTTGCGTACATTCTTAGGCACAATGCCAAGCAGATCACTAGCTGGATACAACGGTTCAACCGTCTCAACTACATCCACACCCGTAGGCTTCACCCGGTTAAATCGAGCCACCGCGTTGCGTGCCAACTCCAGGGCATGGTGATCATTACGCGCATAGTGATCGGCAACACCAGATTCGCGGGTATGCACATCCGCACCACCCAACTCTTCTGCTGATACCTCTTCACCCGTGGCCATTTTGACCAATGGCGGCCCGGCTAAGAAGATAGTACCTTGGTTTTTAACGATGATAGATTCATCCGCCATGGCGGGCACATAAGCACCACCGGCAGTACAAGAGCCCATAACCACCGCAATCTGCGGAATATTGGCAGCGGACATATTCGCTTGGTTAAAGAAGATGCGGCCAAAGTGATGACGATCTGGAAACACCTCGTCTTGGTTCGGCAAGTTTGCGCCGCCAGAATCCACCAAGTACACACAAGGCAAATTATTTTCTTGCGCGATGTCCTGCGCGCGCAGGTGCTTTTTAACCGAGACTGGATAATAGGTGCCGCCTTTAACCGTGGCATCGTTCACCACAATGACACACTCCTGACCCTGAATTCTGCCAATACCAGTAATAATGCCGGCCGCTGGCACATCGTCTTTGCCGTACATATCATGCGCGGCAAGCTGAGAGAACTCGAGAAACGGTGACCCTTCGTCGATCAAGGCTTCGATTCTATCTCGAGGCAACAATTTGCCGCGGGCAACATGGCGCTGCTGATAACGCTCACCACCACCCTGCTTAATGCGCTCCACTAGCGCTTCTAAATCCAGCACCAGCCCTTGCATGTGTTCCGCATTTTCCACAAAGTCTTGGGAACGCGGATTTATCTCACTAACGATTGTATTCATTGCTTAGCCCGCCTCGGTGAATAGCTCACGGCCGATCAACATGCGCCGCACTTCCGATGTGCCCGCCCCTATCTCGTACAGCTTGGCATCTCGAAGCAATCGCCCAGTATCGTAGTCATTGATGTAGCCGTTACCACCCAACGCCTGAATCGCTTGCAATGCACATTGGGTTGCTTGCTCAGCGGTGTAGAGAATCACGGCAGCCGCATCTTTACGACTTTCTAATCCTCGATCACAAGCTCGGGCCACCGCATAAAGATAAGCGCGGCTGGCGTTTAACACCGCATACATATCCGCCAGTTTGCCCTGCATCAGCTGAAACTCACCAATCGCCTGGCCAAACTGCTTACGCTCGTGCACATAAGGCACCACAATATCCATACAGGCCTGCATAATGCCAACCGGACCACCCGATAGAACCGTTCGCTCAAAATCTAGGCCCGACATCAATACACCAACACCGCCGCCCTCTCGACCCAGCACATTGGTCACCGGCACCTCGCAATCCTCAAACACCAGCTCGCAGGTGTTTGACCCACGCATACCAAGCTTGTCGAGCTTCTGCGCTTGAGTGAATCCCGGAAACCCACGCTCCACCAGAAAAGCCGTCATGCCGCGCGAACCGGCTTTGAGATCGGTTTTGGCATAGATGACGTAGGTGTTTGCATCCGGACCGTTGGTGATCCACATCTTGTTGCCGTTAAGCACGTAGACATCCCCACGCCGCTCCGCTTTTAGCTTCATGCTGACAACGTCCGAACCCGCACCCGGCTCGGACATCGCCAATGCACCAACATGTTCACCGGAACACAACTTGGGCAGATACTGTCGCTTTTGCTCTTCGGTACCGTTTTTATGAATTTGGTTCACACACAGGTTGGAGTGAGCACCATAAGACAAACCAACCGATGCCGAAGCGCGACTGATCTCTTCCATCGCCACAACGTGAGCAAGATAGCCTAGGTTGGCGCCGCCGTATTCTTCGGCAACCGTGATGCCCAAGATGCCGATGTCACCCATCTTGCGCCAAAGGTCCATGGGGAATTCATTGCTGCTGTCGATTTCTGCAGCCCGTGGGGCAATTTCAGCCTGTGCAAACTTGTAAACCAAGTCACGCAACATATCTAAATCTTCACCGAGACCATGATCCAGCATGGCATAAGAGGTATTCATGAAAGTTCTCCGTTAACGGCATCTTTTGATGGCGGGGTGTTTTTGAAGTCGGGTTTATCGTCCTTGCCCGCTTTGGCTGCTTTCGCCTTCGGTTTTCTTGGTTTGAAGTCTTTTCGCTCTTTACTCATCGCCATGCGTGACCTGCGCTCCCAATCGTCCAAATCAACAATCATTTGCTCCAACTGGTGCTTCTGCTCTTCAAGCTGTTCGCGACGGGCGCAAATTTTATCGATCAGCATTTCAAGCTGTTTCTTGTTGTTGGATGCTGGGTCATACATGGAGATTAGGTCTGCACTTTGCTCAAGCGACAAACCTAAGGTCTTGCCGCGCAAAATCAGGACCAATCGCGCCCTATCTGCAGCGGAGTAGATACGGCTCTGACCATCCCGGAGTGGCGCCAGTAGACCCTTCTCTTCATAAAAGCGCAGGGTTCTGGTTGTCACACCAAACTCTTGGGACAGATCTCGAATGGAATATTGGCTCGGCATAGGCGTCAAGCCTACCTTTACGTTGACGTTAACGTCAATACTTTAGCCTCACCCCCCGCAACACCCCCACTTCTGTTGGTTTTTCGTCCTCACAAACCAGGCTTGGGCCACGGGGCGGTGCTTGAAAGTTAACCTAGGAACTCCCAAACTCATCCACGCGAAATACCCCGCCTTAGAACTCAAAACCGCAAACCCAAAACCGCAAAAGACGAGCCACCCAATGACAGCGATCGACCCCAACCTCCTAAGCCAAGCTGAAACCTGCATCGGCGCTGTACGCGCCGAAGTTGATGCCGCCTTAGCCCATCTCAATCATCAGTGCACCGAAGACGGCCGCCTCTCGCCTACCCGACTAGATCGCCATCAAAAGATAAGCTACGAACTAGCCTTTAGCGTGGCGGAGCTTGAAGCATCTAAAGCCATGCTTGCCTACGCTGAAGCCGTTTCCGCAGACGATGCCATCTGTGCTCCCTTGGCCCTCTCCTTTTGTGCGGACAACGTACGCGGCGTCTGGCAACGTCTGTTTAGCCATGCCGCAGAAGCCGGCTTACCTAACGATCGGTTGCTAGCGTTAATGCGCGAAGGCCCAGTGGCCAGTTTCGTCGCCGAGCAAGGTTCAGTCACCCAATTCGAAGCCTTAGGCGCCGCCTTACTTGAACGAGGCAAGCAGCGCTTACCTAGCGGATTAGATCAAGAGAAAGATATGGTGCAAACCAGCTTTGCGCGCTTTGCAGAAGATGTGGTTATGCCGCAAGCGGAGCATATACACCGGTTTGATACGGACATTCCTGACGACCTCATCGAGGCCGCTGCAGGCATGGGTTGTTTCGGCACCTGCATTCCAGAGCGCTTTGGGGGCTTGATGCCCAATGAGCGTAACGACAGTTTAGGTATGCTGGTGGTCACTGAAGAGTTATCACGTGGTTCATTGGGCGCCGCTGGCAGCTTGATTACGCGACCAGAGATTGCCGCACGCGCCCTGTTACACGGGGGCACCGAAGAGCAAAAGCAAGCCTATCTACCGCGCCTTGCGGCAGGCGAAATGTTGGCCGCCATCTCAATAACCGAACCAGACTATGGATCAGATGTTGCGTCTCTTACCCTTAAAGCAACACCGGCAGAAGGCGGCTGGATATTAAATGGCGCCAAAACTTGGTGCACCTTCGCTGGTAAAGCCGATGTGCTGGTTGTTATTGCACGCACCAACCCAGATCGAAACTCAAAAGAACACGGCGGGCATCGAGGCTTAAGCATGTTCTTGGTCGACAAGCCCCGATTTGCCGGGCACGAGTTTACCCACACCAATACAACTGGCGGCAAGGTGACCGGCAAAGCGATCCCCACCATTGGTTACCGAGGCATGCATTCGTTCGACCTGTCCTTTGAAGATTACTTTGTACCCGACACCGCCTTGGTCGGTGGTAAAGACGGTGAAGGCAAAGGTTTTTACCTGACCATGGCGGGTCTATCTGGCGGGCGCATCCAAACTGCAGCCCGTGCCTCGGGCGTCATGCAAGCGGCCGTTGAGCGAGCGGTAACCTATGCTCAAGATCGCAAAGTGTTTGGCGCACCTGTAGGCGACTACCAGCTTACCCAAGTAAAGCTGGGGCGCATGCTTGCAGCATTGACCGCATCGCGACAGTTCAGTTACGCCGTGGCCCGTATGATGGACAATGGTGGCGGCAAGATGCAGGCCAGCCTGGTTAAGCTGTACAGTTGCCGAGCAGCCGAGTGGGTAACCCGTGAAGCGATGCAAATTCACGGCGGCATGGGCTATGCAGAAGAAAGCCCCGTTAGCCGTTACTTTGTGGATGCCCGTGTGCTGTCTATCTTTGAGGGAGCTGAAGAAACCTTGGCATTGAAGGTCATCGCTCGAGATCTGATTGCTAGCGTTGGGCAGAATCAGTAGGTCTATCAGTAGGTCTATCAGTAGATCTATCAGTCAGTCTAAAAACAGGCGTAAAACAGCTCTAGACGCCAATCGATCGGCATGAAACTATGCAGCCTTTAGGTCAACGCTAAGACAGCTATTTTATGCCAAGACCCGTCTTAACCTCGGAACAACGTCGGGCCACCCGCCGCCTGATCCAAAAGGCTGCCGCCGATCTCTACGCTAAAGATGGCGGTAAAGGCGTCTCCGTACGTTCTATCGCTGACAGCGCCGGCGTCTCCGTTGGCACTATCTACGCCAACTTCGCCAATCTGACGGAGCTAATGCAATCCCTATGGAAGCAGCCGGCTCAGCGTTTGTTTACTGAGCTTGCTCAGGCCGTTGATAAGATCGATGACCCGCTAGAAAAGCTTAAAGTTCTCCTGCAAACCTACGCCAACTTCGCAACGGAACAACGAGCGGTATATCGGGGTGCTTTTCTTTACGTTCGACCTGAATCGGGTGAACAGCCCAAAGCGGTAGCGCTGAAGGACGATCGATTCTTTAGTTTGTTACGACAAGCGATTATTGAAGGGCAAGCGGACAAGATTTTTATCACCGGCGATCCAGATCAGTTAGCGCAAACCCTGTGGTCGGCCGTTCATGGGGCCATTGCCCTGCCGATCAACATAGACCGATTGGCGTTCGACACTTCTGAAAAACCGGTGCACTTTATGATTGAAGCAATGCTGAGTTGGCTACAACAAAAGTAGCAAGTAACGCCCGCTTAGTCTTAATCTTAGCCTTAGTCAAAATGTTATAGAGAGACCACCGCACCTGCCGTCAGCGCCGCCACTACAGATTTTGCTTGCGTAGGCTCCGCTTTCGCTAAAGCGCACAAGCTCTCAAACTTCTTCTCTAGCTTACGTCCCTGAGCAGCAAAGTCGGTTACCGGCTCAGACAGATCGTTAAATGCTTCGTGTGATGCTTGGCGGTTGTCTACCCAAACCACCTTAGATTGAAACTGGCCAAGTGATGCATCCGTTTCCACCTTAATCTTTGGAATTAACGACTGCACAGCTGCACCACTGATCACCTTGTCAACAAAGGTGGCTGGATCGGAGGTATCAAAACCCTGCAGCGCGAGCGACGCCGTACCGTGCAAACTGAACTTCCCCTCTAAGCCGGTTTTAGGCCTTGGTATCCCACACACATCCAACAAGCTCGGATGCACCGTTATCGTTAACGAAGACACATCTTCGGCCGACAACCTCGCTTTTAGAGACAACACAGACTCTATGGACGAATGTGTTAGATGACAGGCAGCGTGATACTTAAACAAGGTGCCCAAAATCATCCAATCATCGCCCCCGGCTGGCGCTTTAATAGCAGGCTTTTTGGTGGCGGTTGCCGCATTAGACGCGGCTTGCACAAACCCTTGGTTGCCCAACACGGCATCAGGATTAGCGGTTAAACCCGCCGCAGCCAGACGGGCGCAATTCACCCCATTCTCTGCCGCACGCCCCGGGTGAAAAGGTTTGGTCATGGTTCCAAAATTGGCCTTCACACCTCCCGCATGTGATGCAGCTAGTCCCATCGCTGCTGAATAGGTTTCTTTATTCAAGCCCAGCAAATGGCAGACCGCTGCCGTTGCACCAAAAGTGCCAAAGGTTGCTGTGGTATGCCACCCGCGCGCGTAGTGGTCAGAGCCCATCGCAAGGCTGATACGCCCCAATACCTCAACCCCAACCACAAAAGCACAGACCAACTGTTCACCGGTTGCCCCTATTTCTTCAGCAATGGCCAACGCCGAGGGTAGCACCGGCGCCGTGGAGTGGCATAGCGTGCGAGAGCCGGTATCGTCGTAATCCAACGCATGACCACTAGCCCCGTTCAACAACGCTGCGGTTGCTGCCTCAAGCTTTAAATCACTACCAATCACCGAGCATTGGCCAACGCGCTGACCAAATTGCTGCCGTAGAATATTCGCCAGTGGCTCTGTGCTGCCTACCACGGCACAACCAAACCAATCCAAAACACATTGATTAGCAACGGTGACTACTTCACAAGGCAGCTGCGCATAGGTTAAATATTGGTAGGTATCCCAAGCTTCGATGTGATCCATTGCTGCTATCTCTTGTTTTGTTTATCTGGGTTTATCGATCTAGCCAATGACTTTTGCGCTTGATCAATGCCGTACGCTCAATTTCAGCCACCAGGTCTTTGTTTTGATTAACACCCCAGTGCTTAAACCTCACGATGCCCGCATCGTCCCTATCGCTTTCGAACTTTTCGATAACTCGTGAGTAGGCATATAGCGTATCACCGTGGAACACCATGTTCTTAAGCTGAATATTGTCCAGACCTAGCTCTGCCAGTGCATTTTCGATGGTATCTTGTGAGGCCAAACCCAACACTAGAGAAAAGGTAACGCCGCCATAGCAAAGGATTTTACCTACCGGGGTTTTCTGCATTTGGTCTTCGTTAAAGTGTGCCTGTGCTGTGTTCATGACCATATTGGTGATGTTGACATTCTCTAGTGCGGTAATCGTTTTGCCACGGGCATGACGAATGGTTTGACCAACCTCAAAGTCTTCAAAGTAATTGTCTACACTGGTTAGATGAGCGAGGTTATCCACGTTTTTTCTCCTTCTTGCCGCCAATCTGACCCTTCCAAATAGCTAGGTTAGATCGTCGATACTCGATCACTTTGCGACCGTGCTGATTAAAGCCTTGGTTTGACCAGGTAATGATTCCGCGACCTTCACTAGATTCGGATTCACGCATCGATTCCGTTTTAGAAACAGCGGTTAAGGTATCGCCGGGATACACAGGCTCTAGGTAGTTCAGGTCATAGACACCAAGGAAAGGTCCGCCTAGCCCTTCTGAGCAAACTTCTACGCTCAAACCCAATATGACGTTAAAGACCAGCTGGGGACAGACGACTAAATCCGGATGACCTAGCTCCTTGGCATACTCACGATTAAAATAGAGCGGGTTGTAGGCTAGGGTTAAATGACAAAACTGAATCGCATCCGCCTCGGTGATCGTGCGCCCCCAATGATGGTGGATTACCTCACCAACCTCAAAGTCATGATAGCCTCGCCCACGCTTTCGCAGCACCGCTGCTGCTAAGACCTCTTCGATTTCGCTCATGGATACAACCGCTCCCCATCCCAAGATAAGCTCCATTCAAGCAACAAAATTGAAGCTTCACAAGCAACGAATTGGCATAGTAAAACGCTTGTTGGAACGCATTGGAGGTTGGGAATCTATTGTACACTCGCTAGGTTTACGCCGGAATGCAGGCTACCACGCAAACTTTCAACGGCATAAATTCGTGAGGGGCCAATCTACCCAGCAAGATTACGCCAACCACACTTGGCGCTATTTCAAGCCACAGCCCCATAATTGATCTCAGACAAAAGCGCTTCGAATTCAATCTGGGCAAGATCTACCACCTCACCAATGATGATCAGAGCAGGGGTCGTCACCCCGTGGGTTTCAACTAGCGCCCCCAACCCTGACAACGCACCTTTCAGCGCCCGCTGCGTTGGGAGCGATGCCCGCTCTATAACGGCCACCGGTGTAGCGCCCGACATTCCACCCGCAATCAAGTTTTGCTGTATCAACTGCGATTGCTTTACACCCATATAGAAAACCAAGGTGTGATTCAACGCCGCCAGTGCCGTCCATTGATGCTCCAGCGACTCGGCCGAGTTACCAGCCAGCAAGGTTACACCTTGAGACACTCGGCGGTGCGTTAGCGGGATGCCTGCCGCCGCACCGCTGGCAAAGCCAGCAGATATTCCTGGCACCACCTCAACGGGCAACCCAGCCTGAACCAGCTCAAGTTGCTCTTCGCCCCCACGACCAAAAACAAAAGGATCACCACCTTTCAAACGGCAAACTCGGTATCCGCGCTGGGCCAACACAATTAGGCGTTCACAAATCGTTGATTGAGGGGTGAAGGGGCCGTATGGCGTTTTACCCACATAATCGCGTGGTGTATCAGCTGGAATAAGTGACAGTATGTCATCGGATACCAAGCGGTCATAAACAACCCATTCCGCCTGCTGGATACAGCGCAATGCTTTTACCGTAAGAAGATCCGGATCTCCTGGTCCTGCACCCACTAAACTAACGCCTTGTGGCATCGACTTCACTCCAAAATAGGTTTTGCTAACCCAGGTACTAACCTAGCTCTTTGCGTTCTGTTAGCGACATGGCTGCAATTGTTATTGCAACCTTCTTTTGCATCTTTCTACTGCCTGCAATATCGATGCCACTAACTCCAGCAATAAAGCCTCACCGTTTCCCAGCGCAACGCCGTCTGGTAAAGGCCTACCAGCGCCGCCGCGTCACATCCTGGTGCAACGCGCACAGTTTTGGTGACCATTAGAAGATTTGCACTGTTGGACAGGTGGCTGTCTATCAGTCACCACGCAGGCTGGCCGACCTTCTTCCGCCATGGCACAGATATTGCTTTACCCAAAGCACGCGATGCATTCGTTCAGTTACTAACGTTGAGAAGAGACCATGAAAAAAGAAGAAGTAGTAGAAGCCATTGTTCTAGCCAAACACGCCAAAGAATTATCTTGGGAAGAAATTGCTAGCTCACTCGGTCGCGGAAGCGTGTGGGTAACCTCTGCCTGTTTGGGAATGAATAGCATGCCGGAGGACGTGGCTGAACAAACCTGCGCGCTATTTGATCTACCTGAGGGCGCTAAGGCTGCGCTAATGCAATATCCTACCAAAGCCTGGTCTTGGGACGTTCCTCAAGATCCACTGATCTATCGGTTGTACGAGGTTGTTGGGGTTTATGGGGAGACTCTAAAACAAGTGATTCAAGAGAAATTCGGTGATGGCATTATGAGCGCCATCGATTTCGAGATGTACGTAGAGAAGAAGGAAGACCCCAAAGGGGATCGCGTGGTACTCACCATGGACGGAAAGTTTTTACCCTATAAAACTTGGTAACAAAGAAACATACCCTACACAACTAGCTAAAGCTTTGATAAATGAGAGCACCCACCAGGATGATGGAAACGCATTGCCAAAATAGCACGGGATTACGTTCCATCAACGGCGGTTTGGCTTTAGCAAGATAGTCTGGGCTTGGCTTGCTGAGTTCGTATACGAATTCAGCCACCTCAGCATAACGTTTTGAAGGCTCGATTTGGGTTGCCTTCCTAACTGCATGATCCACCCAACCAGGAATGTCGTTGTCTTTACCTCGACGCAATGGCTGATACAGCAAACGATGCTGTGCCCGATGCGATCTGGTCTTTGCCACCCCATTACCGTAGGGAAGCTTGCCTACCAGCATGGAATACACAATCACGCCTAGCGAAAATTGATCGGATTGCGGGGTGCCTGGCAAACCCAAAAAATACTCCGGCGCTGCAAACTGTGCGGTGCCCACCAACCCCTCATTGCGCTCTGCCACCTCAGAGACCCCGGCTACTTTGGTTGCACCAAAATCGATAATCTTCACGGTGCCCATAGCATCGATCATAATGTTGTTGGGTCGTAAATCCTGATGAACCATCTCTTGACGATGAAACGCCTGTAAACCCTTAGCGATCTGCACAACAATACCCCGCACCGTTGTGATATCCGGCTTAGGGTTATCAGCAATCCATTGCGCCAGCGTTTGTCCTTCGATGTATTCAGTAACGATATAGAGAAAATTTCGGCGCCTGGAAGATTCAATCGCTTTAAGAACGTGTGGATTGTCTACGCGTTTAGCGATCCAGTCTTCCATTAAAAAGGTCTCTAGATATTCTCGATCGCCTCGCTTTTCAACCGACGGAACCTTGATAACAACGCTTTCACCGGATACCTCGTCTTGCGCTAAATACACATGGCTACGCGCACTGACGTAGATGTCACGGATGATCTGGTACCCATCAAAGCTCACACCTGGGCCTAGCGCTGGTGCTAGCGGCAACAAATCTATTTGACGTTGGACTTCAGGCACAATTCTAGCCGGGAGGTTTTCAACCCGCACAATTTGTATCGTTAGATTGTCATCGCTACCCGCCGCATTAGCAGCTGCGACAATAGTCTTAGCCGCCTGGTTGAGATCTGAGTGTTCGCCAACCAAATCAATTAGTGTTTGCTGACTAAGAAATTCGTAAACACCATCTGTTGCTAAAATAAAAACGTCGCCCAAGGCGATATCACAACGCAGATAGTCCAACTCCAATGTGTCATGAAACCCCAGCGCTCGGGTTAGGTGACTGGTGTCCGCAGAAACTACATTGCGATGATCCTGGGTAAGCTGCTCTAAAGTTTCACCGGCAAACCGATAGATACGGGAGTCACCACTATGAAACAGATGTGCGGTATTGGACTTAAAAACCATACCGCTGAAGGTACAAATGTAACCTTTATCTTTGTTGTATCGATGTGGGCTATTGCTGGTTTGCGCATAGAGCCAAGAATTGGTCGCTTTTAGTACTCGCTGCGCTGAGGTCCTAACGGACCAAGCATCAGAGGTACTGTAGTAGTCTTGCAGGAAGCTAGTGATAGCTGTTTCACTCGCTATCTGGCTGACGTTGCTGCTACTTATGCCATCAGCCAGCGCTACCGCAATGCCTTTGGAACTTAAGTGCGGCTCTTTAGGTACAAGTGCACCATGAAAATCCTGATTGATGGATTTTCTTCCCGCGCTTGAATGCTGCCCAATGGAAAGCTCTAACTGTTGCCGCATACAAAAATCCCCAGCCTTAAAGGCTGGGGATTCCTTGGTCGGTTAAGGTCGTTTTACGCAATACTACTAGTCGCACCTTTGGCTAAGCGCGCCGGATTGGTTCGGACGTGGGTCCAATAAAGCGGTAGGCCAACCAACATACAACCACCAACCAAATTACCTATCGCCGTTGGAATTTCGTTCCAAACGAAGTAGTCAACAACGGTGAATTCACCACCCATAATCATAGAGAACGGGAACAAAAACATATTCACAATGGAGTGCTCAAACCCCATGAAGAAGAACAACATGACGGGCATCCACATAGCCATCATCTTGCCCGAAGCCGAGGTTGAGATCATTGCGCCTACAACACCCATGGACACCATCCAGTTACACAACATGCCACGTATGAAAATGGTGAACCAACCGCTACCGCCGTGTTCCTGGTAACCCAGAGTTCTGGATTCACCGATAGAACTTACTTTAGCCGCCAGTGCGCCGCCGTCGGTGTTGTAGCCGTAGGTGAGAATGTAGGAGGCGAAAAAGGCAACGGTTAATGCACCTGCGAAATTACCTAAGAATACCAAACCCCAGTTTCTGAGCATTTGATCAACAGTACAGCCCGGGCGTTTATCCAGCACCGCCAAAGGTACAAGTGTAAACACGCCGGTCAGCAGGTCGAACTTCATCAGATACAGCATGATAAAGCCAACCGGGAACAACAAAGAGCCAATTAGCGGGCTACCCGTTTTAACGATAACGGTAATGGCAAAAAAGGCCGCAAGTCCAAGTATCGCCCCCGCCATAAACGAGCGCACCAAGGTGTCTTTAGTAGACATGAATATTTTCTGCTCGCCAGCGTCAACCATCTTGGTGACAAACTCACTGGGCTCCAAATACGACATAAATCCTCACTTCAATCAAAGAATACGAATAACTCCTTGAGACCTCTGCAAGCTGCGTACCAACTCAGTATTGCCCATAAAATTCGGTCGGTTAAGCGTATTTTATTGGTCTAAGCGAAGTTGATGCGTGTAGTTTGGTGCAAGACAGCCTCGCATCCAGGGTACAGGGCCTCTTTTTGGTGCGAAGTCTCACGAATATCGGGAAAGAACATACCCAAAGAATCGCGCCTCCTAGAGGGGGTACTGCCAGCTATAGGTGGACTAACTAGCCCAATACCGTACGTCTAGAATTCGTAGCCAATACCGGGCGAGCAAGATTACCTCTCTCAGGTCCGCGCAGCGGTGCATCTACTCTAGAGTGTCGACCCGCCTCGTTTGCTGGCACTTGAGTTATCTGGCCATCGCGTGCAATTTTGGCGTTCGGAGCAGATTGATCCACGTACGGAAGGCTCGACTCTGTTTCAGACGTCAAACCTTCTCTAACGGAAGACCACCACGCGTTGGCTTCTGCTCCAGTCAATCCGTGCCCGCCAGAATCTAAGCCGAAAGGTGCTGTGCAGGCTTCGCCTGTGATTAAGTCCGTTGTCTGATTCAAATGCGGGAAAACCGTGGTGGTGGAGAATCCAACCACCTGTCGACCCGGCCAGCGGTTAGATAATTGTTGCAGCAATCGTGAGCCTCGCCGACCTGAGGCTGTGTTACAAGCCACCAACATGATGGTCGAAGCAGGCACCATCTGAGGATTCATTGAACTGCCATCTGAACTGGGTACTGCCGCTTGTCTTGGTTGACCACTGGTCATAAGTCCAATAGACAACCAGTCCTGATCAAACAGATGCATATTTTCGGCATCAACACCGAGTTCACGTACCAAACCATTGGGAAAAAAGACCCCATCGGTGCCATGACAATCGATGGCCAGGTTTTCGACTTCACCAGGTTGCAGGTTTCCACCCCCCATGGAATCGGGGACCACCACAGAACGAAGCTTATCCCCTAGATCACCAAGGTGTACGTACGGAAAAGCGATATGCCAATCAGTGTTGCCGATTCGATCTATTCTAGGAAGGGAACGACGAGATGCAGCGCTACCATCTGAGCATACGGGGCTTCGGCTAAAACCTCGGATGTCTGGTAGGTCCGATTGCCATGCCCATATGTTTAGTGCTCTTGTCACCTTAACTCCTTAGCCCGCATTTTTATCCATAAATACAATCATCGATAATCGACACCCGATAATTAGTACACAGACAGACGATGGTGTACTTATACCGATATAGACACAGAGAATTTGTCGCGCGAGCGACAGATAAGGAGAGTTTGGTGCGTTTTTGTAGGTTGAAGGAGTTGTTGGAACACATTGGGGTTATGTGTCGTTTAGGCGACTTAGCTGAGTAGGCCCTGTGCTATTACTATAGCCGAACGGCTGCTCTATCTATTTGTAGGCAGCATCAATAATCTACCGCGCACGTCTATCTGCAACCAGGATGAAGACTTTAGACCCAGTCGGTGGAGGGAACAAGGAGATGCAAAATGTCGAAAAAAAATATGATAGTGAAAACACTTGTTGACAAGTGGCTAATTAAAAAGGGTAACGGTCTAACCTTAGTAAAGCGCCTTGAAGTCATCAAAAAGGAGCTCTACCTGTATCGAAACGGGAGGACCGCTGGAAGGACTATCACTCGCGACCTCCTATCCGATGATGAAGAAGTAATGGCAGCACTTGAGCACTACTTCTTCGCTCGATATCACGTGGCAGCTGCGAACTATTCGCTTAATAATATGAAAGTAATGATTCTTAGCTATCAACTGATCAAAGAGCACGGCCCCGACGTGAGGCACAACAAAAACATCCCCACAACACCGCCCTCTACCTTTCAAAAATTTTGGGGCGAACGAGGGGCTGACGCGGGGCACAGGGATTTAACGGCTCGAAATCTGGTTAACAAGAGTAAAGGTCGGCCCATCGAGGAGCCCCCACTGTTTCGGTTGCCACCCACATTTACCAATTATGGCACCTAGATACTGATCCTGCTCAACTGTATCGGCGCAGGCTTGTAGCTTTCCTGTTATCCTTGCGCTGATGGACAGACAATTTGTAACCGCTGGTGTTTTGGACTTCTATCAGGCTGCAATCTGCAGCTCCCCTAACAGTTTAAGGGTTGATCAATAGTAAGAATAACCTGTTTGTTTCAGCCTGCTTCTATAGTGAATCGCTTAACCTTGCAGCCAACTTACTATTCACCGGAACTCTGGCAGCACGCAACTTTTAACCCATAACCCGATGGTCGATAATCCAACAGCGAACCAGGAGCGGATATATTGCGCAATCAAGTGCGCTGCATAAGAAACTATGGAGCCACAAACACCTTCACTTGGCTCGGCGCCACTTGAACTCCCGCAGGGAAGTTTGCGTTGTTACCCCCATTCAACCCAACCATCGAAGTTAGATGAGCGATCGGGCTCCCTTCAGCCTTGACTTTGCTGCTACCTTTTTTAAATTTTGCCGGACCTTTGAATTTGCTGGAAACGACTCCGCCCGCAACCCCAGGTTCATCCCCTGACGACATAGATATTGTCGTTTTAGTGGTAATGGTTTTCTTATTGATAATTTTCACCTTCGAGGAACAGGAACCACCGCTCGCCTGCGCGCACATCGCAATGTTCGGATAAGGAATCGGCACCGGTCCTGCCGGGGACGGCGTTTTGCAAACATCGGGAAAACCCACGCATTGTCCACCACCATTTGTGGAAGCTGGAAACATTTTAATCACTCCTAACTGTCATTAACCAAGTTTGATCTCGTCACCGTCAATTTTCACCGCACCTTTAGCGCGGCCAACGATCTTTCCTGCATTCAACCGATAAGTTTCTTTAACTCGGTTCAACATACGACCAGCATGCGTGTATATAGTTTCTCGCACCCACTGATCCAGAGAATTGAAGCGGTGCACCGCCCTATCAGCTACTAACTCAAGTGTCGTACTTGAGACCTGAAATTTGGGGCTACGCATATTGATGCTTTTAGCGGCAACCATATCGATACAACCGCGTGGTGCGCGAAATTCAATATCACCAGGTGCAACAAACGATGTGGTACCTCTTCCTTCTAGCACTCCAATCACATAATAGGTTTCACCATCATTAGCCACTAGTACTTTGTCACCAGGTAACGCTTCGTAACGGTAGGCCAACGCCATAACAGCCCAGTGCCGTTGCCCATCGATGTCGAGTAGAAGCTGCTTTTCACCAGCCTCAATCACCGATCCTGACGCAATCGCACTATTTCTTGCTGTCGGATCTAAAACCCCTATTCTAGCTGCTACTTCCATTGCGACCTCCTCAGTATTTTTGGCTTTTTACAAGTTTTCTGCCGTTAAGCGGATTTCAGTGGTGGTGCCCGCCATGCTTCCGCACGCAGCCTAACTTCGTCCGTCTGCTGTATACCGGCCAGGTCTGCACCTCTCAAATCCGAACCCCGATCCGCCACACCATGTCGATTGAGCCCAGAAAGGTCTGCGTTGCAGAGTTTGGCATTTTCCAAATTGGAATAGGAAAAATCGGAGTATGCCAACTTTGTACCCTGAAAATTTACGGCTGCACAGTTTGCGCGTTCAAAGACACTCTCGGATAAGTCTGCACCATCAGCCAGTGATCCTTGCATCTGCGCACCGCTGAAACAAGATTTTGGCAACGAAGCTCTACTTAAAATGCTGTTGTGCATTATCGCTCGAGTAAAATCCACTGCTTCACCAAGGGCATCGGTTAGAATCGCGCCTAACATGTTTGACTCTGCGAAGTCACAACCTGCAATGTTGGCTGCCGTAAAATCAGTTGCTGCTAGATTCGACGACGACAAGTCTGAATCCTTAAAATCACAATGAGAAAAGTTTGCGCCTGACAAATCGGATCGCAAAAAATCACAGGCATGAAACACTGTTTTGTTAACGACGAGTGTTCTCATATCCAACCCAGGTAAATCAACACGATAGAAACGACATCGACTCCAATCCGCTCCATTTAGCTCTACATTCTCAAAGAGAACGCCAATCACTTGCGCTCCCGTCCAGTTACTATCTAAGAGGCTAGAATTGTCGAACATCGTATCCTGCATCAAACTATCACTTAAATTTACCCGATCTAAATTACAATCCGTAAACTCAGTATCGGTCAGATTGGCGCCAACCAATACCGCCCCATTGAAATTGCAACGTCGAAATTCGCAGCCGGTCAAATCCCCGTTACTCCAGTTCACAGAGCCGAATTCCATGTCAGAGAACCATGCGCCTAACATACAGTTCACGGAAGTCAGAGCCGAAAATTCGAATTCTGCCTCGTGAAAGTTTGCACCTGTGATATTCGCACCACTGAAGTCGGCGCCTAGTAAAATTGCTCTCCGCATATTGCTCTCGGTCAAATCGCTATTCGTAAAAATCGCGCTCCTGGCGTTCGCTTCTACAAAGGACGATTTCAACAAGCACGCCGAACTAAAGTTGACATCCACTAAACTGGTATTTGCAAAATCTGCATCACAGGCATCGCAGTCTGAAAAATTCGCACCATCTAGAACGCATCCATCAAAAATTGTTTTTTCACATGTTTTCTTAGAAAAATCAGCTCCTGTGAGGTCGGATTCGCTAAAATCTACACTATTACAGTTCTGAGGTAGCGAACCGATTCCTCTGCAATCCGACAAGGTCAAATCAAAACTCTCTATCTCTACCTCACTCAGATCCGCACCAGTCATTATTGATTCAAAGCACTTTGTCCAATTAAAACGGCTTCTTCCAAATCGAACCTGGCTAAAGTCACAGTTACCCAACGCAGTATCGGTGAAATCTACTTCAGAAAACTGGGCCTGACTGAAATTACACTCGGCGAACCAAGCATCAATACAGGTGGTTCGATTGAACTCGGCGCCAGACAATTCACATTGCAATAAAGTCGTATTGTTAAGTTGAACGTCCCTACAACTAATCCCAGTCAAGGAGCAATTCAGCAACGTAGATCCGCTCAGATCTGAGTCCTCAAGTTTCGCATTGTCAAACTGGCATTCGTTGAAAGCAATTCCAGCCATCGTTGTGCTTTTCGCGATAACGCCGATAAGGTTGCAACGAAACAGGGTTGCGCCAGAGAAATCAGCCTCTGAAATATTGGCTCCGTCGAAGTCAATCGATTCAAAAACACTATCAACAAATTTTTCACCTTCCAAATTGAGTCCTTCGAGGCTCATTTCTCTTAAAAGAATGTTTTTCAGTGGAATGCCGGACCGCAATCTATCTTTCAGTTCCGCTAGCGTACAAAGCGAGATTGTTGATTCGTCCGATTCTCTTTCTAGATCGTTAAACAGATCAGTCACCCAGGCCTCCCTTTGATTCTTCTATTGTCAGCTTTCTAAGCTCCAGTAGCGTCCCGCCTAGGAATGAACCGGTGAAATCTGTTTTTTTATCAATAGTGGCATTTAGGAACCCCGACTCATAAAGGTTAGAACCAACAACCTTCGATTCACCCAGGCGCGTTCGCTCAAATGAGCAACGCATTAGATTGGCATTACCAAACCAACCTCCTCGTAAATCGGCTCCCTCAAAACTTGCACTAATTGCAGAAACACGATCGAAGTTGCATTGCCGCATATCAGCGTCCCCAAACTGGGCCCAGTCAAAATTGGCTTGTAAAAAATCGGACTTCGCAAGCACACACTCCTCCCAATTTGAGCCTGTCGCCGATACTCGTTGGAAGTTTGCAGCTGAAAAGTCAGAGCACCCTCCAGTACGCAACCCATCCAGGTTCGCATCCGAAAAGTTTACGTACTTAGCGTGAACTCCAGAGAAATCAGCATCACCGAGATCGCTGCCCGAAAAATCAGCACCTTCAAGATTACAATCCTCAAAGTCACCGCGAGGCAATCGTGCCCCAACAAACTTTGCTGCAGTTAGTTGCGCACCGGCAAAATTTGCATAGTCGCCAACAGCATTCGAAAAGTCGTTACCACTAAGATTGACGCCAGAAAAGTCAGATCCATTCAACGAAGATTCTCTAAAAATTGTTTTCGTACATTCAGCTCCAGAAAACCTTGCTTCATCTAGCGTTGCATGAGTTAGGTTAGCTCCAGTGAAAATCGAACCCTTAAAACTCGACTCAACTAGTACAGTTTTTGACAAATTCGAATCGGTAAAGTCAGTATTATGGAATCGACAATCTATTGCTCGGAGCCCTTGCAAGTCGAGCTTTGACAAGTCTAGATTTGAAAGGTTGATTTCTTTTAGCTCTTTCTTATCGCGCGCAGCCACAATGACCGCCGCTCTGGTAAGAGGTGAACGCTCTATAAACTCCGCCTCAAGCTCCTCTACTTCGGCATCCATTGCTGCCATCTCTGCATCGGCATTTCGCGATTCAAATTGAAGCGCTTCAAACTCAGCTGCTAACTTAGGATCCTCGGCACGTAGCTCAGTGAGCTGTCCAGCAGCTTTATTTTCGGGCAAACCGATTGCGGGATCTAAAGCCAGAGCTTTGTCCAATAGATCTTCATCCGCGCCTAACTGCTCACGAACCAACGAAAGGTGTTTTTTCTCGACTGCCTCAGTCTCCGCTTCCAGATGTTGCATTTCCAACTCTGATTCGGCAATTTCTGCGTCCATCTGAGAAGTCATCGCATCTAACTCGCTATCGATATCAGATACGCGCTCATCAATATCAAACTCTGCATCCTCAGCCGCCACTAACGCCTTCATTTTTTCGTGATAATGGTCTATACCAAATTCTGGCTCATCTAGCGGTTCGGTTAACACGAAGATTGAGCGAAACATCTTCAGTTTGGGTGATTCAACCAGCATCGCGGGTCCTCGCCAGATCAACATCAGTCTCTCCGAATGCATATCCACCCATAACGTATCGAGATTTAGCTTTAATTCTCGTAGCCCTTCTTGCGCGCCAGCTTCAGGCTCCATTTCAACAAAGCAACGCGCGCGCAGTCCAGGCAGAGCAGAGTGATATTCGGCATGTTCGGGATGCAGGTTATAAAAAACTAGCGCTTCATCCCCGTGAAGGTACCCTTCAACTTGCTGGTCGCGTGGTGCGCTATTGAAATAGGCAGAATCAAAATCTTTTGGGAACAGGGGCCACATCGCTTCCGCATAATCTAACTCATACGTACCTGCTAACGATTTTCGTTGATCCCATTCACAGTGCAGTGGACCGAATCCCGCTGGAGGCAAAGGAGAGTCGGGACTGGTGACACGATGGTCCAAAAACTCTATGTTGGGGAGATCAGCTGAGCTTCGCCCTTTGCCAACAGGATTGTTTCCATCATCAACCCCACCCAACGCTCGTTCATAACAAAGCTGCATCTCAGAGAAGGGAAGAGGATCACTGTTGTACCAGCCCGTAGCTCCACGAAGCCACTGTCGATCCCCGACTATGGCAAGTTGTTTCAGGCGATCACCAACGCCAAATCCTACCTTTATCTCCGCTGAAGGAACACCGTTTGGACTGTGCGCGGTCGCGTGCAAAAGCAGATCAGCTCTAGGTTTATACGGCACCAAGTCAGACGAATACTTAATGCTGTTGCTTGAGTTTTCTTCCAAGTGCACATCACCAGACACAGTGCAGGCTTCATCTGGAAACGCAGTAGCAACCATATTTGGATTCAGCTTGTAAGAGCCTTTTATGGTCAAGGACATCGATAGTTTGCCCGGTTGAATCTGGTGAAATGCCCAGCCAACACTGAGGATATTTTCGTCTTGATTTATTACTTTCATAGCGAAGCAAAAGAAATTTTAGATAGAGATCTATAACCAACACACTCACCAAAGGTTTTGATAATCCAAAAACAACAACATTGATCACACAAAGTGGTCGTTTTCTTCATTCGAAAAGCCCTGATCAACGCCATTTTTTCGATTCGAACGTTAGCAATACATGATCGAATTTCATTCATACTTTACCCGTGGACCTGTGTTGAGAAAAAACATTACAAAGCAATGCTACCGATGAAAGGCAAGGTTTTATTCGTATCGGGTAACTAGAACCCTGCTACAGAAGACGCTTCTCTACATTATTTTCGCCATCCCATTTTTTATTTTTAGCGCTTTTTTAATAACAAAATCGGCAGTGTTAACCAAAACAGAATCCGATTTAGTCTCCATTTTTGTTGCGACCCTTTTTAGTTCTGAGAACTTTTCCAGCTTCTGATTGAACACGTATTCCGCATTACCAGTTGATTTCATTGTTAGATCGATATATTTCGATTCTTTTTTATCGCACTGAAACTTCACTCGCCTTGCCTTAGTTTTCAAATCTTCTTTGTAATCTGAAACACTATTCCCGACAAGTTGCCTAATCGAAGGAGACTTTAGCGTGTACTTCTCATTTTCCTTGCTATAGTCCTTGCCAATGTGTTGCTTAAACACCGCACCCCGAACAAGCTCTTTTTTAGCACCCCTTACTGTCTTGGTTTCGGCGCCTAGAATTGACTCTACCTTTACACCGCCAATAAACTTAGAAGTTCCTCCAATAATATTTTTGTGCTCCCACCCAAAAAAAGTATTAAACACATCCTTAACTACTTTCTTTTTTTCAACTCCGGTAATCTCACTAACCTTGTCACCAAGTATGTTGTTTATCCAATTGCTTGAAGTTGCGAGCGTGATACTTCTTCCAAGCACCATTTCCGACTCATGAGAAGGAGAGTAAATGCGAATCGTGCCTTCGACAGCATCGAGAACTACCTCATTCCCATACTTATCGCGGATCTCAATCTTCTCTTCACCGCTAGCCCCTTCCATCAACATCTCATTGCCACAGGCCTGTTGTGTATGAATAGACTGAGATCCTTCCTCGCCCTCCATAATTATTTCGTTACCACCTTGGTCGCGCATTCCCAACTGGGTTTTACCAGCAGGCAACTCAATAGGCGGCATGTTGTCATTGTTGTACACACGGCCAGTGACAATTGGACGGTCAGGGTCACCCTCCAAAAAGCTAACAATCACCTCATGCCCTACGTGGGGAATATAGGATTCGCCCCAGTTCTTACCAGCCCGATTCTGAGATACACGAACCCAGCACGAACTGTTCTCATCCATCTTGCCTTCACGATCCCAGTAAAATTGAACCTTCACGCGGCCATATTGATCCGGCCAAATCGTTTCGCCTGACGGCCCAACCACGACGGCCGTTTGTGGACCTTGAACAATGGGCTTAGGGGTTGTTCGAGCACTTCGAAACGGGGTACGACTCTCTTTCACAGAAAAAGAGCACTCATAGTGTGAGGAGCTACCACCAGTACCGTAGCTATGGGTTTGCAACGAATAACGAGCGCTAACCACCAGGTACTCACAATTTTGGTCATCTCGTAGGTGGTTCTCGAGCGTGAATAGCATTCCGGGCACCATACCCCGCGCATTGGTTGTGCCGTCAGCGCGGTGATGGCTACTCTGAATTTCTTCTAAGCGAACTCGCGCATAACGCTCACCGTCGCCCGCCTCAACAAACTCACCAGGATAATCGTAGATTTCATGCTCGGCCCCGGAGTGCTCCTTTGGATTCATCAGCTTTGACATGAGGCTGGCTTTGGGGTTTTCGAAGTCGTAATCCGTGGTCGCATAGGCGCCAGGCTGTACCTGCATCGAAAGGTTCCAACCGGTTATGGTTTCTCTGTCACCGGCGGTCATATTGTTGAGTTCGAAGTAGGGAATCACCTCATATCCTGACACCGCTTCGTGGGCGCTCATGGAATCGGCAAGCACTAGCGTGTTTTTACCCTCACTATGCTTAAAGTAAAAGTAGATGCCCTCTTGTTCCATCAGGCGGCTTATGAAGTTGTAGTCGCTCTCTCGATACTGAACACAGTAATCCCAAGTCCGATATGGCTCGCTGAGAATCTCTTCAAAATCTGCCAGGGCGTAGTCACCAAATATTTGTTTGATGATGTCAGGCACTGTCATGCTCTGAAAGATTCGGCAGTTGCTGCTGCGCGTAAGGAACCAAAACCATGGCCGTACTGAGGCTCGGTAGTGGAGATAATTTCCTACGGAACCCACCTGCGAAAACCGAGAGACATAACCGTTGAAAAAGCGCGGCTCACCATCCGACTGCTCAAGTTGGACAGATAGCGGCTCACCCAAGAGCTTTTCGAACTCTATGTCCACCTCTTCACTTAGGAGGTCCACCTCGAACTCGTACAAGCGGCCCACCTCTTCGACCCCACTCATGCTGTAAAACAGCAATACATCATCTTCTAGCGCCGTGGTTACCGACATTAAGCGTTCTGCTTGTATCTCACTCATCGCTTGTTCCTTCTGGCTCCGGTGTTCGGTCGGTAGCATCCCAAACTGGACATCAACGCCGAACCTAACAATTACTATTGAAAATAGACCGGATTTCTAAAATAGATCGCGCGCCCGTCGTCTTATCCGTCGATGCGGATTGCCCCTGTCATGAGCACTTATTACTTAGAGTGACTAAGTTGATTGACAAACGACATCGAGAGGCAACTTAACTGGAATACAGCTAAGCAGGTGTCATCTAGTCGACACAGCTGCATTATTGACGGAGGTGTTGAGGGAGTTACCGGGGCACTTCAGGATGGTGAGCTAGATCAGTTCCCAGGCTGGAATATTGGGGAAAAGCCAAATATCCGCTAAAAGCAACCCCTACAAGTATTCCCTAGAAGGGAAGCAGATCATCCGGCAGCAACGAAGCAGGCAAATCCTGATAGCAAACCGATCGCTGGAACCGTCTTATTGCCATAGTCCCGACGGAGGTTGCACCAAAATTAGTGGACGCAGGATAAGGTCCACCGTGTGACATGGCATCACAAACTTCTACACCCGTAGGAAAGCCATTAGCGAGTAATCTCCCGGCCTTGCGCTCCAACACTGGCAGCAAACGCTGAGCCTCAGCCTGATCCTCAGGCTCTAATTGAAGGGTGGCCGTCAGTTGCCCGTCCAAGGCATTGGCAATAGCAAGCGTCTGATCCATATCATCAGCTTCAACAATCAAACCCATGGGGCCAAACACTTCTTCTGCCAGTAGCGGATTGGCCAGAAATGCTTTGCCGGAAGACCTGAACAACGCAGGAGTTGCATTGCGACCTTCAATGTTAGAAACGAACAGCGTCTCCACGTGGGCAGCCTCAGCAACTCCGAGCACGCCTGCACGGTAAGCGTCAGCAATACCTTGAGACAGCATGGCCTGGGACGGGACCGCTTGTAACGCTTGCACAGCAGAGATTGCGAAGTCAGTTGCCGCTTCGCCTTTGAGAAGTACCAGAACACCAGGGTTAGTGCAGAACTGACCAACACCCAAAGCTAGCGAATCCGCCCAACCTTGGGCAATTGCACCACCTCGCAAATGCAGAGCATCTGCCAGAACAAAAACTGGGTTAATCGAGCCTAACTCACCGAAAAAGGGTATCGGCTCAGCTCGAGCCGCACACAAATCGAACAAAGCGCGACCCGCCCCTAAACTACCAGTAAAGCCTACCGCACGAATCGTCGGATGTTGCACAAGCGCAGCACCTGCTTCGTGGCTGCCGCCTTGTACAAAGGAAAACACCCCAGGATGTAGACCACAAGCTTCGCGCGCTTGATCAATTGCCTGCGCCGCAAGCTCGCCCGTGCCCGGATGCGCGGGATGCCCCTTTACCACGACCGGGCAACCAGCAGCCAACGCAGAAGCGGTATCACCACCAGCCACCGAAAATGCCAACGGAAAATTAGATGCCCCAAACACGGCTACAGGCCCTACTGGACGCTGAATCAAGCGAAGATCAGATCGAGGTGCCGGCTCACGGTCAGGTAAGGCAGTGTCGTGACGGCGATCTAGGTGCTCTCCGGATTCAATGTGCCGAGCGAACATCCGAAGCTGAGAGGTTGTCCGCCCCCGCTCCCCTACCAAACGTGCGGCAGGTAGTCCGGTTTCTGCACTGCCGATTTCGGTTAACTGGTCTGCAAGCCCGTCGAGTTCATCCGCAATACGATCAAGGAAGACCGCTCGGTCCGTCCGACTAGAATAGCCATAGGAAGCAAATGCCGCCTCTGCCGCTTGGGCGGCAAGATCCACTTGATCTGGAGAGCCTTCACTAAAGGTTTTTGGATCGCCCACTACCGGCGATGACTCAAAGGTCCTGCCGCCGGCGACCCAATCGCCGCTAATTAGGTGCTTGCCTGTTAGCATTCTTGTCGCCCAAGTTCTGGTGGTGAGTGGCGGGGTCAGAGCCAAGTGCCAGAGTCGATTGCTTTGCGCTCGTCGAAATCACGGATAATCTAATCCGAGGATCGACTCTGGCACTTGGCTCTGACCCCAGCGTTACAGCCCATCAAACCTAGGTGAAGATGGTGCCACCATTGATGTCTAAGCTCACGCCGTTGATGAAGCTAGATTCAGCGGAAGCAAGGTATGCCACCAAGTCTGCCACTTCGCTCGCCTTGCCTTCACGACGAAGCGTGGTACCAGCAGCAACATTGGCGCGCACTTCATCTTTGGTAAAGGTGTCATGAAACGCGGTGCTGATCATGCCGGGGCAAACACAGTTAACACGGATATTCTGTGGTCCAAACTCTTTCGCCATGGCTCTGGTGAATGACATCACTGCACCTTTTGAGGTGCCATAGGCTGAGGCACCAGGACCGCCGCCGTCTCTACCCGCTTGCGAGGCGATGTTAACAATGGCACTGCCATCACTCATGAAGGGAATGACCGCTTTGGTCGTCAAAAACGTGCTGGTGACGTTTAGCTTCATGACGTGCTCGAAAAACTCTTCGTCCATTTCAAGCAAAGGCTTTCTAGCCACCAAACCACCCACAACATTAACCAGTATGTCGATAGCATTGCCATAGCTTTTTTGTGCTGCCTTCACGAGGTTTTCGACATCAGCAGCTACCGTCATATCACCCTTAACCGCAATAGCCTCGCCGCCAGCACTCTTGATTGCAGCAACGGTGGCCTGGGCGTTGTCTTCGCTGTTGCAGTAGTTGACCACAACTTTTGCGCCCTGGGCAGCCAGGTTTTCAGAAACCGCACGACCAATATCTCTTGCGCCACCAGCAACGATTGCCACTTTGTTTTCGAATTTCATGCCTTCACCTCTTTAACATGGGTTTTCATTGCCCATTTCTATCGCCTGTGTACTAAGCCGTCGCTTTATCGATGCGTGGTCTCAGTGGTTGAATGTGGCCGCACAGAACCCATACCGAAAGTACACTCAGTATGGCCAGCGCAGCGCCGACCGCAAAAGCCGGTGCGTAACTATTGACTGTGATAATGGGTATCAGGAAGTTGAGACCAACAACCGCAAGCTTGGCCGCGGTGCCTGCAACACCGGCTAAAAAGCCAACCGATTTACTGCTATACAAATCGCTGGGCAACGTCTGGATGTTGCCAACCGCTGTCTGAAACCCAAACAAGATCACGGCCATCAACAAAACGGCATATAGCGGTGTTGCCGCTTCTATGGTCATCAATAGTGACACCAGCATAATGATGCCGCCTAGGGTGATGACAAACTTGCGAGCCTTGTTTACCGACCACCCAGCTTTAAGCCGATTTTGCGCCAGCAAGCCACCAAACCAGGCGCCGAGCATGGCGCCGATATAAGGCACAGCCGAATACTGAGCAATCTCAGCTACACCGAAGCCATAGGTTTCGTTTAGATAGAGCGGCAACCAACCAACAAACAACCACCAGATCGGATCTAGAAAAAAGGAGGCCATGATGACGCCCCAGCTTTCTTTTCTCGACAGAATTTCTTTGGAGGAAGGGGCGTACTCGGCAACCGCTTCTGATTCGACATTGCGCCGACCGGTTAAAATGTACTCTCGCTCTGCTTCGGCCAACCAAGGATGGGTCTCGGGGCCAGATTTGTAGATCACAAGCCAAGGTATCAACCAAAGCATGCCAAGCAAACCAACCACGATAAAGGTTGCTTGCCAGCTGCCGAGCAAAACAAAAAGAATGCCAATAACCGGTCCAGAGATAATACCGCCGATCGCGGCACCTGAATTGAAAATACCCTGCGCCAGGGCACGCTCCTTTATCGGGAACCATTCAGCATTAGCTTTGGTAGCACCAGGCCAATTGCCGGCTTCCGCAACCCCTAGAAGGCCTCGAAACAACGAGAACGTGGCGATGGAGTTAGCAATGGCATGCAGCATGGTCGCGACAGACCAAACGGTGATGGCAAGCACAAAGCCGAGGCGCGTGCCGATCCAATCGAAGATCTTGCCAAACAAGCTTTGACCAAAGGCATAAGCGACGGTGAAGATGCTGATAATAAAGGCGTAGTCGGTTTTGGACAGGCCCAGCTCAGCGGAGATTTCTGGCCACAGAACCGCAAGCGCCCCGCGATCGATATAGTTGATGATGGTCGCTAGTGCAACTATCGAGACGATCACCCAGCGAAGCTTACCCTTCATCACAGTGACATAACTCCCGGCCCCATCAATTCAGGCCCTGAGGTCTTAGCCTCTTTGGCTACAAACGGCCGCAGAGCTCTATCTATCGCGTATTCAACTAGCGGCATGGTATTTTTCTCGCCCCTCAGGTTTGCCCCGAACTGGTATTGAATTGGTACAGAACTGGTATAAAAACAGGGCCCCCGCCCCCTCGGTCAATCATCAGCATAACCAATGATAGGGCATTTGGTAAGCAATATAGTTAAATTAATTTCTTCAATTGGTCATAACTATTTACTACCATGGGTAATTCAGGCAACTCAACAAGATTTTGGAGCTATGGCAACCTCATGAAGTGGTTTATCGTTTTGTCGCTGCTAGCAGCGTCCGTATCCTGCGCTCAGCAACCTGCTGGCCCATCCACTGAAACAGCGACCCAGCCGACCACCCACCCCAGGTTGGTGATGACCCCTACAGATGTCCAAAAAATACGTAGCCAACGGCACCAAGCACCACTGTTCACCACCTCTCTGGACGCGGCCAAAGCCGAGGTTGACGCCGAAATAGCCTTGGGTATTGACACCCCTATACCTCGCGATTACTCCGGGGGCTATACCCATGCTCGACATAAAAAGAACTATGCGGTGGCACAAAAAGCAGGGGCGCTTTACCAAATATTAGGGGAAGCGAAATATGCCAGCTACGTTCGAGATATGCTGTTTCAGTATGCTGATATGTACGGCGACTTGCCGCTACACCCAAAGCCACGCTCTTACGCGCGTGGCAAAATTTTCTGGCAATGTCTAAACGACGCCAATTGGCTCGTCTTTATGAGCCAGGCCTACGACGCCATCTACGAGACCCTCTCCAAGGAAGAGCGCGACACTTTAGAGAGCAAGCTTTTCAGGCCCTTTGCTGACCATATCTCAGTCGCCAGCCCTCAATTCTTTAACCGTATCCACAATCATTCCACCTGGGGCACCGCGGCGGTTGGCATGATCGGACTGGTCATGAACGATGACGCGCTGATTCAACGCGCCCTCTACGGCCTGGATCTGGACAACTTTAGCGATGAGCGGGACAACGACGGCGGCTTTATTCGCCAGGCAGGACAGCAAGCCGGGTTTTTCGCCAATCTAGACAGCGCCTTCTCACCCGATGGCTATTACACCGAAGGCCCCTACTATCAACGCTACGCCATGTACCCCTACTTGGTTTTCGCACAGAGCCTGAGCAACGCAGGCTATGCAGAGCAAGCCTTCGCGCGCAGTAACGGGGTGTTGCTTAAGGCTGTAGAAACGCTTATCCAGCTATCCGATAGCGACGGCGAATTTTTTCCGCTAAACGACGCTCAAAAAGGGATGTCGCTACAGGCTAACGAGCTGGTAACAGCAGTGGACATCGCCTACCAGGCAAGCGGTGATCCGCGCCTGCTGGACATTGCCCAAACACAGCAGCGCGTACTGCTTGATGGTGCAGGATATGCCGTGGCCAGGGACATTGCAGCAAGCAAGACAGTCCCGTTCGGCAAATCTTCTGTTGCCGTCACCGACGGTCGTACGGGGACCGAAGGTGGCTTAGCGATATTGCGAGCAGGTAACGACAACCTAGAGTTAGTCTTTAAATACACCTCCCAAGGGCTAAGTCATGGGCACTACGACAAGCTTTCGTATTCGCTCTACGAGCAAGGTCACGAAGTGTTGCAAGACTACGGCATGGCTCGATTTGTCAACCTGGGTCAAAAAGGTGGCGGCAACTATCTACCCGAAAACTCGACCTGGGCAAAACAATCCATTGCACACAACGCCCTGGTCATAAATGAGACATCTCATTTTCAAGGCCAATACGATATTGGTAGCAAGCATCATTCCCAGCTGGACTTCTTCGATGTGCAAAACCCAGCCGTACAAGTGGTCAGCGCCATTGAAAGCAACGCCTACCCCGGATCATCCATGCGGCGAACCGTTGCGTTGCTTAATTTGTCGGGATCTACATCGCCCGTCATTCTGGACGTGCTAGAGGTGCAAAGCGAGTCGAATAACCAATACGACCTACCCTTTCACTTCCTTGGCCAAGTGGTTGAGACCAACATTGAGCTGGCACCGGCATCACCAACCACAACCCTAGGTAAAGCCCATGGCTACCAACACTTGATCGTGGAAGCCCGGGGGGACGTAAAAGGAACAGCACCAGGCAATACAAAATTCACCTGGCTCAACAAGGGTCGCTTCTATACTTTGACCTCTACGGCCGAACCCGCAGACGAGCTGATCTTCACTCGCCTTGGCGCTAACGATGCAAGCTACAACCTGCGACGAGACCCTGCTTTGATACTCAGGCGCAATGACACTAGCGACACCGTCTTTGCCAGCATTGTGGAACCTCACGGCAGCTACAGCCCTATCAATGAGCTTGCCATCGATGCTCAGAGCAACATCAAGCAGTTGCAAGTTGAGCTGAACACAACCGACTACATGGTGATCAGCCTAACCACGATGGATGACCAAAAAACTAGACTCTACCTCGCTAAAAATCAGGAATCAGGGATGGCGCACCAATTGCAGATCAACAGCACACAGGTCGCCTGGACAGGACCATTCCACCTAGTTCAAAAGGTAACACCATGAGCCCAATGAACCCAAAGACCAAAAAACGATTGCAGTCGGTGAGCACCGCCACCATTTCCACGGCGCTGTTCAAGCGTGGGCTTCGCAACCAAGTCATCCAAAACGTTCATCCGTTGCAACACAACAACAAAAATATGGTCGGTCCAGCCTTCACGCTGCGTTACATACCAGCACGCGAGGACCTAAATCCTTTATCCGTTTTCGAAAACCCGAATCACCCCCAACGAGCCGCCATCGAAGCCTGCCCAGAAGGCGCGGTTATGGTTGTCGACAGCCGGCAAGACGCACGCGCCGCCTCTGCCGGTTCAATTTTGGTTACTCGCCTAATGGTGCGCGGGGGCGCGGGCATTGTGACCGACGGCGGCTTTCGAGACAGCACTGAAATAGCGCTACTGGACTTTCCTGCTTATCACCAACAGGCCTCCGCACCCACCAATTTAACCTTGCATCAAGCGGTGGATATTGATGTACCCATCGGTTGTGGTGGCGCACCGGTCTGGCCTGGGGATATAGTGGTTGGCGACGGCGAAGCGGTGATCGTGATACCTGCCGATATAGCCGAAGACATTGCCGCTGAGGCAACCGAGATGACCGTTTTCGAAGATTTTGTCACCGAGCAAGTTCAGCAAGGCCGTTCTATTATTGGGCTGTATCCCGCCACCGATATTCAAGTGCGTAAAGACTTCGCCGCTTGGCGCGCTAAGAGCAAACGCTAACTATGACCGTACATACCAACAAATCACTGCTGGTGATTGGCGAGTGTATGATGGAACTCTCTGGAGAAGGCAGTTCTTACCAACGTACCTTTGCTGGAGATACCTACAACAGCGCCGTCTACGCAAAGCGACGGCATGACGCCATCGATGTTCAAATACTGACCACCATCGGTTCCGACCCCATCAGTGCCGCCATGCAAGCTCAGTGGAACCGAGATCATATCGGACATAGGTTGGTCACCATCTCGAAACAAGCACATCCCGGCATCTATGCCATTACCACCGACGAGCATGGCGAGCGTAGCTTTACGTACTGGCGCAAAGATTCTGCGGCAACCGAGCTGGTGACGCTCATGGGTCAGGACATCGAGCAACAGCTTGCACAATTCGACACCCTCTATTTTTCGGGTATCACACTTGCGATACTCACAGACGCAGATAAAGCAGGATTCTTGGCGTTGATAGCCAAACTAAAGACACATGGCTGTAGCATCGCATTCGACCCAAACTACCGCGCAGCGTTGTGGCGCGATAAAGACCAGGCCATAGACTGGCTAACTCAAGCCTACCGGCTGGCCGATATTGCACTACCCGGTTTGGCTGATCATCAAGAAATTTACGGCCATCAGAACGCCGACGAGGTCCGAGCTTTTCTACAAAACATTAATGTCGGGGAGATCATCGTAAAAGCGGATGAAGCAGGTATTGTCGGCTACCTGCTAGGCCAAGAGCCTGTGCACCAGAGCATCACCGCCCAGGCGAACCCCAAAGATACAACCGGTGCAGGCGACTCTTTTGCCGGCACCTATCTAGCAGAACGAATTGTTGGCACTGCTATGGCGGATGCGCTCAAAAGCGCAGCCGATGTTGCCAGCTTGGTAGTGCAGCATCGCGGCGCCATCATCGATGCCTCGCTCTATCGCAACGCTTTTCTCAAGGAATCATAAGATGGATGCATCAAAGGTTATCGCAGGCCACCCGGTAGTGCCTGTTATTGTGATCAACGAGGAGGCGAAGGCGCTACGACTTGCTGAGCTACTGGTAAGCACCGGCCTAGATTGCATCGAGATCACCCTGCGAACCGAACGTGCCCTGAGCTGCATCAAGGCTATGGTCAAAGAATTTCCGAGCGCAACCATTGGTGCTGGGTCCGTGGTCACACCAGATCAGCTGCGTGCGGCAGAAGATGTGGGCAGTCAATTCGCCGTCAGCCCAGGCGCTTCGGCTGAGTTACTCAAGGCGGCTGCCACTTCACCGTTGGTACCCGGTGCGGCCACCGCCACCGAAGTGATGCAGCTCAAAAGCGCCGGCTATAAAACGGTTAAGTTCTTTCCGGCAGAGCTGCTGGGGGGTATCAAAACGATTCGCGCCTTGTGTGACCCAATCAAAGAGGTTCAATTTTTTCCAACCGGCGGCATCCGCGAGAGCAACCTACAGGACTACTTAGATTTCGATCGTATTGCTTGCGTTGGCGGTAGCTGGCTGGCCTCAAGTGCGGATATAGAAAACGACCATTGGGACGACATTCGAAGACGCTGTAAGTCCCTACAAGACCGAATTGCTGCAAACTAGACATCATCCTGGAAACAGTGTTGAAGAACGAAGGGCTGACCACTTTGGACAGGACCAGTGATCCCGTTAGTCTCGCTCCTAAAAAGCTAGGCTAAGGGGTTAGCGACCCAAAATCGTCAAAAACCTAGCAAAAACGCTGCCCTACCGCTCCCTTCTAGCACCCCCAATACTCCTAAAGCCAACAGGCCATGGCCAGTTAGTTGGTCATTGGGCATTACAATTGTAATACCAATAGGATCAAAACAAGCCCACTTACACTAGAAAAGCAGCCCACAGGTAATCGAGAGCTTCCTTGGTTTTGCATTTGCTATTACCAATTATGAAACAATGTTAGGATAAGGCTGGAGCAATGGAGTTTTAAGACATGGCTGAAAAGCGCCTATATCGCGGTATCGTTGATCAAATTTTGGCATCGATCGACAACGGTGAGTTCCCCATCGGTGGACGGCTTCCACCAGAACGCGAGCTTGCCGAGCGATACTCCGTTAGCCGGCCAACCATCCGTGAAGCCGTCATTGCCCTTGAAGCCCTAGAACGCGTTGAGGTTAAAACGGGTTCTGGCGTGTACGTGCTGGAATCCTCTCGCGGATGGAACGGTGTAGATCTATCTATCAGCCCATTCGAACTGACCGAAACCCGCGCGATGATCGAAGGCGAAGCCGCAGCCCTGGCCGCGGTCATGATCACCACCGAGCAGCTAGGTGAGCTTGAGTTAGCCCTTAACGAAATGGCGCACGGCAACACAACGGTTTACGAGGCGGCAGACAAGAAGTTTCATAGCATCATCTCCAGAGCCACCGGCAACAAGATGATGGAAGATGTGGTCGATAGCCTTTGGTATGTCAGGGACAACTCCCCTACGGTCAATCGAGCTTACCAATCCATCTGCGACACTGATGGCAACGCCCGTGTTTCGGAGCACATGGAGATATTCGATGCGCTCAAAAATCGGGACGATGCGGCTGCTCGACGCGCAATGCACCAACACTTTTCTCGCATCATCAACAAGTTGATCGCTGCCCAAGAGAAAGAGCAAGTTGAAGCAATCCAACGCAAGATGATCGAAAGTCGCGAGCGATTTTCTCTCAACCATCTAATCTCCTCTAAGTAGGGCCACTCCCCTACAAAGCCCAGCTACTATCGCAAGGTAACAATGCCTAGTCGATTCTCAAAAACGCTGGCACTGTTTCTTCCTGGTATATTCCTGCTCGGTTTCAACATAGGAACCGGGAGCGTGACCGCTATGGCCCAGGCAGGGGCCATCTACGGTATGTCACTGCTTTGGACCATCGTTGTCTCTTGCCTGGCAACCTTCTTCATGATCAACGCCTACGGCAAGTTAACCCTCGTGACCGGTGAAACGGCCTTACAAGCTTTCAGGCAACATATACATCCGGCTGTTGGGTTGTTCTTTATCGTGGCGTTAACCGCAGGAGTCAGCGGCAGCGTTATGGGGGTGATGGGAATCGTCGCTGAGATCAGCTCGGAGTGGTCAAAGACGATGGTGGACGGCGGTATTGCACCAATCTGGTTTGCTGCGCTCTTCGTGTCGCTGGTTTACTTTATTTTTTGGAATGGCACCACGCAGTTTTTTGAGCGCTGCCTAGCGGTCATCGTTGCCATTATGTCAGCCTGTTTTGTTCTCAACTTTTTTATCTTGATGCCACCACCGGAGCAAATCTTACAGGGCTTGCTACCCTCGCTACCCAGGGTGCCAATGGACTCAGGCAAAGGGCCCTTTCTTGTGATCGCCTCCATGGTGGGTACAACCGTATTCTCAGGCTTGTTCATCATTCGCACTACCCTGGTTAAAGAAGCTGGTTGGACCATTAAAGACAGCGTCAAGCAGCGCAATGATGCCATCGTGGCGGTTAGCATGATGTTTGTTATTAGCGGCTCCATCATGGCAGCAGCCGCTGGCACCTTGTACACACAAGGGTTGGGGTTAGATAAAGCATCGCAAATGATCGGCTTGTTGGAACCCTTGGCCGGATCCCTTGCGACAACCATCTTTGCGGTCGGCATCGTCGCCGCAGGCGTTTCCTCGCAATTCCCTAACGTACTGATGCTGCCGTGGCTGCTATGCGACTACAAGCAGTCAGAACGGAACATGACTTTACCTCGCTATCGCATCATGGTGCTGGGAATCTCCTTGCTTGGGCTGGTGGTACCCTTGTTTGATGCACGACCGGTGTTTGTCATGATTGTCTCTCAGGCTTTTAACGCGGTTATCCTTCCGGCTACCGTTGCCTGCATTCTCTATCTTGGCAACCGGCGCGATCTTATGGGTGAACATCGCAACGGCGTAACGGCCAACAGCATACTGGTGGCGATTCTCCTGTTCTCTGTGTTCACTTGCTCACTGGGTATTCGCGGTGTGTGGCAAATCATCACATCTTGACCGGCAAACTCAATCTCGTTTCTCCAGGCAAAAAAAAGCCCCAGCATTTGCCAGGGCTTTTTCGATACGTGGCTTACGCTCGTTAGAAGCGGTAGCTCGCACCAAGGCTTATTCGGCGATCTGTAAACCCTTGGAAGCAAAGTAATGCACCTTCATTTACACAAGATTGCTCTACCTCAGACTCCGTGATGTTGACCGCCTCCAAGCCAATGCTCAGGTGGTCATTCACCGCGTAGTTTATGCTGGCGTTCAACTGCCCTCTATCTTCTTGTACTACAGGAAAGCCCCAAGGAAGACTGGTAGTACTACCAAAATCTTCCGACCGGTAAGCATCACGCCAGGTGTAACGAGTGCGTGCTGACAAGCCATACTTTTCATAGTAGAGGGTTATGTTGTATGCGTTTTCAGACAGATCAACAAGCGGTGCCCGCAAACTATAATCAGGATTACCTAAAGCGGTAAAGACCGCGTTGGCGCGAGATGTAGGCGTTAGCTGTGTATCACCACCAGAGAAATCCTGATTGGTGTAGTTGGCGATTATGCCAAAGCCGGAGGCCCAACCAAGCTTATCTTCGAAGGCAGCAAGGTCATACTGGAAGGCGATCTCTATGCCTTTTTGTTTAGTCTCTCCAGCACCGTTGATTGTGGTACCTGCAGGGACACATACACCTACTCCAGGCGGACCAAATACGTTGATGTCAGCAATAGGGTTGAAGATACCACCGCCTTCACAAGGGTCGGTGATGTCGCGAAATCCAGTAACTTGATCTTCTACCGGATCGTCTTGGGTTCGAACATGCAGGCCATCACGCTTCTTGTTGAAATAGCCCAGACTCACTACAGCACCCTCAGCAAAATACCATTCAACGGAAATGTCAAATGACTCGACCTCTTCAGGCTCTAAACCTGGATTGCCGATTGCAACAGCTGGGTTTGGGCTGGTACTAAAGCTGACAGAGGTTGAGAGATCATCAAAGTCTGGGCGACGAATGTCTTTACCCCAACCCATACGAATAACTAGATCCTCTCGCACATCAGCAACGATATTAATCCGGGGCAGCAAGAAATCGTAACTTCCCGATTCCGACCTTGGTGTTACCACACCATCAAGTACACTGTTACCACGTGAGTTGATGTCGGTATCAACATACCGCAAACCAACATTACCGCGGAAGATTCCTTGTTCAAAGTTCGCCTGCGCATACAAAGCGTTGGTTTCTTCTTCGATGTCAAAAAAGGCGGTGGTCGATGAAGTAGGCGAGCTGATAGGCGCGCGATCAGAACCGGTAATCGCATTGTTCGCAACGATAGCTGCATTCAGAGCAGCTAAAACCGCTTCAGGACTGGAGTTTACTAGCGATGGATTGACCACTAAAAAATTGGGAACAAAGAGATCACGACCATCTGAGTCGTCAAAATTATCTGGTCCCGCCGTCAGAACATTCGCAAACAGATCACCGGTTGGGCTATCGATAAAGTTTCTCAACCCTACATTCGAGCGAACATCATTGTTGAGGCTCGAGCTTTCGTTGTAACGATAGCCAAAATCAACAGACCTCACAGGCCCCCAATCTGCTTCATAGCTGAAGTCAAGGCGGAAGGCGTCCTCACTATTTTCCGTGACGTCCTGTGATTGGTTTACATCACGCAGCATATAGTTTGCGGGATCCAGCAGTTGCGCAGTTGTTGGCGCTCCAGGCTCACCCGTGGCAATACCGAATTCCAGCGCACCGGTTAGGTCATACTGAAATGGCGTGCCGTTTTCGTTCGAACTGTTGCTTGCAACGTTCGGGTTGATGAAGTTCAGCGTTGTATCGAACCTTGGGGTATCGGAGTCAGATTGTGTTGTTGACAACTCAACGCGGCCAGAGAATCGGCCACGATTCCAATCTGCACCTAGCCTAAAGATTTCACTTTTGGTTTCACGAGAACTGGTATCCGTAGACATACGCAGATTCGGGTCTCTATCACCATCCTCGATGGGAATCACACCCTGGAGCGCCGCTTGGATGCTACCGATTCTCGAACCGAAATTAACCGTTTCAAATGCCGAAGGTACCGAGAAGTTTCTCAGGTCACTAACACCTGATGCCTGAATTCTCGAACTCTCTTGCAGACGTTCCTGATCGTTGATGACCGCATCAAAATAGAGCTTCACACTATCATTCGGCGCCCACTCAAACGAACCAGCAAAGTTCTTTGTCTCATATTCAAAGTTGTCATAGTCCTGAACAAAGAATTGTATGGGCAGAAAATCGAAGGCTTGTGCACTATCCGCGCCGCCATCCGACAAAACCAAGTTGTCACGGTCGGTACGGGGGCGGAACGCGGTGACGTCCTGCTCAGACCAACTACCGCTAAGAACGACCCCGAACTCGCCCGCATCAGTAGACCAGTTGTCGCCCCAGGTACCAGACAACCGTGGGAACAAACCACTATCTTCGGTAAGGCTGCTATCTTCGCCTTGCACCCGGAAAGCGGCCAAAGATTCTTTCAAATCAAGGGGACGAATTGTCCTTAGGTTGATCGTTCCACCAACCGAGCCTTCAATCGTTTTGGCTTCAGACGCTTTGGTCACTTCAACCGCAGCGATAATGGAAGCCGAAACGTCTTCAAAGTCGATGCCACTGCGCCCAGCACCAGAACCAACGGTAGATACCCCGTTGATCTCAGTACGGTTCGCATTGGTACCGCGGATCTGGACGCCTGTGCCAACACCCGCCTCGCGTGTGATTTGAACACCGGTAACGTTTTCCAAAACCTCGGCGAGGTTTTGGTCTGGCAACTTACCGATATCTTCAGCCATGATGACTTCGATCAAGTTGTCGGAGTCACGCTTCTGTGCGATGGCGCTTTGAAGCGAGCTACGGATGCCGGTAACAACAATTTCTTCGATGACACCGTCTTCTGCCATCACTGTAGGCGATACACCCAGCACAAAAACGCTGGCGCCTATCGCAACGATACGTTCGAATTTCATGATTTATCCCCCTAGGTTGCACCTCAATGGCGAATCGAGCTTCTCTCCCACCACGAAATGTTGCCGCGGACACTAACCAATTAATATTTTATTGTCAAACCGATTATCGACCGATTTCGGTTTTATGTTCTTACCAATAATCTTCTTTTTGGTAACCTTGTCTATGGCCAATTTGGTTGCATGACCCACAATCCTCCACTAGGCTCTAGGCCGCCCTCCTGCCCAAACCACAACTGCAACATCGACTTAGGTACGATCCATGAAAATACGCCAAATAATGCTCTCGATTACGGCCCTTATAGCCAGCGCCGGCCTGGCAAATGCCGAGGTGGTGCAGAATCTGGAGGAATTCAACGCGGCGGTTAAAAATCTGCGAGCGGGAGATGAATTGGTCATGGCTAATGGTATCTGGCGAGATGTAGAACTTGCCTTTCAGGGCACCGGAACCCCACAGCAGCCAATCACCCTCCGCGCGCAAGAGGCTGGCAAAGTGATTGTGAGTGGGCAATCCAATCTCAGCATTTCTGGGTCCTACTTGATTGTCTCAGGTTTGGTTTTCAAAGACGGTTACACCCCAACCAGTGAGGTCATCAGCTTTCGCACCTCCAAATCCGCCCTAGCCAACCACACTCGGGTGACCAATACGGTTATCGACGACTTCAGCAACCCAGAGCGGTTCTCATCAGATACCTGGGTGGCCATCTACGGCAAGAACAATCGCTTCGACCACAACTCGCTCATCAACAAAGGCAACAGCGGGGTTACCTTGGCGGTCAAAATGAATAACGAAGCCAGCCAAGAGAACGGGCACATCATCGAATACAACTATTTTGGGCCACGCCAAACCCTGGGCTCTAATGGGGGCGAATCGTTAAGGGTTGGCACCAGCCACTACTCGAGGAAGTACTCCAACTCCATCGTGCGCTATAACTACTTCGACCGAACCAGCGGGGAGTTGGAGATCATCTCCAGCAAATCCTGCGGCAACTCGTTCAACGGCAACGTCTTCTTCGAAAGCCAAGGCACGCTGACCATGCGTCATGGTCATTACACCACCGTAGAAAACAACTACTTCCTAGGCAACAGAAAGCCCAATACCGGCGGCATACGCATCATCAATGAGCACCAAACGGTTCGGAACAACTACTTGTACGGCTTAACAGGTTATCGCTTCCGCAGCGCCCTAGTTATTATGAACGGCGTACCCAACTCGCCACAGAATCGCTACGATCCGGTTGTGGATTCCGTGATGAACAACAATATCGTTATTGATAGTGACCATGTTCAACTCTGCGCCGGCAGTGACGAAGAACGCTCAGCCACACCAACCGGCTCCTCTATGCACAACAACATCTTCATGAGCCGGACCAACCTCGAGCCATTCACTATTTACGATGACGTCTCGGGTATCTCGTTTAAGGGCAACCTCATCAACAAGGGAGCACAAGCGCCAATCGCCAATGGTTTTAAATCCGTGCCTTATCGGGTATCAAAAAACAAACACGGGCTAAAAGCGCCAAAAGCGGCCTTAACCAAAGCCATCGGTTTTGACGAAGTGAAACTGCCCGTCACCAAAGCCGAAGTCGGTGCCGAGTTTTACCCCAAACGAGAACCCTACGCGGCTTTCCAAAGCGGCAAAACAATGCGAGTTAAACCGGGCACAAACACCATTCTAGATGCCCTTAAAAACAGCAATCCCGGCGACATTTTGCTGCTAACCAACAAAGGCGAGTATGGATTAACGAAACTAGCCAACATTCGCCACCCCATCACCATCAAAAGCAAGCGTGGTGCCAAGCCGGTGATTCGATCCGAGAAAGCAAACTTCTTTGTGATCGAAAATGGCGGTGCATTGGAGCTAGACAATATCTGGATTGATGGAGCCGATTCCCCAGACCTAGCGGGCAATAGTGTTATCAGCACCAGCCGCTACTCTATGAACAAAAATTACACCTTAAGCGTACGCAACAGCAAAGTGACCAACCTGGATGTTAACCACAGCTTCCACTTCCTAAAGGTGTACATGAGCACCTTCGCAGACCAGATCGACATATCAAACACCGAAATGAGCAACATCACCGGCTCAATCTTATCGCTCAACAAAGAAACCGATGACCTTGGCATTTACAACGCGGAGAACATCAGGTTGCAAGGCAACACCTTCACCGACATCCAGGGCGCGGTAGCCGACATTTACCGAGGTGGCACCGACGAAAGCACCTTTGGACCGATTGTCGTTGTGGCGGACAACAAGTTTATTCGCACCGGACAAGGTCGGCGCAACAAAGCTGGCGCCTCGTTGAAGTTCCATGGCGTTCAAAACCTGAATATTTCAAACTCTCATTGGGAAGATAGCGCTCCACTGGAGCTGTTTCTGACCAACGGCGAACCCACTACGGTAATCGACAACATCGTGATGAAAGACAGCGGAAAAATTGTATCTAACAGCGACGAGTACAGCAGCAGCAACGTTTCTTACGAGTAATCTCAGGCGTTACTCGAGTGCCACTACTGTTTCCTCAGAGCAGCAAGCTTGCGATACAGCACGCGTTCACTGATACCCAGCTTCAACGCCAATGCTTTGCGTTCACCCTGGTGAGCCGCCAACGCACCCTGCAGATACCTTTGCTCCGCCTCCTCTAAAGAAACAATCTCTTTAGTTGCCGAGCTTGAAATTTGATCAAGGTTTTGCAGACTCATCGGGAGATGCTCGGGGTACACAACCCCATCATCGGCCAGCAACACTGCCCGTTCGACAATATTGCGTAACTCTCGCACATTGCCCGGGAAGGGATGTTGACGCAAACAAGACAGCGCTTCTTGAGAGAGCCTAACCTGCGAGACGGACAGCCTTTGCAGAACAGTATCAATCAGTACTTCCAGGTCCTCGAGCCGATCACGTAGCGGCGGCAACTCGATTTCAAACACCGCAAGCCGATAGAAAAGATCATCACGAAAGGTACCGGCTTTCACCATGCTGTGTAGGTCTTTATTGGTTGCACAAACCAAGCGAAAGTTGGATTCCTGCCAATCACTGCTACCAACACGCCGATACCTTCGGGATTCTAATAGACGCAGCAGTTTTACTTGCTCAGACAATGGGATATCCCCTACTTCGTCCAGAAACAAGGTTCCACCTTCAGCTGACTCGACCAAACCCACCTTGTTTTCATTGGCGCCGGTGAATGCGCCTTTAACATGACCAAACAACTCGCTCTCGAAAAGCGCTTCAGGCATACCTGTGCATTCGACAGGTACAAAGGGTGCATCTTTACGCGAGCTTAAACGGTGAATCGTTTGCGCCACCATCTCTTTGCCGGTGCCGCTTTCGCCCAGCAGCATCACGTTGGTTTCGCTGCGCGCAACACGTTCAACCAAATTGAGCATAGCTTGGAACGCTGGCGAGCTACCCACCAATCGCTGTTGCGAAATTTCGGCAGACGCCGCATCGGACGGATGCATGTGTTCAATAAAGTAGAGTACTTCAGACGTTTCTGGGTCCAGCACAGGCCACATCTCGACGTTGACATACTCTTTACCACGCGGCGTGTGGTGAATGTGCAGAACCTGGCTGTTCTCCTTGGACTCCCGACTTTGCTTGAGCGGGCAAGATTCCCCCGCCATATCGCAGGGCACCGTATAGCGGTGGGACACTTCATAGCAGCGCTGCCGATTGGGCTGGTCGGTAAAACCATAGGTGGCCCGATAAGCATCGTTCGCCAGCAAAATCTCATACTCTGGGCTCAGCAGTATTGCGGGCTCCCGAAAGCAATTGAGCACCGCGCGCATGTCGTTTGAGTTCTTCATAGCTGTCGAAATTGACAATATCTCTGCCCTCAACCTGCCTAAATTGGCAGAGAGCGATTGGTCGCCACCTCTCGTTTACTCCTATCTAGCTGTAATTATTGGATATTCTGTCTTGGCATGATAATCGCATATATGAAATTAATCTAAGGTTATTTCATATAGGACGTATTGCTCGTGGCACCCACAGTTAAGTCATTTTTTGACCCCAATACCTTTAGCTACAGCTATGTGGTCTGGGACCCCCAGACTCAATGTGCCGCCATTATCGATTCGGTGTTCGACTACCAACCGGCCTCCGGCTCTCTATCGACCCACTCCGCCGATTTGATTCTCGGCTACGTTAAACGCCAGCAACTGTCTGTGGAATGGATACTCGAAACCCATGTACATGCGGACCACCTCTCAGCCGCACGCTACCTCAAGAGCCAAATCGGTGGCCGAATTGCTATCGGCAATCAAATCCATTGCGTCCAACGCATGTTTGGGAAAATCTTCAACGCAGAACCTCAGTTCGCAATAGACGGAAGTCAGTTTGATCGGTTGTTTGCCGACGAAGACCAATTCAAGATTGGCTCGCTTTGTGTTGAGGTCCTGCACACCCCAGGGCATACGCCCGCTTGCGTCACTTACGTCATTGGCGACATAGCCTTTGTGGGGGATACCTTGTTTATGCCCGACTACGGTACCGCACGGGCCGATTTTCCTGGGGGTAACGCTCGCCTTCTCTACCGTTCCATACAACGCATCTTTGCCCTACCAGCTACAACGACCCTGTATCTCTGCCACGACTACGGAACGGCATCTCGCAATGAATTTTGTGGCCAGACAACCGTAGCGGATGAGATTCGTTCCAACATCCAAATTCATGAAGGTATTTCAGAGCGCGAGTTCGTCGAGTTTCGCCAAACTCGTGATGCAACCTTGAGCGCCCCAAAACTTCTCTACCCCGCCGTACAGTTCAATATGCGTGGGAGCGCCCTGCCACCACCTGAACAAAACGGTCAGTCCTATTTCAAGATACCCGTGGAGCAAAAATAGTCATGCTGGCTTACGCCTTTGCGCTACCCGGAGCTCTCGCAATTGGCATGAGCTTGGGGCTGCTCGGCTCCGGCGGCTCCATCCTTACGGTTCCGGTGCTCGTGTACCTCTTGGGTCAAGATGAAAAACTGGCCATTGCCAGCTCACTAGCCATTGTCGGCTTGATCTCCATGGCTGGCAGCATTCCCTTTATCAGGCAGAAATTGGTGGACTGGCGCACCGTCGCCTTGTTTGGTATTCCAGGAATGATCGGTACTTATCTGGGGGCCTATTCGTCCGTCTATGTA
>CALHVX010000062.1 GCA_938036875.1 uncultured Pseudomonadales bacterium
CGGGTTAGCGTAAGCCACCGGATCATCGCCGCATTGCAGATACACAATGCGGCTCTTTCCTTGGGTTTTGCACCAACCGATTAAGTTGCTGCCATCCGCATGCTCCCAACCTTCGTTGCTAAACATCTTGCCGTCACGCACGGCGGAGGTGGCCGAGTAAAAGTTGCTCGCCGTAAAGTTGTGCCCGCTGGTCAGCAACGGCTCCACCTCATCTTCAAACACTTCGTACAAATACAATTCATCCGTGATCTTGAACTGGGGTGGCACACCTTGAGTAACCGGATGATCCGCAACCACACTAACTTCATGCTCAACTGCATGCCGATAACCCGAATCCGGAACCGCTTTGCCGCGCATAGTGGCCGGCAGGTAACAAAACCGCCCACCAATGAGATCGGCGTAACCTTCCCACGCTGGCCACCCAGCGATCGCGTGATGCAAAAACACAAAACCCTGACCCCGCTCGAGTAAATCCGCAAGACGTGCCTTAAAGGCTGGACTGGGCTCCGCAAATTCTGGCCCGCCAGGGGCAAACTGAATACCCGGCATATCGTAGAGGACAAATGCGGCGTAATCCTGCGCATGCTCCCAATCGAACAACGCTTGCGCGGCCGGCTGCTCAACATGTGTGTAGTCAACATCATCCATCTGATCGAAGATCGAAAAGAACGGGTCGCGTTCGAATGGATGTCCTTTGGTCACTAGCAATACGTTGTGCATAAACTTCCCAGATGAAAACTTGACCCAGTGTAGCTGAGCGCCTTAACTAGCGGCAGATTATGGAAAGAGATTGGTATGCCACCTAAACCAACCCTTGTAGAAGATGCCAGCGACCAAGCAAAGCCCGAAACCGTTACTTGGCAGAAGACCAAAAGCCGCCAAACCCGGGAGGCCATCCTGCAGTCCGCCGTGGAGTGCTTCTACGAGTTTGGCTACGCCAACACCTCAACCGAGAACATTGCACAACGGGCAAAACTCTCACGTGGCGCCATGCTGCATCATTTTCCAACACGCTTTGATCTCATCAAAGCCGCCGTGCAGTACCTTAACAATCAACGCCTAGCGACCTACGCCAAAGTCGAAGAGGTGGCGCAAGCCGGTGCTGAGTACACCAGAGTGGAAGAAGGCATTGATGCTTACTGGGAGCAGCTGAATTCACCCAGTTTTATCGTCTTCCACGAGCTTCAGGTCGCCAGCCGAACTGACCCCGAGCTGGCCACCGTGCTCAAACCGGCGCTTGCTGAGTACACCAAAGCGGTACGCAAGCAATCGGCCGCTATCTTTCCAGACCTTGCGCTGTCTGAAGCCTTCGAGCGCGCCAACCTGCTGGCTCGCTATCTAATGGAAGGCATGGCCATCGACAACTCAACGCGTGATGATGCCAACGACCATGAAACCCTCCTACCTTGGCTCAAGCGCGAGCTTCGCCGCAGCTTCCAAGACGTGTTGGGGTCGGTGAAGCGCAAACCGTCTTAAGCAGCACCTTCCCAATAGGGTGCGCGTAGCTTGCGCTTATTGATTTTACCCATGGTGTTGCGACCAAGGTCCTCAACAAACTCGATGGTGCGCGGACACTTGTAGCGCGACAGCCGCTCACGACACCAATCCAACACCTCATTTGCATCAGGCTGCCCAACCCCCGGTTTTACTATGGCCAACGCTTTGAGCTCTTCACCCATCTCTGGGTGAGGCACACCAATGCAGGCAACATCTAAAATTGCGTCATGCTCAATGAGCACTTGCTCCGCCTCGGCGGGATACAGGTTTACGCCTCCCGACACCACCATGTCGCTAAAGCGATCGGTGATGTACACAAAGCCCTCTTCGTCCATGTAAGCAATCTCGCCCAAGGTAAATACCCCTGGCGCAATATGCGCGGCGGCCGACTTTTCAGGATCATTGTGATAAACCACGCCACGACCGGTGGCATCTTTGAAATACAGCCGCCCTTCTGTGTTTGGCGGCACGGGCTTGTCATCATCGTCTAGCACCATGGCTTCAAACGGAGGTACCGCCTGCCCCACAGAACCAGGATGCGTCATCCAGTCTTCTGAGGTAATCATGCAGGTTGTACCCACCTCGCTGGCGCCGTAAGCATCAAGAAAGACTGGACCCCACCATTCGATCATGGCGCGCTTCACGTCAACCGGACACTTGGCACCAGTGTGACTAATACGAATCAAAGAGCTTAGGTCGTACTTCGCCTTCACCTCATCCGGCAAGGCTAACAACCGCACAAAGTGTGTTGGCACCATCACCGAATTGCCTACTTTGTAGTCTTGGATTGCCCGCAAGGTTTTTTCTGCATCAAATCGATTCAAGATAACCGAGCAAACCCCAGCCGCTAACAAGCGTGCACCAGACAAAGGGCCGGTGTGGTACATCGGGCCAACCACCATATGGGTTCCCTGCTCTGACCTGGGGTCTGCGCCTAAATTGGTTAGGTGTTCATTCACGGTGGCGCCACCAGCAAACATCGTTGGCGGTAGCTCAGTACCTTTGGGCCGACCCGTAGTGCCCGAGGTATAGAGCAGGTTCGGCAAAGGCGGGATATCACCGGGTGGCTCATTGCCATCGCTATCCGCTAACCAAGCCTCCCAGGCAACCGCGTCGGTGCCTTCGGTGTCGCCCCAGGCAATAACTGTATGTACATTTGATTGAGCCGCCGCCGCCAAGGCGCGCTCCAAGGTTGCCGGGCCAGCAAAGAGCACACGGGTATCAGAATCCGTGAGTATGTAAGCCACTTCTTCTGCGGTCAGGTGAAAATTGACCGGCACCACCGAGGCGCCCGCAATCAACCCAGCTAGGTTCGCAAGGCCAGTTTCTACCGCATTCTCAGCAAATACAGCAACCCGGCGCTGGGCCCCCAAATCTTGCTGATGCAGGCCATTGGCCGCTCGATTCAAAATATCGTCAACTTGAGCCCAAGTTAACGCGCGATCTTCATCCCGAAGAGCAATTTCCGTTGGTCGCTGCTGCGCCAATGGTTTTGCAAATAAGGTCATTGTAGTCCCCTAACCCATCTAACCAATTGTGGTATCTTGCCCCAAGTTTAATGGTTTTGGCAGGGGAGACTTTAGTGTCTACACAGATTAGCAACGATACCCTCATCGATATGCACCGCCGCATGGTGCGCATCCGGCTGTTTGAAGAGACCGCCGGCAAGATGATGGAAGACGGCAAGATACCAGGCGCACTGCACCTATATGTGGGCGAAGAAGCCGTAGCAGGCGGCGTTATGGTGCACCTTTCGGATGAGGACCAAATCACCAGTACCCACCGTGGTCACGGTCACCTGATCGCAAAAGGCGGCGAGTTTGACCAAATGTTTGCTGAGCTCTATGGCCGCTCTACCGGTTACTGCAAAGGCAAAGGCGGCAGCATGCACATCTCCAACATGGAGCTAGGCATCTTGGGCGCTAACGGCATTGTTGGCGGCGGGCCACCTATTGCTATGGGTGCAGCCTTTGGCAACAAATTTCTCAAAAACAACAAAGTAGCCGTGTGCTTTTTTGGTGACGGCGCCAGCAACGAAGGCTCCTTCCACGAGGCGGCCAACATGGCGGGCTTGTACAAGCTTCCCGTGGTCTTCGTTTGCGAGAACAACGGTTTTGGTGAGTACACACCACAAGCGAACCACCAGGCGATTGTTGATGTTGCAGATCGCGCCGCCGGTTACGGCATGCCCGGTGTGATTGTTGACGGTATGGACGCGGTTGCTGTTTATGAAGCCGCGGGCGAAGCCGTCGATCGCGCTCGCAGCGGCAAGGGACCTACCTTGCTGGAATGCAAAACTTATCGCTTCTTTGACCATGTCGGTGTTCGCGGTATGGGTCTCACCTATCGTTCCGACGAAGAAGTGGAACGCTGGAAAAAGCGCGATCCTATTTTGCTAATGGAAGAACGCTTGCTGGAACAGAAGGTGCTATCGGCTGAACAAATCAAAGCGGTACACGACATCACATCTGAGGAAGTACTAGCGGGCATCAAGTTCGCTGAAGAAAGCCCATTCCCAGACCCCAGCTCTCTCACTGAAGACGTCTACGCATAGGAACTATAATGGCTGAAGCACAATTAAAACCTCGTACATTGCCTTACGTTTCTGCGATTACAGAAGGCGTTCGAGCGGTAATGTTAGAACAACCCACCGCCTTTGTTGCTGGTGAAGACGTGGCCGGCGCTGGTGGCGTTTACGGCTACTACGCAGGCATTTTGGATGAGTTTGGTCCTGAGCGCGTTTACGACACGCCAATCTCGGAAGAAGGGATTGTTGGTCTTGGCGTCGGTTCAGCAGCCGCTGGTTGCCGTCCCATCATTGACATGATGTTTATGGACTTTCTCGGCGAGTGCATGGATGAAGTCGCCAACCAAATGGCGAAAATGCGCTACATGTTTGGTGGTCGCACCAAGCTGCCCATCACCATGTTAACCATGGCGGGTGCCGGCATGAGTTTGGCAGCCCAGCATAGCCAGTCGTTGGAAGCTTGGATTTGCCACCTGCCCGGCCTTAAAGTGGTTATGCCAACCACCCCATACGACGCTAAAGGTTTAATCATCGCCGCCGCACGCGACGACAACCCGGTCATTGTTGTACTCAACAAAATGTCGTTGGCGATCAAAGGTGAAGTACCCGAAGAGTCCTACGAGATTCCACTGGGCAAAGCGAACATCGTTCGTCCTGGTACCAACTACACCATCGTGGCCATGGGTCGCATGATGCACGAAGCGATTAAAGCCGCAGATGAACTGGCCAAGCTTGGTGTCGATGCAGAGATTATCGATCCACGCACGCTGCAACCTTTTGACACAGACACCGTTGTTGAATCCGTTCGTAAAACGCATCGCGCGCTGATTGTGCACGAAGCGGTGCGCTTTGGTGGTTTTGGTGGCGAAATTGTGGCGCAAATCCAAGAAGAGGCGTTTGACTACTTAGACGCCCCTATCGCTCGGGTTGGCGCACCCTTCTCACCGGTCCCCTTCAGCCCAGCCTTGGAAAAGCTGTATATCCCCAATGCTGACAACATCGTTGCGGCTGCCAAAAAGCAGCTTGGACTCTAGCGCCACGAATACGCGGCTTGGTGCGAACCAGGCCGCTCGGTCTACACATGTCACTAAGTAAACACGCAGGAGCCACCAGCAACACTGGATCCGCCGGTTCTATCGGGCCCGTCGGTATTGTCGCAAACCCCGCATCGGGCAAAGATGTCCGTCGGTTGGTTGCGCGTGCTTCGGTTTTCGATAACCAAGAGAAGCAAGCCATTGTTGGCCGAGCCGTCATCGGCGCGGTTGCCGCTGGTGCTACCGAATTTGTCTATCTAAACGATCGTCACGGCATTGTTGCCAACGCATTGGCTGAACATCCGCATGTGAACGCGCGATCGATTTTGGAAGGTGACACCATGACCGCGCTGGACACCATCAGTGCAGCCCGCGCCATGAAAGAGGCAGGTTGTAGCGTGGTGATGACCTTAGGTGGTGATGGCACCAACCGCGCCTTCACCCTGGGCTGGCCGGACGCACCCTTAATCCCAATTTCCACCGGTACCAACAATGTCTTTCCCAACATGGGAGAAGCAACCGTCGCTGGGGCTGCGGCAGGTATTATTGCCAGCGGCCTAGTTAGCGTCGCTGAGGTATCACGTCCGCACAAGCTTATTGAAGTCAGCATCGATGGAGAACGCGATGATCTTGCGCTCATCGATGCAGTACTCACTCGCGAGCGCTTTGTGGGTGCCCGCGCTTTGCTCTCACCCGAGCAGCTCGCCGCCATATTGTTAACCCGCGCTGATCCAGCCTCTGTTGGCATGGCCGCCGTGGGTGGTCTGATCCAGCCCGTTAAGCACAGCAGCAGTAAAGCCCTGCTACTAAAGCTATGCGGCGACAATGAAGCCCAAGCCAAGCATAAAATCAAAGCGCCAATTGCACCCGGTTTGTATACGGACCTGCATATTGAAGACATCGACGTGATTGGACTCGACAAACCTGTGATTTGGCATGGTCCAGGTGTGCTGGCTTTTGATGGAGAGCGAGAAAGAACCCTATTGCCAAATCAGTACGCGACGCTGAAGGTCACGCGCAACGGCCCTAAGGTTGTCCGAATTTCAAAAGTTATGCGCAAAGCAGCTGCAAAAGGCTGTTTCGTCACTTAGAATTTCAACTACTTATCTAACTAATCAAACATTCACAACGCATACAACGTATGCAGGTGTAGAGGGAGCAACAAGTGCCTACAGAAGTCTATCTGGTCAAAGTTGGCATGAGCATGACCGAAGGTGTGGTCGAAGAGTGGTATATCCCCGATGGCGGACAAGTTGCCGTTGGCGAACTGTTGTACCGCCTCGAAACCGAAAGGGTCAACTTAGACGTTGATGCTGAGGTTGCCGGCACGGTGAAACATTTGGTGGCCGAAGGCGTCACTATGGAGCCCGGCGATGTGGTTGGTTATATCTTTGCCGCTGGCGAAGCCATTCCCGACGACCTAGGCGGCGGTGGCTCAAGCACTAGTGCTGAGGCGGCGGCGCCTGCCGCAGCAACCCAATCGGTGGCTGCAGCAAGCCCTGCCCCAACGCGACAAGCCGGTGAAAGAATTTTTTCTTCTCCGGCTGCGCGACGTCTCGCGCGTGAGCTTAATATCGATATCGAATCGCTCGGTGGAAGCGGGCCCGGTGGCCGTATTGTTGAAGCAGATGTTCAGCAAGCAGCCGCTGGCGGCGCCGCTCCTGCCGGTGTAAATGCGGGCGGTGAGGCTTCACCCTCATCACCCATGGCTCGCAAACTGGCACGCGAGCTTGGTGTAGACCTTTCTTCGGTACGCGGCACCGGCCCTGGCGGTCGCATCACGCGCGAAGATGTTGAGAACACCGCCAATACACCAACATCAACCGTGGCTAACATAGCAGCGCCACTTGGCGTCCCTGCGGCAAGCTCAACCCTACCCATTCGCGGGATGCGCAAAACCATTGCCGCACGTATGCACGAAAGCCTGCAAACCATGGCCCAACTCACCATGGATATGGATGTGGTGATGGACGATGCCATCAAGCTCCGCAATCAGCTGGTTTCAGAGTGGGCAGATCAAGGGGTCAAGCCGACCTACAACGATTTAGTCATTCGGGCAGCCAGCAAAGCGCTTGCCGATCATCCGCTGATGAACGCAAGCTTTGGCGACAAAGAGATGACCCTGCATGGCCACATCAGTGTGGGCATGGCGGTGGCACTTGAAGAAGGATTGATTGTGCCGGTGGTACAAAACTCCAATCTGCTCGACATGCGCTCGCTAGCAATAGAGAGCTCACGGTTAGCCTTAGCTGCACGTGAAGGCAAGCTGGGGGTAGAAGATATGCAAGGCGGTACCTTCACCGTTTCTGCCTTGGGCATGTTTGGTGTGGATTCGTTTACACCCATCATCAACAGCCCTCAAGCTGGCATCTTAGGCGTTAACCGCATTCGAGATGATGTGGCCTGGGACGGTGATCGACCGGTCAAACGTCAAGTGATGCGTTTATCCTTAACTTGGGATCACCGGGTACTCGACGGTGCACCAGCAGCCGAGTTCCTAGGCTCCGTGCGTGACTATCTAGAGTCACCCTTCCGCTTGCTGGTCTGAGGCTAGGCCTATGAACTTCCCCCTAAACATCGAGCCGCTAACGCCATGTATAGGGGCGAAGATCACTAGAGCCGACCTACAAAACCCAACGCCCAGCATGACCAGCGCCATACGAGCGGCGCTGGTGGAACATCAGGTCCTGTTCTTTGAGGACCAGCCCGAACTCTCCCCTAGCGAACAAGTTACCTTTGCCAAAACCTTTGGCGAGCTGCACGTACACCCAGCTGCTCCGGCTGACAACCAACACCCTGAGCTGTTTGTCATTCATGCGCACAAAGACTCTAAGGTGGCCAACGGCAACGGCTGGCATACGGATGTGTCTTGCGACGCCAAGCCGCCCATGGCAACCATGCTGCAAATGCGCCACGTGCCGAGCACGGGAGGCGACACCTTGTTTGCATCGATGTTTGCAGCCTATGAAAGTTTGTCACCCGCTCTACAAACATTTTTGCAAAGGCTAACCGCGCGACATGAATCTGAACATGTGTATCGAGGCCGCTACAGCGATCGCGGGGTTGACGACAGCAAACGTGAATACCCTAGCCACAGCCACCCCGTGGTGCGTACCCATCCAGAGAACGGGCGCTTAGCGTTATACGTTAACCCTAGTTTCACTACCCGCATCAACGAACTGCGGGCAGATGAGAGCCAAGCATTGCTTGAGTATTTATACAAACACCAACAACGGGTTGAATTTCAAGCACGTTTTGCTTGGAAAGAGAATGCCATCGCTTTATGGGACAACCGCAGCACCCAACATTTTGCCTTGTGGGACTACTGGCCAGAAGAACGTTTAGGGCATCGAGTCACCATCTTAGGTGACAAGCCTTACTTTGATGCTGCACAGGCTAAACCAAGGCGTGGCCTAACCAAGCTAGCGCGCCGACTCTAGCTCAACCAAGCTTCCCGGCTCTTCGCCCACGGCAAAGACAAAGCCTTCATCCGCCCAACCCGTGACACCACCAATCATCTCTTTAACCGGTCGACCTAACCTAGCCAAGGCAATGGCAGCACGGTTCGCTCCGTTGCAATGGGGACCAGCACAGTAGACGACAAACAAGGTTTCCAACGGCCAAGCGGTGAGCTTGCCCGCAATGATCTTGGCATGCGGCAGGTTAATGGCGCCCGGCAAGTGTGACTTGAGGTACAGGGCCGGACTGCGTACATCCAGCAAGACAAATCCTGGCTCTTGTTGCAGCAAGCCTTCATGGGTATCCCAGCAGTCGGTTTCAAAGCGTAAACGTTGCTCAAAGTGGGCTAAGGCGGCTGGAGATTCCGCTGCTGCTGGGTGAACGACGGGGTTTGGCATAACAAGCTCCTTTTCTGAACGGCGTAAAGCATGAGTTTACGGGGAAAAAGTCGGTATTGACTGTTATAGTGGGTGGCTGACCCCTGGTGCCATAAAGTGCCAACCCGACTAGGATACAAGATGAAGTACCGCTCCATCGTGATGCAACGAATAGCACAATGTTTCGCTTACACCCTAATCATCGCCTGCACCGGCCCGCTACAGGCGAGCGCTACGTGCAAAGACGTCGACTCTGCCCCGCAGTTCAATAAATCTTATGCGCAGGGTTGGGGTATTGACCACCGCAATACGCGCTATCAGCCCAAATCCTCCATCACTGCGGCCAACGTTGATCAGCTCAAGCTTAAGTGGGTTTACGGGCTCGCGGACACCACTCCTCGTTCCTATCCATTGATTACCGATGACACCATTTTTGTGGGCGATGCAGGCCGCGGCATCGTAGCCTTAGAACGCAGCACCGGCTGTGAACGCTGGCTCCATGAGCACACCGGCTACATAAGCAGTGCATTGCTCCAGGGTAAGATTGGCGAGCGCCATATTGTGCTGTTCAACGACCGTACCGTTGGACTACATGCGCTGGATGCAAGCACTGGCGAGCTGCTTTGGAAAACCAATTTTACCGATGAGCCAGCACCTTGGTATTCAGGCACGCCACTTGTGACCGCAAACATCGTCTACCTTCCTATCGCCTCACTTGAAGTCGTGCTTGCGGCCAACCCCTTATACGGGTGCTGTACAACCAGTGGCGGCATGGCAGCCTTTGATATCAAAACCGGTAAACAGCTTTGGTACACACCAACCATTGAAGCAGAGGCGCAAGTTACCGGAAGCCATTGGGGTTTTGTGCAACACCACGGCCCCAGTGGTGCACCTGTTTGGGGTGCACCAAGCTACGATGCCAAACGCAACGTGCTCTTCTTCGGCACCGGCCAAAACTACACTCACCCTACCACCGACACTAGCGATGCAATTTTTGCGATGGACGGGGCAACGGGCAAAGTGCTTTGGGTCCAACAGTACACGGCTAACGACGCCTACACCGCCGCGTGCAATAACGAAGCTTGGAATCATCCCAACTGCGCAAAACCAACCGGCCCTGACGTAGATTTTGGCGCACCCACCATGCTGCTACGAACCAACAATGGTCGCGAGCTGGTTGTTGCCGGGCAAAAATCTGCAGACGCACACGCCATGGACCCCACTACTGGCGAACGGGTGTGGACCACCAAATTAGGTCGCGGCGGCATCATTGGCGGCGTGCATTGGGGCTTGGCTGCAAACGAAGCGTTAGGCTTGGTCTACGTTCCCATCAGCGATAAAGAAATTGTCGGCTTCCCTGCACCAGGTAAACCCACTCCTGGCTTGTACGCCTTGGACATCGAAACGGGTGTTAAACGCTGGGAGTTTGGCCGCGACTCTCGCTGTGAGGAAGAAGAATGCACTTACGGTCTATCCGGCGCCATTATTGCGAGCAACGACATTGTGGTTGCCGGCAGCATGGACGGCTACCTGGAAATTTTCCAAGCGGAAACCGGCGAACGACTCTGGTCACACGATGCCTGGCGAGCCTACGACACCGTCAACGACGTGCCCACCAACGGAGGCGCATTTGATGCACACGGCCCCATGATTGCAGATGATCTATTGGTCGTGACCGCAGGTTACGGCTATGTAGGGCGACAACGAGGCGGTAACGCATTGCTGGTCTTCCAACTGGAGAACGGCAATGAGTAATGGTCTAGCTTTAGCCGGGCGCTTTCGACGCCTGATCGCCACGGGTATCGACATGCTGCTAGTGCCCGCCCTTACCTTGCTACTTGTCATGATCGCCGGCGTGGTTGAAAACGCGGAGGCTTATGGCGGCGAAGGCTGGGAGATGCAAATGTTTCTCAAAGTCTTTGGCTTAGCCGTTGTCGCTTACCTGCTACTAAACGGGCTGACCCTGTGGCGACGAGGCCAAACTCTAGGCAAGCTGCTCTTAGGCATCGCTATAGTCCCAGCAAACGCTGAAGATCATTGGACAACCCAACCGGCACCCTTTTGGAAGTTAATATGCATACGCGCATTGTTCTTTCCGCTGCTGTTTGTGGTGATTGTGCCTTGGCTAGCCCTACTGCCTGTTCTTGACCAACTCTTCATCTTTGGCAAACGCCGCCGTTGCTTGCACGACCTCGCCGCCGGCACGGTTGTAGTACGGCGCCAAATCAAAGCAAACTAAAGGATAAGGTAACGTCCTATGAAAATACTATTCACCGTCTTTTTAGTGCTACATACACTTACCGAGCTCATGGCAGCGGTTTCACTGATTGGTGGCCCCGAAGGCATCTCTGCCCCAGGGTTGGGCGGCCAGTGGTCCATGCACTACGGTTTTGCCGCGCTAGCGCTGGCTAGCGCCAGCCTCTGGGTTTGGCCTTATCGCAGCAATCGAGCCGCGGTCACCGCTGTACTTGGTGTGCTGATGGTGTTTCACATCGGCATTCTAGTTTCTCTCACAACTGCCGGTGATCAACAAGTTGGCATGGTGCTGCACTCGGTCCTGGCCATTTTTGCTGTGATTTTATTTAGCTTACGTTCGAAGTGGTGCGATCAGTAAAATTTTCGTCACCCCAATGACATCTTTAGCCTGGAGAAAAGACTATGCATGAAGCCAACCTCACCCGCTTCGGACCCCAGCGCATTAAACGCGAGCAAGACAAGCCAACAACATTCTCCACTACATTCAACGCGATGGATGGCCCAGCAAAGTTGGTGCTAAACAACGAAGGCATCAACAACGCTTCAATCCAGGTTAACGGCAACAGCGTCGTCCAGGAGAAGGATCTAGCCACCAATGGCGAGATCACCGCGTCGCTAAGCCTAAAGAAAAAGAACAGCATTGAAGTATCAATTCCTCAAGGCGCTGCAGGTGCACTAGGCATTCGTGTCACTCAGGTCACCAAGGCTGACCTCGGTGTCTTGCGTCAGGGCTACTTTGGATTGAATACCACCGATATAGAGCGCCAACGCGCCTTGTACGACACCATGGGCTTCATCGGTGAGATCTACCCAGCGGGTCCCGAGACCAGCACCACCTTTGCTCAAGCATTAGGCTTTCCGGACGATTATCTAATCCACGTCTCATTGCATAGCTTAGAAAACCCACCCACACCGCCCTTTGTTGACACCGTGCAGTTTCGGGGTGATTCGCATCGCGAAGAACCGCCTTACGCCAACCTAAACCATATCGGCATGACCTACGCGACCTACTCAACCACAGATCTTGATGGGGACTACGCCTTTCTGCAATCCAAAGGGGTGGACTTCCTTTCGGCGCCTGCAACGGCGCCCAACGGTGAGCGGTTTGTATTCTTAAAAGACCAAGACGGCATCTTCTTGAAGTTGATCCAAGTCGATAACGGCGACAAGCCAACCCCGGGTTGCAACTTGGTACGCCTAGCTAACACCAACATGAACGTTACCGACCTAGAACGGTCTCGGGAGTTTTATCGGCTGATCGGATTTAGCGAATCGGCGCCCGGTGCCCAAGCAGGCTCCGGTGAGTTCGCAGCCGCCCACGGATTTGATGAACCAATCGAATTTGATGGAGAGGACATTACCCTTATTGGCGAGAATGATGAGCGAGCCACGCTGCAGCTGCGACGCTGGCACAGCCCCTACGATGACGCGCCCGCCTATGCACCACCGGTTAACCACCTGGGCATCGATCGCATTAATTTTTACGTCAAAGACCTAACAGCTACAGTAAAGACGCTGACCGAGCTGGGTTTCGAACGTTTAGGCCCCATTGGCGGCAGCAAAGAAATCGGCATTGTGTTCTTCTTTGATCCAGACGGCATCAAAGTGCAATTTGCTGGCCCCCAAACGGATTAAAGAGATCAACTAGCTAGAGAAAGACAAAGGGTGCGCGGATAACCTGCCGCACCCTTTACTCAAATACCCCAGCCTCTACTCTGGCAACAACTCCAACACAGTAGTACTGGTATCCACTGCTGGCATCTTAATCTCAAGCGGACCGCAATGCTCTGGCTGCGGCTGCAGCGGCTGCTTAGCAATACCACCCACTAGCTCCAAGAAAATACCGTCTGGGTCAATGGCATGCACAATTGCTGTTTCGTCATCAGCAGTACCGGTACAGCATGGCGCAATCTCAGACAGAAACTCCACCCCCTGGGCTTTGAGAATGCCAACCGCGCGTGCGATATCCGGGGTTAGCAACGCAATCCGATTGATACCAATATGGTTAATCGGAGGTGGATACGCAGGCTCAGGATTAAAGGGGCTAATCCACTGCACCAAGCGCAGCACATGCTTGTCACCCGTTGCGATGGCGACGTCTGCCCCTTTGAATTCAAATGGCGCGTCCAAACCATAAGCACGTGCCTCCTCGAGGTTACCCGTGGTTTGGCTCAAAGGCTTAACCTGCGTGTAGCCAAACTTACGGTAGAACGCTAACGAGGCTTCAAGGTTGCTTACATTGATACCAATGTATGGCATGGCCGTTAAGTGCATATTGGCGTCTTTGTCACCGTGTGGCGGCGCGGTTTCCATTAGCTTGTACAGCACGCCATCGGGATCGCGGAAGAACACGAACTGATCACCGGGAATACCGTAAGGCTCAGACAAAAACTCAACACCCAAGGTTTTCAGGTAGGCCACATCACTGGCCAGGTTAGAGGTGAGCAACGCCGCGTATGCCATTCCCAGGTGGTTGGGCAACTCATAAGGCGCTTCACCGTTAAAGGGCGTTTTGAATTGCAGCAAGTCGATGTTGGCCGTGTTTAACGCACCAGGTAAGTTGATCACCTCCCCCTTCACCAACTCGTACTGACACAGATCAAACATACCCAACGCCCGAGCCATCAGGTGCGTGTTGCTCAAGGGAAAGCCGCTCATCCCTTCGGTATAGCCCAGCTTGCGGTAGAACTCACGCGCGCGGTCAAAGTCTGGCGTGTGGGTGGCAAAGTGAAAACGCGCGATGAGCCCAATATCCTGCTCGGGTGACAGCGCTTTGGACACCCCCGTACCGGAAGCGCTTGCCGTAGCAGTGTCTGCTGCTGTTGACGGTGTGGACGTTGAGCAGGCGCTCAGCAAGACTAGCAGGCCAATGACAATGAGTTGTTTCACCCAATTTCTCCCCAGAATTGATATTTGTAGGCGACTACATCATACATTTAAGCCCTATGGCGTATACTCCAGGTCTTTAGATTTCACGATTTTTTAAGGAGCGTACCTTGAGCGAAGCAACCGAATTTAGGGCCGAAGTCGCGGCCTGGCTAGCAGATAACTGCCCTGCAGGCGCCCGTGGACCTGGCCAGATTCCCAACGGCTCTACAAAAATCACCTTAGAACCTGATGTGGCTCAGTGGCTGGCTGCCATGGTTGAAAAAGGCTGGACCGCACCCACCTGGCCTAAAGAATACGGCGGTGGCGGATTGAGCGCCGGTCAAGCCAAGATCCTGTTCGAAGAGATGGGTGAAATTGGCGCACGCTCACCACTCATGGGTATGGGAACCTCAATGATCGGGCCAACTCTGCTCGAGTACGGCACTGAAGAGCAAAAACAGCAGCACCTACCGAAAATTGCCCGCGGTGAATTTCAATGGTGCCAGGGGTACTCCGAACCTAACGCAGGTTCCGACCTTGCGGCCCTGAAGACACGCGCGATCGACAACGGCGATCATTACCTGATCACGGGTCAAAAAATCTGGACCTCTGGCGCGGCCACCGCAGACTGGATGTTTATCTTGGTTCGCACCGATCCCGATGCGCCTAAACATGAAGGCATCAGCTTTATGATGTTGCCTATGGACCAGGCTGGGGTTACCACCAAACCCATTCGGCTCATCTCAGGTTCCTCGCCTTTCTGCGAAACCTTCTTGGATGATGCCGTAGCGCAGAAGTCAGACCTGGTTGGCGAGCTTAACAAAGGCTGGACCGTTGGTAAGCGCTTGTTGCAGTTCGAACGCTCAGGTATCGGCGGCCTAACCGGCGGCGCACGTGCAGCCAATCCCGGCGCCACCCTGGTTCGTATCGCCAAGCAGTACATAGGCGAAGAACAAGGCAAGATTGCAGACCCAGCCATGCGTCGCACAATCTTAGATATGAACATGCAACGCGCCGCCTTTCAGTACACGGCCCAACGGGCCAACGAAGAGAACAAATCGGGCATTCCTGGTGCCGCGACCTCAATCTTCAAACTGGTTGGTGCGGGTTTGCAACGAGATGGTGCCGACCTCAAACGCGAGATCATGGGCTTTCGCGGCCTAGGTGCACACGAAGAGGTTGGCTTTAACGCTGATGAATTGAAAGCAACAGAAGAGTTTCTGCACTTACGTACCACCACAATTTACGGCGGCAGCAACGAAATTCAATCCAACATCATCGCAAAACGTGTTCTCGGCCTACCCGAGTAGATCTGCAAACCGAACCCTCACCGCGCCTACATTCGTAGGCGCTTGTCATAAAGGACTACCATGAAACAGTTGCTGATCTTCGCCGGTCTGCTGGCTCTAGCCGCCTGCGACTCAAGCTTAAAAACGGAACCGCAAGCCACGGCGGTTAACCAAGAAGCCGCGGCGCCTGACCAACAAGCCACGGCGTTCGACCCACAAGCCACCTTTGATAGTCGTTGCGCCAACTGCCATGACGGCAGCATCCCGAAAGCGCCCCACCTAATTAAATTTCAGCTTATCGGTCGCGATGCCATTCTGCAGACGCTAACCGGCGGCTTGATGAAGGTCCATGTGCAGGACTTGCCCAAGGCAGACGTGATTACACTCGCCAACCATCTGGGCGGTGCTGTCGCCTCAACCGCACCAATCAAACGCTGCACCACAAATGAGCTACCCACCGCCACTCCAACGCTGCAAGGCTGGAGCCTTAACGAGCGTGGCACCCGATTTGTCGATGCTAAAACGGCAAAGCTAACGGCTGCCGATGTACCTAACCTTGAACTCAAATGGGCGTTTGCTTACCCCGGCGCCACCCGCGCACGCAGCCAGCCGGTACCTTACGGCAACGCCATCTTGATTGGCAGTCAAGACGGCACCATCTACGCCCTCGATCTGGAAAGTGGTTGTAGCCATTGGACATATAAAGCTGACGTAGAAGTGCGTAGTGCGCTTGCCATAAGTACAGATGGGATGCGCGCCTACTTTGGCGACATAAAGGGTCAAGCTTACGCCATTGACCCACGCACCGGCACTGAGCTGTGGCGAACCCAAGCACACGATCATCAAGACGTGACGATCACCGGCTCACCGCGCTTGTTCGGCGACACCTTGTACCTACCCTTATCGTCTTCCGAATGGGGGAGCGCCGCAGATCCAGGCTATGCTTGCTGCACTTTCCGAGGTGGTGTTGTTGCGCTGGATGCCGCCAACGGAGCCCACCGTTGGACCTCCTATGCCATCCCGCAAGCGCCCCAACCCACGGGCAAGCAAAACGAAATGGGGGTCGATCTCTATCACCCAGCTGGCGCCCCAATTTGGAACACACCAACCGTTGATGCCAAACGTGGGCTGCTGTACGTGGGTACCGGCGAGGCGTACACCTCACCCGCCGCTGATACCAGCGACTCGGTGATCGCCTTTGACTTAAACACCGGCGCACAACGCTGGGTTTATCAGTCCACTGCTGGAGATGCGTGGAACATGGCTTGCTTCATTGGTGGTGGTGCAAACTGCCCTGTTGAAGATGGCCCAGACCTGGATATCGGGGCACCACCCATGCTGGTGAACTTAAACGGCCAAGACATTGTTGTGGCAGGGCAGAAATCGGGTGATGTGTTTGCGCTAAACCCAGACGATGGCAGCTTGCTGTGGCGCAACAAAGTGGGCCGTGGCGGTTTCGCTGGTGGCGTTCACTGGGGTATGGCGGCCGGCGAAGGCTTGCTCTATGTGCCTAACGCCGATACTACTTTCACCGGACGCTTCACCGGCCCTCGCAAGCCCGGCTTGTTCGCCTTAGACCCAGAGGATGGCGAAGTACAATGGTTTGCCAAAGCACCCGTCGTTTGCGCCGAGGTGGACAAACCTGAGTGTGACCCGGGGTTTTCTGCGGCAGTAACCGCCATGCCGGGGGTTGTGTTTGCTGGGGCCTTTGATGGGCACCTGCGCGCTTACGCCACCAGTTCCGGTGCACTGCTTTGGGACTTTGATACCAATCGCGACTTTGAATCTGTGTCTGGCGAGACCGCCAGCGGTGGTAGCATCGAAGCAGATGGCCCTGTTATCTACCAAGGTAACGTCTTGGTTAACTCGGGTTATCTATTCGGAGGACGTATGGCAGGCAATGCGTTGCTTGTTTTTGCGCCAGCCGAAGTTAACGAATAGATGGCGCTAAAACCCACCATCTATAAATTTGGTCTCTCGCTGACCGATCTAGACCGAGACCACTACGACACACTAAATCTAACGGTAGCATTACATCCGTCTGAAACGATTGAACGCATGATGGTTAGAGTTCTCGCGTTTTGTATCAATGCCCAAGACGGGCTTAGCTTTGCGAAAAGCTTGAGCGATACAGAAGAGCCGGATCTTTGGCTGAAAAGCTTAGACGATCAAGTGCAGCTTTGGATTGATGTAGGTGAACCATCCTTTGATCGCATGAAGAAGTCCGCCCGCATCGCGAAGCGGGTGAAGGTGTATAGCTTCAACACTAAATCAGACATGTGGTGGCAAACGGTATCCAACTCGTTGCGTAACCTACCCATCGACGTTTACCAAATTCCTTGGGAAGCCATCACCAAGCTAGCGACAATAGTCGATCGCGGCACCGAGGCCAGCGTTACCATTACTCAAGCCTCAGCCTACATAGCCACCGCCAACGGCGAGTGCGAAGTCGGTTGGACACAGCTCAACCCAAAACCTTAGAGAGCCCCACGAACACACGGACTGTCCGCCCTAAACCGGCGCCCTACGTTCCAATCTCGGCTCAAGTGTAGGCGGCAACTCCACCTGCAAACGTTCCAGCAGCTCAAGTTTTATTCCGGCACAGCCAGGTTCATCCCAAAGGTTAACCCGCTGCTCGGGGTCATCCACCATGTTGTATAGCTCGCCTTCACTGCCATCATAGAGCGAACTTGCATCATAGCGAGTGCAAAGCCAACCATCGCTGCGATACAAAGTTTTCAAATGCATATCTACCGGTCCATGCTCAGAGTCCCACTCGGTGAGCATCACCTCATGGGTTGCTTGCGCATCATTTTTAGGTAGCGCCGCACCCTCGGCGTAACTCGGGCTATCGATCCCGGCAATCTCACAAAAGGTTTTTGCTAGATCTAGATGCCCAACCGGCTTCGACACGTCGGCTGCAGGGATAGCGGCGGAGCGTGCAGGCTGCCAGATCATGGGCAAACGCATCAACGCATCGACGTGGTACGGGCCTTTAAACAGCAAGCCAAAGTCTCCTTGGAACTCACCGTGATCCGTGGTGAAGATCACATCTGTATTCTGCAATACCCCACGCTGCTCTAAAGACGCCAACACTCGCCCGCAAGCTTCATCGATCAGTTCATTCTCGATGTGCGTTAACGCATTGACCTCGCGAACCTGGTCAGCCGTCATCTGTGCGGGGATGAATTGCCGAGGCGATTCTAGATTGGTCCACAAGCTACCTTCGTAGTAACCCAACCAGTGCTTGGGTTTGGTGGCCAACAACGCTCGCATGGTTTTTGGGTCATCGCTATACAAAGACGGCAGCGGCACCTCCCGCCAATCGACGCGGCCTAACTCCGACTTCGGCACATCCCAAGGATGATGCGGATCAGGAAAACTCATCCAACAGAAAAATTTGTCGTCTACCGCCAAAGAGGACAACCAAGAGATGGTGCGATCTGCAACCCAATCCGTGTGGTACAACTCGCGCGGAACATCCATCGGCCAAGTTTGCACCGCGCCGGTATCCCCCGAACCCACCGTGTTTTGGCCTTTGTCTGTCACCATTGGGTAGAACTTCGCCTTGGTTGCCGCATGGTTGGCCGCCATCCAACGATCGTAGTGGCTGTGGCCTTCAAAGAAGTGGTTGGCCAGCTCCATGTGGTCAAAACCGCGGTGTGGCCCGGTGCTGCCTTCTGCCGCCATGCGGTTTTCAAAAAACTCATCACTATCCCCCAACCAAGGCTCAAAATGCGCCTTACCCAGCAAGCCGGTTTTATAACCGTGCTCCTGCAACCAATGAGCCAAGGTTGGTTTTTGTTCCGGCAGCGATACCCCATTCATCCATACCCCATGGCTTGCCACATGTTGACCCGTGATCATGCTGGCCCGAGCCGGCATGCAAACCACATTCTGATTGTGGGCGCGGCTGTAGTTGATACCGTGACTTGCTAACCCATCAATAACGGGTGTCCGAGCCACCTTGCCGCCATTACAGCCCAGGGCATCGAACCGCATCTGGTCGGTAGTAATAAACAGGATATTTCTGCCCATAAGGATTTCGCCGCTCAGTAAGTTCAATTTGCATACTGACAAGCGGTTTCCATCACGGCAAGAAAATAACCAAGCAAGAAATATTCAAAATTGACAATAAAAATTGGCAATTACGCGTATAAAAACGCCCAAAAGTCGCATTTTACTGACCCGTTACTTTGCTAGCGCCGCAAAGCGCCACCCAACGCTTAAGCTCTTGCGCGAACCAATTGGAGGGCTAACGATGAGCATGCCAACTGTATTAGTCGTTGATGACGACCCAGCAATAAACAAACTTGTACAAACGCAATTGGGCCTACTAGGTTTTCAAGCGCTGTCTTGCGATAGCATTGCTAGTGCAAAACGCTCACTTACCTCTCAGCCTGCGTTTGCGTTTGTTCTTTCTGATATCAATATGCCCGGCGGCTCCGGATTAGAGTTGGCAAGCTGGATCAACAAAGAGCACCACGGATTACCCATGTATCTAATGACGGGGCAATCCATTGATTCAATGAAGGAAGCGTTGAAGGAAAACAACGTGCTCGACGTTCTTTTTAAACCTTTCCAAATTCGCGACCTCATTGCGATGCTTGCCACAAGGTTTGAGCACATTCTTACGCCACCGCTATACCCCGCGAACCAAGTTAACCAAGTTAACCAAGTAGCCTAGCCCTTCAAACTGACCTTTGGACACCGGTTGTGCAACATCCGCCGTCTTGTGTTGCCAAACTCACTGCGACAAACTGAGTACCACAAAGATTGATACTCAGGGAGCCGAACACCAGTGACAACCGCTGAACCAACAAAGACCGCCAGCCAAAGGCTAGCCGGCAAGCGTGTTCTAATCACCCAAGCCGATGACTACATGGGCCCAGCTACCCAAGCTCTGTTTACCGCCGAAGGAGCGACGGTTATTAGCGACACCCGAGACCTCACTGTTGACGGCGCTTGTGAGGCGCTTATCCAAGAGGCTGGGCAAGTCGACGTACTTATTGCTAACTTGGCGTCCAGCAACTTTTCCGGGATCAAGGTGACTGATCTTGCAGAAGCAGATTGGCAAACCACTTTTGATGTCATGGTGCACCCGCTGCACCGACTAACCAAAGCCGTATTGCCACAGATGCAAACCAGGCAAGCGGGTAAGATCGTCGTTTATGGCAGCGCCGTTGCGTTGAAAGGACTAAAAACCGTTGCCGCATATAGTGCTGCTCGAGCTGCACAGGTGGGTTACGTACAATCCGTCGGGGTTGAGGTGGCACCGGACAATATCCAAATGAACTTGATCGCCCAAAACTACGTTGAAAACCCGGTCTACTACCCGCCCGCGTTGCAAACTAACGAACGCTTTCAAGCCTCGCTCAAACGCCAAGTTCCACTTGGGCGACTAGCTACCGCTGAAGAAGATGCATTATTTGCATTGTTCCTGGCGAGCGATGAAAGCAACTTCTTTGTTGGCCAGGCCATCCCGTTTAGTGGCGGCTGGGTGCAGCGTTAAAGAATGCCTGTTGGCTTACCATCGATGCTGACCTGATTTTTTTCTTGCCAGTAGTCTTGGATACCCTGCTCACCTTTCTTTTCATTCCACTTGGTGAGCGCTACACGATCTTCACGAAAGTCCATAAAGGGCACGGCATAACCGCAAGAGGTCTGAAGTAACGACACTTGCAAACGAATATACTGACGCGCACCAAGCACCGGCTCTATCAGCTGCGTGCACTGCGCCCAACCCGCATCACGCGGGTGTATCACTTGCGCACTACCGTAAGCGCGCATAATGTTGGGTGCACCGGTGAACGCACACCACATAAGCGTCATGCGATTCACTTCTTGCAGGTGAGCCGCCGTTTCATTGCCACTGCCAGTCAAATTTAACCAAAGCACTTCGTTTGGCCCCAGCACGCGCAAACTATCTTGGCCTTTGGGCGAAATATTGACATGCCCATCCACTCCAGCCGTTGCCACAAAAAATAGCGGCTGCGCCTCAATGAACTTTTGGTGTTCCGGTGCTATGCAATCAAATTGGTCAGCCATCAACCGCGCCTTTACTTGTTGTAACGCCAGTTACCGTGAAAACCAAAAGGCACCCGGTGCGGTAACTGCGCACAAGCCATTGGGCCATCCGCGACATTTTGGGCATCAAACACAGCTAAATCACTACGATTTTCGTTGCCGCGATATAATACGCTGAGCAAGTAACCATCACCCTCTGGCGCATCGAGTGTACGCGGCACAAACACCGGCTCTCCGGTAAAATCACCTTCTGGTAACTCATGCATATCCACCGCACCAGAACTTAGGTTGTGATGCACTACCGCATTAAAACCAAGCCCACCATCTTTGCTTGTTGCGCCACCATAGTAACCATGCTGGTACTCAAGACCCGAGAATCGTTCATCGAGGCGGGGAAACTCACCCGTCATCTCTTCTAAGTAACGCGCAGCGATGCCGTTAGAGTTAGGTGCGAGATCAATAACCCATTCGCAGAGTCGCGCATTAGCCTTGGCTGCATCCGGCTTGCTGCCATCAACATGCGGAAACAAAGGCGCTTCTTCAAATTGCATCACATGCGCGACAATCTTACCGTCTTGCTCATAAGCATTCATTGGGTGAAAGACAAAACAAGGATCGGTTTCATACCAACGAATATCAGCCACGCTACCGCTTCTGGGCATAACCCCAATGTGTGTGCCCTTGTCAGGCTCCCACGCAAACGCTGGCTGCCCTTGCATCGCTCGATCTAGGCTTCCGGTTAACGGAAACACCGGGAAGATCACATAATTTTCTGTGGTGATAAAGTCATGCATCATGCTGGTAAAGGGTGCCTCGAAGCGTTCGCTAAGGGTCAGTTCACCGGCCGCATTCACAACTTGGTAGCTGATGGTTTCGCTGAACGGTCCGTCTGCCATGTAACCAAAGAACAGCATCTCACCAGTTTTGGGGTCCATCTTGGGATGGGCCGTCATTGGACCTTGCAGTTTGTTATCAAAGGTCCAGGCGCCATGGCTTGCTAAGCTATCGGGGTCAAGCTGAAAGGGTGCATGACCCTCTTCCAACGCTAGCAACTTGTCGCCATGCCAAACCACGTTTGTGTTGGCTACCCCGTCGGTTTCTAGGTTAGCGACCGACGGATCGTTTTCCATCGGGTTGAGCGCACCGAACAAAGATTTGCCTGCGTCGCGCTCAACCTCAAACTTCTTGGTCCGTGCCCATCGGTTACGGTAGCCGACCCGACCATCTTGCACCTTAAACATGTGCAACATGCCATCACCGGCAAACCAGTGATGATGACCGCGAGGGGCAAACTGTGGATCTGGACCATTGCGGTAATAGCTGACATCTAGATCTTTGGGAATTTCACCCTCAACAATCACATCGTTGAGATCACATTCCATGCGCAGCGGAGCAAAGTTACCGCGCAGTTGCGGGTGGTCGGGATACGGAGCGGCCATAGCGATACCTAAGTCAAGATTTGGGGTTACTTTGGCAGAACCTCAACCCCGATGCTAGCCAACAGCTTACTTAGTCATTGCCGTGCCTGAAATCAAAGAAAGTCGCTTCAAAAGATGCAGCACTAAAAAGCATGGCCTTGCTAGGCACCAGACAACAGATTTCCCCCCAGCAATGCCTGTGCCCTGGCTGAGATGACTTCTCACTGTTTACGAATGAACATCTACCGCAAAAGTACATCGCCTAACGGCTTACGGCTGCACCATTTTTGCAGCGGTCACGTAGGCACGAGCATCCGTTATACCGGTAGCGCCAGCCGCAACCTGGACCAGTTGGGTTGCACCAGCTCGCAGTTGAGGGATACGCGAGCGCAACGTACGTCGCGTACCATCCGCGGTAGCCACCTCAACAACCACTTCAACGTTGGC
>CALHVX010000063.1 GCA_938036875.1 uncultured Pseudomonadales bacterium
GCGGTACTGTTGGTGCTGGCTCTATTGTCTATGCTGCTGCCACCGCTAACCTGGAGCTTTCTGCCGATTGCAGCCAAACAAATTGCGATGCCAACCATTATTTTTGTTGTTTTTGTCGTCGCCGCCATCTTGCTGGTTGGAGTCAGTTTCTTTGAGCTGACCGACGAAGAAGCTCTAATCATGCGCCGGGTCATCATGGTTTGGTCGATCATCGCTGGTGTGATCACCATGGCGTATATGACCCGCAACATTGAGCAAACCCGTCGGCGCGAAGCCAACAGGGCGTTGAGATCGGCCAAAAAGGAAGCGGAGCTTGCCAACTCACTGTTTCAGGCAGAAGTTGAGTACTCGCGGGTGCGAGACCTGGCCTTAGAGCGGAGTGCTCAACTGCAAGGGGTAGGACATGATCTCAGGCAGCCACTGTTTTCACTTCGAACCACTCTGGGCTTGCTCGATGGTGACAACAACCAAAGCCTCACTTTGCAAATGCGAGAAGCGTTGGAATATGCGGACCAGCTTGCCAACACCTACTTAAACAGCAATGCCCAAACCCTGGGCCAAGACCAAACCGCTGAGGTTGTTGAAGCTGAACCCGTTGAGCTTTCTGTTTATCTTGAAACTCTGCTGCGAATGTACCAACAGCCAGCAAGAGCGAGCAATATTGAGTTGCGCGTTTGCAACTCTTCTGCCCGAATCACGGCACGACCGACTGCCGTTATGCGCATGTTGACCAATATTGTCAGCAATGCTCTGCAACATTCTGGCTGCACCAAATTGTTGTTAGGGGTTCGTCGTAGAAGTGATGGCATTTGTCTTGAAGTGCACGACAACGGCACTGGGATTGGATTCGAAGCACCCAAATCAAAGCGGACGGAGCAACTAGCAAACGACAATTATGGTATGGGCTTGGGAATTGTTGCAGAGCTGTGCAATAGCGCCGGCTTTGCTTGGAAACCTATCGGTATTCAGGGTAGGGGTAGTATCATGCGCATTAGTATCCCGGCCTCGCAAGTAAACTAAACACCATCCAAGTCGTCTACCAATCCTTGCTTCAGTGCGAATCGCATAAGCTCAGCGAACGAGTGCACATCTAGTTTCGTCATTACATTGCTGCGATGTTTGTCCACTGTTTTAGGACTGATACCCAATGCACTACCAATTTCGCGATTCGACTGACCGCTGATCAGAAGGTTCAAAACTTGGCGCTCACGAACCGTTAAGTTGCTCTCCGCCTGATCAACACCAAGCTCTTGTTGTATCCGCTCGTCGATGTAATGCGCACCTTGCACAATCAACGGCAGTTGCATGAGCATTTGGGAAAAGTCGGTGGACTTGTGAAACAACCCGTGCACCCCAAAGTCGATCAATGCCGTTAGCAAAGCTGGTGATGTCACCCCAGTAAAAATTACAATTTTTGTTGCAGGGCTCCAACGTTGCACCTCTACAACCACTTCGGTCCCGCGGGCTTTGGGCATTGAAACGTCAAGCAGTATGAGGTCAGGTTTGTACTGTTTTACCGCTTCAATGGCCTCCAGACCATCCTGTGCCTCACCCACCACCTTGTTTGGTACGCGGGCCTGGGTTGCCGGCTGGGCGAGCATGGATCGCAACGCTGACCGAACGATCTGATGATCATCTGCCAACAAGATTGAAGAAATGGGAGTGGATGAATTCAAATTCAGTTGCTCATTTTTTTAAATACCGGCAAGGAAACCTTCTCAGTATCAATCGGCGACCTCAATAGGGTGATGACCGTACTTCACCGACAAACTACGGCTATCACCCCATTGCTGCGATTGTGCCTGACCCTGATTCTAACCGCTCTTGTGTAACCCATAGTAAGGAGTATTTATGCGTCTGTTAAAAGTTGGATATGTTGGCGTGGCTGCATTGCTGTCAAGCTGCGCGATCGATCCCAGTATGTTTCCGGACTATCCGGTCTCCGGCGGTGGTGACGACAATAGCGAGCAACGGGTAGAATCTAGGCCCGCGCCGGCACGGTCCTTCGTTAGGGGGATCAAGTACCAAGGCTTGTTTGGCGCTGGTCAGGTTTCCTACTTCCGAACCACCAACTCAACCGAGGTAAAAGACAACCAGACTAGAATCTGTCTACAGAATGCCACCGGCCAGCCGAAGAAGCTTATCTGGACCAAGGGCGAAGATAGCGTCAACGACTTGGTAGTACCGAAAAACGGTGATCGTAGCTGCACTAACCGAAAGTTAAATCAGCGAGTTGAATTCACTTTCTCGGACAGAAACTTTCCTGTTACGAGCTCAGGCATGAACATTGGTAACGTTGGCGGTACTCTGATCGAATTTGTCTGGGTTAAGGACTACTAATAAGTTGTGTTTGTCTCATCAGCAGGCGCTAAGGTGGTAAGACCGCCTTAGTAATCCTTCACCCAATGAAACTCCACCAAGTTGCCACCCCCCCCGTGCAAGTTCATGGCGCTGCTCTTCATCTTGCGGCCTCGATCGGCGAAGTAGAACTTTATCCGTTGGTTAGGTGTAAAGTTGGCACAGCTTTTGTCTCCGTTCCTCTTTGCTTTTAGGTCGTTTGTTGTTGAAGGACCTTGGGTCCACACCACCGATTTGGGTTGACCTGTGTTGTTGATCAAGCAAATTCGAAATTTGCTCTTGGGAACCTTACGCAAGGTACGAAAGTAGCTAACCTGGCCTCCTTTGTAAGTTAGCGCCTTAACAAACTGCCTGGCGCTTGGTCCAGTTGGTGCTGGAGGTGGTGGGCTTGCAAACCTAGCTACCAAGCTTTGCCCGCTCAACCTGCCAGCTTTGGCGCTTATGTAACGACGGGTTGCTTTAGCCAGCTGGGATCGCACCTCGGTGTAAACCTCCGGCTCATCCGGGAAGTTGATTGGGTTCAACAGCTCGTGTATTGGACGTAAGTCTAAGAGGATTGGGTAAGGTGTTTGCCCGGCGCTAAACCCGTTTTCGTTCCAACTACCATTGCCTCCAGCGGCGATAAACTCCGAACGTTCATTCTCCGATACGTTCCTGCTGCCCTGAGTACTGGCCTGGGTATTGCTGTAGTAGCCGCTTCCGGTCATAGAAGCACCAACGGGATTGGAGACCGACAAGCTGGTGTTAAAGCTCTTTTTTTCCTCCTTGGATAAGGATTTTTCTAGCGAGGTTTGAGAAAAATTTTGCGTCATCTTGCCGATGGCACCGTAAGTGGTGGCATAAGAGTAGTGGGTACCGAACCGGCGAATGATGGGCTCGTAGCTTCCGTGTCGCCGTGCATCCTCCACCAAGTCAACAAAGCCCTCGGACAAGGTGACGTAAGGGTGGTCCACAATCAACGCGTACTGTTTAACTCGAGCAATGCCTGTGGCCTGGGCCACTGTGGAGCTTTGGCGCATGGACTGAGTCGAGGACTTCGCGTGGTCGTAGCCTGCTGCGGCTTCAACCCCCAGACCTAACACTTTTCCTGAGCCAGATAGGTTGGCACCAAAGCTATGCGCGTTGGTCTTCTGCGTATCCTGTTCGGAGGTGGATAGATCTTTGCGATATACGGTGCCCTGGGCGTCAATTTTGTGCAAGGTCAAACCCATGGGGACAATTCGACGCTCTTCAATGATGTAGTTGCGGCGGTCTACCTGGGCGAACACCTCGGACTTAGGGTTCTGCATCAAGAAGAAGGGGTCTTGCGACACAACATCGTATCCACGACGACTCGCCACCATATTTTCCATGGTGTAAGACACCAAAAATGCATCATCCGCTGGTGTTTGCTGCTCCGCCACCGCTTTGGTTACGCCTGGTTTTGGCCTGAGATACACGCGACCATCTAGACGCAACCGTACGTAGCCGCTTAGCGACACGTCAATGGATAAGGAGCCCCGACGACCAGCGCGATAGGTTTTCACCGGTCCGCGTATGTTCAATACTTCGCTTAGTGGTACATCTGTGGTGCTTTCAAAGGTTTTTGTCCAAACTGGATCCAGTACTGAGCTGATCGTCAGCAACTGATCGGGATTATCCGAAGGTTTGACCACGATGTAGGAAGGCGTCGTGAAATTTCCATTCGCAATGGATAGCTGCATGGCGGACGTACCCGCCCACCCTTGGGGATCTTTGTTTCGGTCTAACGATATCTCGCTTTCCTCTCGCCAGATGCCATCAAGCCGCGACCAACAATCCTTTTCCGCCGTTGCTTGCTCTGACGACTCGACCTGTTTTAGCGAGAAGCTCTTAAAGACCCGACCGGATATCACGTCCGTCTGCTCTCTGGGTGCAGAGGTTTTGCCGCTTCGCTTAGCTCTAAGATTATCGTTGCTGGCACCATCGGCGGCACTGCCGCTCTTGGTGCGATCTTCGCAGCCGTTGAACGAAGGTTCAGGCGTTTTTTCCGTAGTAGCGCTTGCGCAGATAGGAAGGGCCAATGCCCCGATGACGAGCAATACCCCAGCCCAAACCTTGGTGGGTTGCAGAGCAAACGCCTTGCTGCTCAATTTGGCCTCCTGGTGTTCACCAGACGTTGGCCTGAAGCCGCACCTGCCGGTCGCTTGTCCCGTCTGGTCGGCGGGGGCGCTGCTGGCGGAGTCAATAGTTGCCCACCCGTCCTGTTAGCAGGGGTGCCTGTTGCCAACCGAGCTTGATTGGCAGGTGCTCTGGTACCTGGTAGCGGAGGCGGGGCCGCCTTGGGTGGTTCTGGGATAATGTTGATGTTGTTTCTAGCAATGAAGGTGGCCATGCTGCTGGCAACGGTGCGTGTATGGTTTCGTACGGCTGCGCCGTGCGCGTTGATGGCGTTGTTGATCGCGTTTTGAGTACCTGGCCGACCGATCCAGTTACCACCGCTTGCTTTGTTGGCTTCTATGTTGTCTGCCAAATTGTTCATGGCACGTTTGGTGCTGCGAACCTTTGCACGAGACTTTTTAACCGCTTTGTTGCCTGAAACGCTCTTGCGCACATCGGACTTAGTTTTATTGGACCCAGGGGCAGGCTTGTGAATTGCTGCCTGAAGCGGCGCGATTAAGCAGACCAGCAGGCTTGCACTAATAAAGGTGTTTAACAAATTGGGTTTCGCACTTAGCTTCATGGTAACTCCTATCAATTGTTCGCCGTGGCTGCGGTGTCTATATCAACCTCAACAGTGTTCGCGACAACAAAGTCATCGCTGCGAAAATCGCTCTCACCAATCAAGGCATCTAGCATGGGGTGGGGATCCTGGCTTGCACGTACGTCTTTCAAGGCATAGTCAGCGAGCGTTTCAATGTCGATGGCACCTTCCCAGATTCGGATGCCAGC
>CALHVX010000064.1 GCA_938036875.1 uncultured Pseudomonadales bacterium
TGGCATGAAGGGCATTACCTACACCCAAGTGGCCCAGTATTGCGTACTCATCTTTGCGTACTTAGTACCCGCCATCTTTATCTCTATGCTGATCACCGGTATCCCCATCCCGCAAATCGGGTTGGGCGCTGAAGTGAACGATGGTTCCGGCTTATCAGTCTTAGCAAAGCTAGACAAAACGCTGGTAGACCTGGGGTTTACGCCCTACACCAGCGGCTTCAAATCTAAGATCGACGTGTTCTGCATCACCATGGCGTTGATGTTGGGTACCGCCGGCTTGCCCCATGTCATTGTTCGATTTTTTACCGTACCTAAGGTATCGGATGCACGGCTGTCCGCCGGTTACGCATTAATTTTCATCTCTTTGCTCTACACCACGGCGCCCGCCGTGGGTGCTTTTGCTCGGCTTAATTTTGTTGATACGGTGCACAACACGGCTTACCAGGACATTCCATCCTGGTTTAAAAGCTGGGAAGCCATCGGCCTGATCGGCTGGGTAGACAAAAACGAGGATGGCGCCGTGCAGTACGCTCCCGGGGCGCCGTTTGAAGGCAAGCCTACTTATGCTGGGCACGATGGCAACGAGGGCGAACGTGCGTTAACCAACGCGCCAACGGCCAACGCCAACGAGGTCTATGTGGATCGCGACATCATGGTGCTCGCCAACCCAGAAATTGCCGCCCTGCCGCCTTGGGTCATTGCATTGGTGGCCGCCGGTGGCTTAGCGGCAGCACTAAGTACAGCCGCTGGCCTACTGCTGGTGATCTCTTCAAGCGTTGCCCACGATCTAATGAAGCAAACCTTCGCTAAAGGGTTAACCGACAAGCAAGAGCTGCTCTATGCTCGAGTTGCAGCAGCCACCGCCATTGGCATTGCCGGTTATCTAGGGGTCAATCCGCCTGGCTTTGTTGCGCAGGTGGTCGCTTTTGCGTTTGGCTTAGCCGCGGCCTCTCTATTTCCGGCCATACTCATGGGCATCTTCAGCAAGCGGATGAACAAAGAAGGTGCGGTAACCGGTATGTTGGTGGGCTTGCTATTCACTTTTGCTTACATCGTCTACTTCAAGTTTGTCTCGCCCGAGACCAACAATGCCGATCATTGGTGGTTTGGGATCTCACCAGAAGGCATCGGTGTGGTTGGCGCGATCTTAAACTTTAGTATCGCCGCGTTAGTGGCAAAGCTCACACCCGCCGTGCCCGAATCGGTGGAAGCACTAGTGGAAAACATCCGCGTACCTACAGGTGCTGGTGATCCCAGCAGCCACTAGCGGTGCGCAAACCCCGTCAGCTAATCAGCGACAGCGTCGATGCCATGCGCGAGGTTCAGCACCAACCATCCGTGGTGCTAACTTGGATCAAACAAAGCCTGGTTAGCACTTGGCTGCTGCGTGGCGGCGGTTTCTATGGGTTGGGCTACCTAGTTACTTTTATCATTTTGCAGGCTCAGTCCCTAGCAACGGACTTTGTTGAAGCAGAAGACGCGCTGAGCTTCCTCGGCTCCCAAATCTTTCAAATGCTCTTTAAGTTCTTTACCGATGTCATTGGCAACTTGATCCAAGCCTTTATCTGGCCGCTGATGTTCTTAAACCTAACAGGCTCTTGGGGCCTATTGGTACTGGTGGTGGGCTTTATTGGTTTCGATCGCTGGGGCAAACCCTACATCAACCAACGTATTCCAGAATTGCACGCAGCGGACCTCAAGCGCCAAGAGAAGCTTGGCGAAAAACGTGCGAAGAAACAGGCGAAAAAAGATCGCAAGGCACGCAAGAAAGCAGGGTCAAAAAACTAAAGGTCGCTCGATCCAAGGTTGGGCACTAGTTTCTAGCGCAACCAACCCAGATCCTAACGGCGAGACTAAACTAAGCCCCGTACTTAGCCTTAGCCTCGCGCCGACGACGATGCAAGACCGGCTCGGTGTAACCGTTAGGCTGCTCAATCCCTTTGAAGATCAAATCACAGGCCGCTTGGAACGCCACGCTATCGTCAAAGTTAGGCGCCATGTTGCGGTAAACCGCATCACCGGCGTTTTGCCCGTCAACCACCGCCGCCATACGTTGCAGCGTTTGCATCACCTGCTCTTGCGAGCAGATGCCATGGTGCAACCAGTTAGCAATGTGCTGGCTAGAAATTCGCAGCGTAGCTCGATCTTCCATCAAACCCACGTCGTGTATGTCTGGCACCTTAGAGCAACCAACACCTTGATCGATCCAGCGCACTACATACCCCAAGATGCCTTGAGCGTTGTTGTCCAACTCTTCTTGAACCTCATCCGCAGACAGGTTGCGCCCTGCCAACAAGGGAATGGTCAGGATTTTATCTAGGCTGGCGGCTTCGCGTTGCTTAAGCTCGGTCTGACGGTTGCTCACACTCACTTGGTGATAATGCAGCGCGTGCAAGGTGGCCGCGGTTGGTGAAGGTACCCAAGCCGTGTTTGCCCCCGCCATGGGGTGCCCAACTTTGGTATCCAGCATCTCTTGCATCTCATCCGGCTTGGGCCACATGCCTTTGCCAATTTGCGCTAGACCCTGGAAACCGGTTGCAAGACCTGCATCCACGTTGGCATCTTCGTAAGCTGTGATCCAAGGCTCTGCCTTGATGTCGTCTTTGGGCAGAACGGCACCCGCATTCATGCTCGTGTGAATCTCATCACCGGTGCGATCCAAAAAGCCTGTGTTGATAAACACGATCCGGTCTTGAGCTTCTAAGATACAGGCGCGCAAGTTAACCGTAGTACGACGCTCTTCATCCATGACGCCAATCTTCAAGGTGTTGGCTTCCAAACCTAGCAACTGCTCGACCCGAGTAAACAGCTCCACCGCAAAGGCTACCTCTTCGGGGCCATGCATCTTGGGTTTAACAATGTAAACACTGCCCTTGCGAGAATTTTTTGCGGCACCTTCAGCTTTCTTTAAGTCGTGCATAGACGCAAGCGAAGTAACCGCTGCATCCAAGATGCCTTCCGGAATTTCATTGCCCGCGGCGTCAAGCACGGCATCTGTCGTCATCAGGTGGCCGACGTTGCGTACCAACAGGACGCTGCGGCCTGGCAGCACCAGGGTGCTTCCATCGACAGCGGTGTAAGTTCGGTCGTCTGCCAGCTGCCGAGTGATGGTTTTACCACCCTTCTCCATCACTTCTTTCAGGTCACCTTTCATGAGACCTAGCCAGTTGCCGTAGACCACACACTTGTCTTCGGCATCCACCGCCGCAACGGAGTCTTCACAATCCTGAATGGTAGTTAACGCGCTCTCCATGAGGACGTCTTTAACCCCAGCGGGATGCACCGCACCCACAGGGTTTGAGCTGTCGATTTGAATCTCTAACCGCAGGCCGTTATTGGTTAACAACAAAGCGCTAGGCTCCCCTTCGCCCACGTAGCCTACAAACTGAGCAGGGTCTGCAAGACCGGTGTTACCACCGCTGCTCAAAACCGCCCGTAGCTGTGCAGGCTTACCATCACTTTGGCCAATGCCATAGGCCACAACTTCGGTATGGCTTGCACCATCGAGAGGCACTGCGGAATCCAGAACTTCAGCTGCCTTGGCAACCACCAACTCACCGCGTACGGGGTTGTAGGAAGACCCTTTTTCTTGACCCGGCCCTTCCGGAAGGATGTCGGTGCCATAGAACGCATCATACAAACTGCCCCAACGGGCGTTGGCGGCATTAATGGCAAAACGCGCGTTCATTACGGGCACAACCAATTGAGGACCCGCCATGCTGGCAATCTCTGGATCAACATTGCGGGTTGTGATCTCAAACGGGGCTGGCTCAGGCAACAGGTAACCAATTTGCTCTAAAAAGGCTTTGTACTCGGCGGCGTCAAAGGCTTTGCCTTTACGCTCCGTGTGCCAGGCATCAATTTGCTCTTGCAGCTTGTCGCGCTGGCCCAACAGGGCCTGATTCTTGGGCACCAAATCTTGGAGAATTTGAGCAAAACCTTGCCAAAAAGCCGCCACATCCACCCCAGTTCCCGGGGCAATTTGGTCAGCTACTAGGTCTGCCAGCGGTTTGGCAACCTGTAGGCCCGCAATAGTTAGGCGATCGGTCATGGCGAATTCTCAGAAAAAACAGGGCGCAGATTGTAACACCCCAATCTGGCTCAATTTTGCTGAGATTGTGATTAAAACGACGGAGAAAGTGCCCTGGTCGCCTGAAAAGCGCCATAGGTTGGCTTGGTGATCACGAAGCCCGGCCAATAGGGCCAGGCTCCACCCCCCATCATCCCCCAACAGCTAGGGGTTAGCTGCCGAGAGCCTGCTGAGCTACCTCTAGGACCGCATCCGCACCAACCCGGGTGGCATAACCCTCAACAAAGATCTTAGCTTTCACCTGCATGTTGGCGTCTAAGATAAACATCCCGGGATGCGGTATGCCGTAAGGCCCCTCACCTGGGGCGTGCTCTTCATTCAGAATGCCTAGGGCTTTTACCGTTGTAGCGTCTTGGTCCGACAACACCGGGTAGCTGATGTTGTATTTGTTCACAAACGCCGACTGCAACGCAGGCGAATCGTAGGTCACCAACACCAAACCTAAACCGGCTGCATCAAATTTTTCGATATTTTCTTGCAACTGCACGAGTTGCTTAATGCAGTAGGGTCACCAATCTACCGAGCGGTTAGCGATAAAGACCAAACCCTTTGGACCGCTGTACTGGGACACGTCGGTAATGGTATTACCATCCATGCTGGCAAGTATCGGCGGAAAATCGGCCCCAACCGCCAACCCTGGATCAAAGGCATCGGTATCACCGGCAATAAACATATCGCTAGTTAACTTATCGATTGCCATATCTTTCAACGGCTCTTGGAATAGGTACATACCCACACCACCCAGAACCACAAGTACCACAATGACTAACAATACTTTTTTCATAAACTCCCTCCTCTAAAGACTTGCCTCAAACTGACGACCATCGCATCCTAGCTGAATCAGCTGCATTCTGCTTTTCTAATATCAACCGATCTCCAAGGAGACCCAGCATGGCCCCTATCCCCAAGTTAGGCACCGTTGCCGTCACCGGCGCCGCCGGATTTATCGGCAGCTGGGTTGTTAAGCTGTTGCTCGACAAAGGCTATCGAGTTCGCGCTTGCGTCCGAGATACCCAAGACGAAGAAAAATGTGGGTTTCTCAAAGCCATGCCCGGCTACGCCTCGGGTCGCCTGACCCTGCACGCTGCAGACCTAGATCAAGACGGCTGCTTCGACGAAATTTTTGCCGGCTGTCACGGAGTCGCACACTTATCTCATGTCAGCGACTACGATGACCAAGACTATGTGCAGCGGGTGTGCAACCACATCATCGCCAGCGTCAACAAATCCGAAAGTGTCACTCGGGTTGTGGTGACCTCCAGCATCGCAGCCGTTATCTCG
>CALHVX010000065.1 GCA_938036875.1 uncultured Pseudomonadales bacterium
CAGAGGTAGGCCTAGCCAGCCGAGTTCGGCCATGGTTTGCCAATGGTCGCTGCTGAACCCTTGGCTGCTTGAAGCCAGCGCCCGGCGGGATTCAAGATCGTAGTTGTCTTGCACAAAACGCGTCACCGTATCGGTGATGAGCTGCTGCTCTTCGCTAAAATCAAAATTCATAACATCTCTGCAAAGTGAATCAAAGTTAAGTGGTTAAGGGTGGTGTGCGCCGGTTACTTCGAACGCTTGATACCCAAGACGTTTTTTGCAATCACGTCTTTTTGCACTTCGCTAGCCCCGCCATAAATGGTGTAGGCGCGACTGGACAGGTAGCCGTTCATGCCGCCTTTGGCGAACTTGTGGCCCACACGCTTGGCACCCCAGGCTGCTGAATACAAGCCGCCAGCTTCAACCGTGAGCTTTTGAATGCGCTGCTGAATTTCTGTGCCTTTAAGTTTTAGGATGGAGGACTCAGGCCCCGGCCCCTGACCGCTAGAGGCACCCGCTAGGCTACGTAGCTCGGTAAACTCTGTTGCCAGCAACTCCACCTCAAGCTCTGCTACCTTTGAGCGGTAACCGGGTTCATCTAACAAGGAGCCGTTGCCGCGTTTGACGCTGCGCGCCTGCTCTTTGAGTGTCTCCAACGCCACCAACGAGCGCGAGATGCCAGCAAGCCCCGTGCGTTCGTGCTGCAGCAAACCTTTGGCGTAGGTCCAGCCTTTGCCTTCCTCGCCAACTCGGTTTTCTACCGGTACTTTCACATCGGTAAAGTGGACCATGTTGACGCTGTGCGCCCCGCCCAAGGTGATGATCGGTTTTACTTCGATACCTTCTTGCTTCATCGGGAAGAGCAAGAAGGTGATGCCTTCTTGGCGGATACCGCTATCGCTGGTCCGAGTTAAGCAAAAGATCCAATCCGCAAAGTGGGCTAGGGTGGTCCAGATCTTGGTGCCGTTCACCACATAGTGTTTGCCATCAGAAGAAAGCTCGGCTTTGGTTTTTAGCGCCGCTAGGTCTGAGCCCGCTCCCGGTTCGGAATAGCCTTGGCACCAGTTGACGGTGCGTGCGCGAATATCGGGCAAGAAGCGATCTTGTTGCTCTTTGTTGCCGTAAGCCATAAGGACTGGTGCAAGCATGCTTAGACCAAAAGGTAGGTCCCAAGGGGTGCCGACCTCGGCGGTTTCTTTTTCCCAGATGTAGTGTTGGGTGGGGGTCCAACCGGGGCCGCCAAACTCGGTTGGCCATTTGGGAATGTCCCAGCCGCCTTTGGCCTTGGCCTTGTCGAACCAGCCATTACGCCACTCGTTGTAGTCCCCTTTGCCGGGGTAAGCGTTGCTGGTCAGAAAGTCACGAACATCTGTGGCAAACGCCTGATCTTCTGGTGATAGCTCAATATCCATTGGCATCTCGCGGTAAAGAAATCGACGCGCAGGATAGCAAAGCTTGGATTAAAAAGTTGGCCACACCAAGTTAGGCTGGTTTGTGCCTATTGCCGGGTAAGCGCGAATTGGGCACAGTGAAAGCCAATATCCCTATATCAATAAAGCAAGAGAGAGCAGATGAGCCTTACTACCCAGAAATTTGAAACGCTAATTTGTGAGGTCACGGACCAAGTGGCAACCATCACCTTCAACCGACCGGAAGCGGCAAACGCCATGAGCCCCTTGCTGGCGAAAGAGCTGTGTGACGCGGCTTTGTTGGTGGACGACAGCAAAGACATCCGTGCGCTTATATTGACTGGCGCCGGCAAGATGTTTTGTGCCGGTGGTGACTTGGGAGAGTTCGTTAAGGCCGGGGACAAAGCGCGCGGATTGTTGATGCAAATGACTGCGGATCTGCACGTTGGATTAAGCCGTTTGGCGCGTAGCCGCGTGCCGGTCATTGCCGCGGTTAATGGCACCGCAGCCGGGGCCGGGTTTTCGTTGGTTATGGCGTGCGACCTGGCCATCGCGGCAGACAGTGCTGTGTTTACCATGGCGTACACGGCGGCTGGTTTGTCGCCAGACGGTAGCTCAACCTTTTACATGCCTCGAAAAATTGGCGATCGCCGCACACGTGAGCTCATGCTAACCAACCGTTTGCTAAAAGCACCGGAAGCCCAAGAGTGGGGTGTTGTTAACTCCGTTGTCCCCGCCGCCGACTTGCTGGGTGAGGCGCAAAAGCTGGCAGCTAAGCTAGCTCAGGGGCCAACCGAAGCTTATGGCCAGGTGAAGAGCTTGCTAAACAGCTCCTTCGACCAAACATTGGAATCCCAGATGGAGCTAGAGGCGCGTGCAATCTCTGGTTTGGCCATGACGCGCGATGGCCAAGAAGGCATGAACGCGTTTGTTGAAAAGCGTAAGCCTAAATTTACCGGCGAATAGCCTGAATACTAAGGAGCCTGATCAATGAACGCGCAAGAACACACGAAGCACAGTATAGACGTGCTAGGTCAACGCATGACATACGTGGAGATGGGTGAGGGTGACCCCATTATCTTTCAACACGGCAATCCAACGTCTAGCTATCTGTGGCGCAACATCATGCCCCATGTCAAAGATAAGGGGCGTTGTATTGCCTTAGATTTGATTGGGATGGGGGACTCCCAGAAGCTGGATGACTCTGGTCCAGATCGTTACACCTT
>CALHVX010000066.1 GCA_938036875.1 uncultured Pseudomonadales bacterium
TACCTGGATCGTAAACTGGACTCAGGTTTGTATGGCGACAGCGCATTTGATGCAGGGCGGGTAGCGGCATTGGAAGAATATGCCGACTCCGAACTCGCCCAGCCCTTGGGGATGAAGTTATTTCGCCCGATCCTGTTCCCGCGATTTTCTGGTCAGGACTCAGATGTTGAGACGGCCAAACAAACCTTCCAAAAAGTCCTGCCGCGTCACTTCGACTATTTGGAAGCCATGCTGGATGGCAATGAATTTTTCGTCGGCAATAAATTCTCACTTGCCGACATTGCGGTTGGGGTGCAACTCACTCAGCTCGACTTGGTGGTTGCCACGACTTATGCCGACCGCTGGTCTGCACTGGCAAACCACACTCAGGCGATGAAGGCGCATAGGGGGTTTGTCGATAACCTGGCAAATTGCCAGAAAATGCTCGGCAAAATGGTTCCGGAAAAGGTGGATCTGTCTTGAGCACCATCATTCACCAAACCGCCGACGGTCGAGAGTTTGTACGCACGCCCCACGAGTGCTTCAAGGACTTACCCGACTTTCCCTATGCGCCCAACTATGTGGAAGTCGATGGGTTACGCATGCATTACGTGGACGAAGGCCCGCGAGATGGCCAGGTCGTTCTACTGCTGCATGGCCAGCCGGATTGGGCGTATTTATACCGGAAGATGATTCCGTTGCTTGTGCAAGCGGGGCATCGCGTGATTGTGCCCGACATGATTGGCATGGGCCGTTCCGACAAACCAACAGACATTCACACGCACACCATTTATGCGCATGCCCGATGGTGGAAGGCGATGATTGATGCCTTGGAGCTTAAGGACATTACGCTCTTTGGCCAGGACTGGGGCGGCTTCACCAGCTTGATGGTGGTGGCCCATTACCCGGAGTACTTTCAGCGAGTCATGGTCTCCAATACCGGGCTTTGGCTGATGCCGGATCCGATCCTCAACGTACCGCAAGGGATCAACCGCGAAGATTATCCAGTTGATCCGAACGCGAGCATACGAACCTTTGGTGACTTTGCCGCCGACTGCAACGCCAAAGGCTATATCAAAGAAGACATGTCCGACTTTTTTTATGCCTGGATGCTCTATGCCTTAACCGGTCCTGAACTCAAAGCCAGTGATAATCTTCGGATGGATTTTGGTGGCATCGAACTTACCCCTGATGAAGTGCGAGCGTATGATGCGCCGTTTCCGGATGAGATTTTTATGACCGGCATCCGCACACTACCCACTATGGGGTCCATGATCGACACCGAGCGTAGCCTTAAGGACTGGGAAGCGCTCAAGCAGTTTGATAAGCCGTTTCTCACCTTGTTCGGCCAGTTTGACCTATTGGTCGGATCGGAAAAAACGCAGAACACCCTGATCGAGAATGTGCCCGGCGCTGCAGGGTTGCCGCACGATCGTATTCCGGCGGGTCACTTCATCCAAGAAAGCCAGGGGCCGGAGGTGGCTAGACGCCTGATTGATTTCATGGCGACGCATTGAGGAGGGATAACCCATGAGCCAGTTCAAGACCTTAACTGTTGCGATCGACGAGCATATCGCCTGGGTAACCTTTGATCATCCTCATTAATCTCACTTCGTGGGCAAGTGGTCGCAGCAACGCGATTGGCGCAACCTGGTTGCCAGATAAATACTGCTGTCTAGACCAAATATGCCCTTTTAAATAAGTTGGCTAGAGGTCGTATCCTTCCTCTGGTGAGCCTGTTCCTGGGTCGACGCCGTGCGCTTAGCGCACTTAGGTATATAGGTAGGGTTTGAAGTTGTGAAAACACTAAGAGATTGGACCTTCCTCGTGTCACGCGCTTGCGCCCTGCATAAAAGAAGTAAATACTTCTATTAAATCAGATTCGAATATTTCTCTATGAGCGAGCTGGAAATCCGGCGGCGGCCGGTCCAAGCGCGGTCGGCAACAACGTTTGACCATATTCTCAACACCGCCACTGCGCTCCTGGAAGAGGCAGGCTGGGATGGTTTCAATACCAACCTACTCGCAGAGCGCGCTGGCATCGGTATTCAAACACTTTATCGGTATTTCCCGAACAAGCTGTCGGTCGTGGCCACTTTAGCCCAGCAACTTGTCGAGGAATGGGGCAACTGGCAGCAATACGACAGGGTTAGCTTGTTGGGACGCACCGGTATCGAATTGTTTGTTGAAAGGCTTAGAAGCCAGCCTGGCGGAGTCGCAATTCGCCAGGCAATGGCTGCATCACCTTCACTTCGGAAGCTTGACCGAGACGATACCCGACGCCATGCGGAGCGTTACGCCGCTGAGCTGATCAGCCTGGACGACAGGGTGAACTATGAGGACGCGGTACTTTCCATTCTGGTCGCGTTTGAAGCGTCGCTCGCGGTAATTGACCTGACGTACGATCTGCCCCCGGCAGAGGCAGACCGGGTGATTGGCTTGTGCGTCGAGATGCAGAACACGTTTCTGGTCAATCGGTTCCCTATTCTGGCGAAGGAAATCTCGTGAGGTTTTTACAACTGGTTATCCTGGTAGGCCGGTGGCGGTGTCGAGCGTAACGATATGTCGGATCTTAAAGTGCAGGTCATGCCTGGAGGAGAGATTGCTATCGCGACTTCGCCACCAAAAGTGACGGCTGATCACAAGGGAGTTCAACTGCAATGAAAAACAAGATTACACGACGCGATTTCATGAATGGCGTGGCTGTAGGTACCGGTGCTGCATTGCTTGGGTCTTGCCAGATGTCAGCGCAAACCCAACCCCAAGTCCAAGCATTCACAAACCCCGCTACCTATCCGCCAACACGTACTGGCATCCGGGGCAATCACCCGGGTTCCTTTGAGGTATCCCATGCGATGGCTTGGCAAGGCCAAAAGCCGGCCTCGCACCAAAACCTGGATGAGCACTACGATTTGGTGGTTGTGGGTGCGGGCATCAGTGGTCTTGCAGCAGCGAAGTTCTACCGTGACAAGATGGGGGATGAGGCAAAAATTCTGCTGCTTGATAATCATGACGATTTTGGTGGGCACGCCAAACGCAATGAATTTCACCAAGATGGCCGGATGTTGTTAGGTGTTGGCGGTTCGGTAAATCTGGAAAGCCCAGGTGACTACAGCGAGGTAGCTAAAAGCTTGCTGGATGATCTTGGCGTTGACCTAGAAGCGATGAAATCCAATATCGAGGAGTTTGGCATCACCGGCTCGAGCGCCGGCAATGTGCTGGCGTTTCCGGGTGAGCAGGGCCATGTGTCCGTTGCTGGCAAGTGGAACGAGTTCATGTTCGGCATCGGCGACTATGAATCCGCCGTCAAGGCGCTGCCGGTGCCAACCAGTGAACAGGTCAAGTTGATCGAGTTCTTTAGCGGTAAGGTCGACTACCTTAAAGATCTGCCACTAAGCGAGCAGCAAACCTACGTTGAGACCACCAGCTACATCGATTTTCTAACAAAACGCGTTGGCTTGGCAGATGCGACCGCAAACATATTCTATCCGGTTGCAAAACTGATCTATGGGCCGGCTGGTTTGCGGGTCAGCGTGATGGAAGCCTTCTACTTAGGTTCTCCGGGTGTCCAGGGGATAAGCTGGCTCAGCGAGTTGGCTGAGCAGATGATCGCCGGTGTTACCGCGCCCGATCTCGTCGCTGTATTTTCCGGATGGTAATGCGTCTGTCGCAAGGCTCTTGGTGCACAAACTGATCCCCAATGTTGCGCCAGGTACCCAGGGGTTCAACGATATCGCAGCAAGCGCCTTTGACTACAGTGCTCTCGATCAGGCCAATGAGGCGGTTCGGTTGCGCTTGAACAGTACTGTGGTTGGTGTGCAGGAAACGGTAAACAATCGTGTGGTGGTGGACTACGTCCAAGAGGGCAGCCCGCTAAGCGTTACGGGGGATCACTGTGTGCTGGCTTGTTACAACGGAGCGATTCCATACCTTTGTCCACAATTACCCGAACCGCAAAAAGAAGCACTAAACTATGGTCCTAAAGTGCCGCTGGTTTGGACCAATGTGCTGCTGAAGAACGGGCATGCATGGTCGAAGTTGGGTGTGAGCAATGTGACCTGCCCTGACGACCCCTACGTAGTCCTAACCGTTGCGCCACCCACAACAACTGGAGGCCACCAGCCACCGCGCTCGGCTGATGATCCGATGGTCGTTTACATGTTAGGCGTTCCAAATGTCGCCGTAACCGGCAGCGAAACCAGCCGCGAGTTGTGCCGCACGGCCCGTCATCAAGTGTATGCCACAACCTTTGAGACCTACGAGCGGGAGATACGCGATCAGCTTCAAGGTGTGCTGGGTAAGCATGGCTTCGATCACGAGACCGATATAACTGCGATTACCGTCAATCGCTGGCCCCATGGATATGCGTACGAGTATATGGCGCTGGATGATCCGAAGTGGGAGGAAGGTCAAGCGCCTCATGAAATCGGGCGGGCGCAGTTCGGTCGAATATCCATTGCCAATTCGGACTCAGAGGCGTACGCCTACTTAGACGCTGCCGTTGATGCGGCGTGGCGGGCGGTTCAAGAGCAAAGTCGTACTAAGGGGTAGTTGAATGATTCAGAACATTACTCGTCGTGACTTTCTGAATGGCGTAGCGCTGGGTACGGGTGTCGGCTTGCTAACCCCAACCCGTTTGATGGCGCTTGAATATTCGGGTGATGGGAAGGTAAATACCAGTTATCCACCAACCCTAACCGGCATGCGGGGTAGCCACGATGGCTCCTATGAGGTTGCTCACGCTTTGGCATGGGAAGGTAAGAAGCCCGCAAGCTATGCAGCGTTAGACGAGCACTATGATTTGGTGGTTGTTGGTGCTGGGATGAGCGGTTTGGCAGCCGCTTACTACTATCGTAAAAAGAAAGGCCCTGACGCCCGAATTCTGATCCTAGACAACCACGATGATTTTGGTGGCCACGCAAAACGTAACGAGTTTCACTTTGAGGACCGCATGGTCTTAAGTCTCGGTGGGGCACAGAACCTAGATCACCCGAGCAACTACAGCGATAACGCTGGCATGCTAATGGTGGATCTGGGTATTGACGATGCGGCAATCGCGGCCATGGACGAAAATACCCCGGACGATTTGTTGCTCGGTGGCAAGCTGCATGCAAATGTTGGCATGTCCATGCCTGACGGGGATGGCAACCATGTCAATGTTGGCGGTCATTGGTACAAATTCATGCACGGTCGCGGCGACTATTCTGCGGCGGTTCGTGCGCTGCCGATTCCAAGCGGTGAGCAGGATCGCTTGATCGCCTTCTTCGGCGGAGATCAAGATTTTCTGGAGGGTCTGTCCTGGAGCAAACAGTACGATTACATCAACACGGTGAGCTACAACCGATTCCTGATCGATAAGGTAGGTCTATCACCAAAGACCATTGCCATGTTTGACGGCCACCTATTGGTGTTGAACGGCGTGTCTGGGTGGCAACATACGGTGCTTGAGGCCATGTCAGCAGGCGCCCCAGGTTTGCGAGCCATGGGCTGGCTCACCAATTTTGTTGATTCGCTTGCGGCGATGATGATTGAAAGAAGCGCTGAGATTCGGATCTTTCCGGATGGCAACGCTTCGGTTGCACGGCTTCTTGTGCACAAGCTTATCACGAATGTTTCGAAAGGTATGCAGGGGATCGAAGATGTTGCCGTGGCGCGCTTTGAGTATGCGCAGCTAGACCAAGAGGCCCAACCAGCTAGGCTGCGACTGAACAGCACGGTTGTAGGTGTCAGAGAAACTAACGACGACGCAGTAACGGTCGAGTATGTACGTGACGGTAACCCCGTCAGTGTAACTGCCAGCCACTGTGTGCTTGCTTGTTACAACAATCTGATACCGCACCTGTGCCCTGAGATGAGCGATGGTCAAAAAGAAGGATTGAGCTATGGAGCTCGGTCACCGTTCGTCTATGCCAATGTGCTTGTAAAGAACGGACAGGCTTTCTCCAAGCTTGGTGTTAGTTTTACCCATTGTCCACAGGATCCTTTTCAGTGGGTGAGTAGTGCACCGACCACAAGCAATGGTGGCTACGAGCCGCCACGCGATGCATCCGATCCCATGGCCGTGTTTATGATGGGTTCCCCAACACCTGCAGTGGAAGGTAGCCCGGCGCGCGATCTGTACCGAGTAGGTCGACACAAAATCTATGCTACCACCTTTGCTCAATTCGAAGCGCAAATCCGTCAGCAGCTGCAAAGTCTGCTTGGCCAATATGGGTTTAACCACGAAACCGATATCCAGGCGATCACGGTTAATCGCATCCCGCATGGCTATGCCTACTCCTATCTTGGTTTGTTTGATTCTGAGTGGGAAGAAGGCAGAGCGCCGCACGAAATTGGTCGAGCCCAGTTCGGCCGAATATCTATTGCGAATACCGATTCTGAAGCAATGCCATTGATGGATGCCGCGTTTGATGCTGCCTGGCGAGCGGTTGAAGAGCAGACCACCTGATTTGAATAGAACGAAAAAATTATTCCTCTAGGAGAGAAAGATGTTAAGAACCCGAACCCTGCGCACACTCGCAGTTGTCCTATATACGATTGTGTCCATGTTGGCGCTTCCAGTTTCTGCAGAAGAAGCCCCAAACCTGCCAGTGGTTGTTACCAAAGACCAGATTAGTGGATCGATCTTTGATGGCACCACGCCAACCAAGCATGCGGATGGTCATGTTACCTCCGATGTCACAAGCCTAATTTCTAGCGACAAAAAGTTCTCTTCGGGTATGTATCGTTCCGGCAAGACGCGGATCCCGGTAACCGAGCCCTACGGTGTGGATGAATTCATGTACTTCATCGAAGGGAGCATCACGCTGACCAACCTCGATGGAACAAAGCAGGTTGTGCGTGCCGGTGAGGCGGTCACGGTGCCTAAGGAGTGGACGGGGATCTTTGAAACGGAAGGCTACAAGAAGTTCTGGGTGATTTACTCCGCAGATGAGTCGGGACTTTGAGTTGCGAATTTCTGTACGAGTCAGCAATAGATGCCACTAAAGGGAATCGATAATGCCCACAAGTGCACTTAGTGACCAAATTAATCGGCTCGGGTTTGTCTCGGTTATTGTTGTCCTGGTAACCGGAGTGGCGGCTATGTTTCTGCCGCTGGATGTTGCCGATGGCTACGCTGCGGCGCATGCGGATCGAGCAAGTTGGCTGAGTGCAAACTCAGAATTGTTCATCCTTGGCTGGATCAATCAGATCGTTGCTATGTTTGGCTTGTCTGCCGTCTTTTTCTGTGGCGCTTGGTTGATCGCGAGCACTAACCCTTTGCGGGCCATAATCGCCGCAATCTTTGTGTTGATGTCGGTAATGGCTTTCATCATCCCTAAGTTTATTGCGGTATGGACGATTCCGTTGTTGGCCGAGAGCATTTCCAGTGAGTCTGCGGGTCATGAGAT
>CALHVX010000067.1 GCA_938036875.1 uncultured Pseudomonadales bacterium
GGAATATTCGCGTTTAGACAGTGCGTTGTAGGCGATTTTTTCTGCTTGCTGGAGGGCTTTTTGATCTTCGTGCTGCTGCAGCAGCCGTTGTTGCTCCGCTACTTGGGCCTCTTGACGTTGTAACTCACTTGAAATGGACTGGGATGAAGAGCGCTGTTCCAGACCTAGGTCGATTGGTTGTTCAGGAGAGAGGGTCGTAGATTCCGGACTGAACAACCCTTGAGATTCCGCCGATTTAGGGTTTTGAGGTTTCAACACTGCCCTCGATATCACTGAAGCACCCGGAGGTTGGGTACTTCGCTTCATTGTTGACGTTCTTTTTTTGTACTATTGATTCGTTCTATTGATTCACTCTATTGATTCGCACGAATCTGTTAATCACGTCTCTGAGGAGAAAACTGCTCGCCAGGCTGTTACTCGGCCTGGCTATAGACCCGAAAACATAGGCGCTGAAAGCCTAGTCCCTAAGCTACTAGCCCCTAAGCTAAAGGGTCTTCCGCACCTTCAGGGATAACAATTGGCGCATCTGCGGTGTTATCCGTGGGCAGCAGCTCTGCTCGCAACCGCGCCTCAATCTCTTCCCGCATTTCTGGGTTTGCTTCCAGGAAGTCCGCGGCGTTCTTACGGCCTTGGCCAATACGATCTTCTTTGTAGGAATACCATGCGCCTGACTTTTCAACGATGCCCTGCTGGACGCCAAGCTCAATGACCTCACCTAGCCGGTTAATGCCTTGCCCATAAAGAATCTGGAATTCAGTTTGGCGAAACGGTGGTGCCACTTTGTTCTTTACGACTTTAACGCGGGTTTCGTTGCCAACCACTTCATCGCCATCTTTCACTGCACCAATGCGACGGATATCTAGACGCACAGATGAGTAAAACTTAAGCGCGTTACCACCGGTTGTGGTTTCAGGCGAACCAAACATAACGCCGATCTTCATGCGAATCTGGTTGATGAAGATGACCAGCGTATTGGCTTGCTTAATGTTACCCGTCATTTTTCGCAGAGCCTGACTCATCAGACGCGCCTGAAGGCCAACGTGAGTATCACCCATATCTCCTTCGATCTCGGCCTTTGGCGTCAAGGCGGCAACCGAGTCGATAACCACAACATCCACTGCGCCAGAGCGCACGATCATGTCGCAGATCTCTAGAGCTTGCTCACCGGTATCTGGTTGGGAGACCAGCATTTCGTCTGTGTTAACGCCCAGTGCCTGTGCGTATCCTGGATCTAGCGCGTGCTCTGCATCGATGAAGGCGCAAGTGCCACCCGCTTTTTGAGCTTCGGCAATAATTTGCAGTGTTAAGGTCGTTTTACCTGAAGATTCTGGACCGTAGATCTCAACAATACGCCCGCGTGGCAAGCCGCCAATACCAAGCGCAACATCTAGCCCTAATGAGCCGGTAGAAATCGAGGGAATGGCCACCAATTCACGGTCGCCTAAACGCATCATGGAGCCTTTACCAAACTGACGTTCAATTTGAGCTAAAGCAGCGTCGAGCGCGCGATCTTGGTTACCGTCACGCTTGTTAGATTCTGGAGTGGACTTGGGCGCGTTTTTTGATGCGGACCTGGAGTTGCCGAGAGCCATGTGATTTGGGCCTGTGTTCATGAGTTCGCAAGCACTGTATATCCAAACAGTAACCCTGACAACCCCGAGATTTAAAAATTACGAAATTCGAGTGTATTTCCCACAACCGGACAGGCAAAAAGATACAGGCCACAACCGCTTCACAGGGCCTAGAGACTAAGCCAAACTAGGCTTATGACATCGACAATTAGCAGCTCAGACATCACCCCCATTGACCCCGACCAAGACCCTAAGCGCGATAAGGCTAAGCTAGAGTTGCCTGTGGTTGCCGAGACGAAAACGCCAGCCAGCCCAACCAAAAAAGACACCCCAAAGCTCACGCCAATGATTCAGCAGTATCTAGCTATTAAAGCTAACCACCTGCAAGAATTAATGTTTTATCGCATGGGAGATTTTTACGAACTGTTCTTTGAAGATGCCGAGCGCGCAGCCGAACTACTGGATATCACCCTCACCGCTCGTGGTCAGGCGAACGGCAAACCCATTCCCATGTGTGGGATTCCGTACCACGCTGCAGAAAACTATCTGAAGAAGCTGTTAGATGCCGGAGAATCCGTGGCCATCTGCGAGCAAGTGGGTGATCCGGCCACCAGCAAAGGTCCGGTTGAACGCGCTGTGCAACGGGTTCTTAGTCCGGGCACCCTGACGGACGACGCTCTGCTGGAGCCGGGTCGCGAAAGTTTGCTGGCCGCCATCTGCCCACAACCCAAACAGCGCCGCCGCAAAGCCAGCGGCGACGCCAACACTTTGGGCACCGATCATGCAGATCACCAATACGGCTTGGCCTGGCTAAATCTAGCCCGCGGCGAGCTGCACGTGATGGCGCTGACCGATAGCGGCAGCCTGCTCAGCGAGCTTGCACGCTTGGCCCCCCAGGAAATTTTGGCCCCTGCCGGGGTTGAGCTACCTGAAGGCGTGCCCGAGAGCAGGGTGCGCGAGCAAGACCGGCTGAGTTTTGATCCTCAGCTTGCGCGCCAGGCCCTGTGTTCGCACTATCAAGTCCAAAATCTGGAAGGTTATGGGGTAGATGAGAGTGCCCCCGTCATCGGCGCAGCCGGCGCGGTGTTGAGTTACGCCAAGCTCACCCAATGCCAAGAACTCAGTTTCATCCGCTCACTAGAGCAGCGTCGCAATCACGAGCTGCTAGCTCTGGATGCCAACACCAGGCGTAACCTTGAAATCGATCAACGCAGTGACGGAAGCACCGACCTCACACTCTTTGCGCTGCTTGATCGCACCCAAACGGCCATGGGTTCACGTCAGCTTCGACGCTGGCTCCATGCACCCCTAGCGCAACAGGACCAAGTGCAGAGTCGACAGCAAGCGGTCAGCATCCTGCTAGCGGGCCATTACGATAGCCAATTGGCCCCTACCTTAAAAAGTATCGGCGATATTGAGCGCGTGGTGACCCGTTTGTCCTTGGGTAGCGCAAGCCCCCGAGATGTTGGTCGGATCGCCAATGCCCTGGCGCATTTCCCCACTATTGTTGCGGCGCTAACAAAGGTTGAGCAGCCCACCCTAAACAACATCAGCGGCCGGCTACCGGAATTTTCTGATTTACAGGCCAGGTTGCAGGCGGCGTTGGTGGAATCGCCACCTGCCTTGCTACGCGATGGCGGCGTCATTCGCCCCGGGTTCTCGACCGAGCTTGATCGGTTGCGCAACCTCACAACTAACGCCAGCCAATGGCTCAGCGAGCTAGAGCAACGGGAACGCGCACGCACCGGCATCAACACATTGAAGGTGGGCTACAACCGCGTGCACGGCTATTACATCGAAACTTCGCGTGCGGCTGGTAATGGTGAGGTTCCGGCCGAGTACGTACGCCGGCAGACGCTGAAAAATGCGGAACGCTATATCACGCCAGAACTCAAAGCCTTTGAAGACGAAGCGCTCAGCGCGCAAAGCGCTGCGCTCGCGTTAGAAAAGAAGCTCTTTGCCCAGCTGTTAGAAGATCTGCAACAACCGCTACCGCAGCTGCGCGCAGCAGCAGCCGCTTGCGCGGAGCTAGATGTCCTAGCCACGCTCAGCGAACGGGCGCGGAGCCTGAACTTTACTGCACCTACCTTTAGCCCAGAACCTGGCCTGCACATTGAGCAAGGTTGGCACCCGGTGGTGCAGCAAGCCTCCGCAACCCCCTTTGTGCCCAACGACGTGCAACTTAACCTTGAGCGCAGCATGCTCATCATCACCGGCCCGAACATGGGTGGTAAGTCCACCTACATGCGCCAAACCGCTCTCATTGCATTGCTGGCTTATATCGGCTCTTACGTTCCCGCCGCCAGTGCCCGGCTAGGTCCGGTTGACCGAATCTTCACGCGTATCGGTGCAGCTGACGACCTCACCTCAGGCCAATCCACCTTTATGGTAGAAATGACCGAGACCGCCAACATCTTGCACAACGCAACCGCTCACTCGCTGGTTCTGCTGGATGAAATTGGTCGCGGCACCAGCACCTTTGATGGCCTAGCCCTGGCTTGGTCCACGGCGCAGTACATCGCCCAAAAGATTGGTGCACCCACCTTGTTTGCCACCCACTATTTTGAGCTGACCTCCATGCCCGACATAGCCCCCAACGTGGCGAACGTGCACTTAGCGGCAGCGGAACATCGCGGGGGCATCGTGTTCTTACACAGCGTCAGAGACGGCGCCGCTAGCCAGAGCTACGGTATCGAAGTTGCCAAGCTTGCCGGGGTGCCCAAACCTGTGCTGGCGCTGGCCCGAGAACGTCTACGGCAGCTTGAGCAGTCGGCCATTATCAGCGACGCCAGCCAACCCGACCTATTTGCCAATCCAGACTTCACCAGCCCAGCGTTTAACCCGGTTGAACCCGAGCCGATCCTGCCGGAGCCCAGCCCTACCCTAAAGGCGCTGGCCGCACTAGATCCGGACGCCTTGACCCCTCGAGAAGCCCTGCAGCACCTATATCACCTGCAGGACCTGCTGGATGAAGAGCCCAACTAGCGAGCGGGCCGGTTTTTGGTGCTAGTAGTGGGGATTTTGGTTCTATGCTTAAGCCCCCCACCCAGCAGCCAATAAGGGCAACGGCGAGGGGGGAATTGAGCACTGGGTCAACATTGCCGGCGAGCACCTGGTTGTAACGGTTTGTATCTGTGGACTCGATAACTACACCAAACCGCATAAACAGGCTAGAATTGCGGATTGACGTACAAGAAACAATAAGGGCTCCACATGACGTTCGTCGTCGGCGAAAACTGCATTAAATGTAAACACACAGACTGCGTTGAGGTCTGCCCCGTAGATTGCTTCTACGAAGGCCCCAACATGTTAGTCATCCATCCAGACGAGTGCATCGACTGCGCATTGTGCGAGCCAGAGTGCCCGGTGGACGCTATCTTCTCTGAAGATGAGCTTCCTGATGGACAGCAGAATTACCTCGAGCTAAACACTGAGCTTGCGGAGCTGTGGCCTAACATTACCGAAAAGAAGGACCCATTGCCCGATGCTGAGGAATGGGACGGCAAGCCAAATAAAACGGACATGCTCGAACGCTAGCTAAAGCGCCGAAGCTTGCAACCCGCGCTGGGCGCGGGTTATGTCGTTACAGCCTTCTTTCTTTAAATCGCCTCTAGAGACGAAAGACTTGCTGCATGTCTAGGCCTTCTTCTTCTAGGCCACGACGCAGTCGCGCCAAACCATCTATTTGAATCTGACGAACCCGCTCTCGCGTCAAACCGATATCAGCACCAACCGCTTGCAACGAGCTTTTCTCATGACCGCGTAGACCAAAGCGTCGGATCAATACCTGCTGATGTTTCTCAGATAGTGTGGACAGCAATTGCTCGAGCTTGTTGCTGAGCTCTTGTTGCTGGACATCGCCCGCAGGATCTCGAGAATTTTCATCCGTTAACATCTCTATGGGCAATCGATCATCGGTGCCTCGCAAGCTATCCAGCGAGGTTACCCGTTCGTTCAAGCGCAGCATTCGCTGAACATTGGCCGCCGGTTTGTCCACCAACGCCGCAATGTCCTCAGCGCTGGGTTCATGGTCTAACTTCTGCGCCAATTCGCGCGATGCTCGCAGATAGAGGTTTAATTCTTTCACTATGTGTACCGGCAATCGAATCGTCCGGGTTTGGCTCATGAGCGCGCGTTCAATGTTCTGCCTAATCCACCAAGTGGCGTAGGTAGAAAACCGAAACCCGCGGTCCGGGTCAAATTTTTCTACCGCATGTATCAAGCCAAGGTTGCCCTCTTCTATGAGATCTAGCAGAGACAAACCTCGATTCAGATAGCGGCGAGAAATTTTAACAACCAATCTGAGGTTGCTCTCGATCATACGTTCCCGAGCAGCCGTATCACCGGCCAAGGCTTGACGACCAATGCTTTGCTCTTCTGCAGCGGTCAACAATGGGGCACGACCAATTTCTTTGAGATACAAGGCCGTGGCATCCGCAATCGGTGCGGATGATCGGTCTGCTAGCGTGGTTTGTTTGGGTTTAGGTTTAGCATTCGGTTGCAGTGCAACTGAGGCAGGCATAGGGTCTTGGACCCGCTGATCAAATTTTTGAGATTCAACGATGGGCATACTCGACTTAATCATGGCGCTGTAACTTCCTGTTCACTAGCGAGACTCAGCTTGAATGCATGCTCCTTGCAGCATCCTCATTCGCAGTGACGGAAATCTCTGACGCCCTAGGTCAGCCCAAATTGTGGCTGCCTCTATCGCAAGACTAGGCGCCGAGGATCTAAGGGCTGCCCGTGCTTACGAACCTCGAAATGGAAACGAGAAAAATCCGTACTGCTCCCCGAGGTATCGGCCAGCGCGCTGCCAACTTTAACGATTTGTTTCTCTTGCACACGAGTTTGGCCATGAAATCCATAAGCGCTAAGCAACGCTTGGCCGTGGTCGACAATGATCAATCTGGCATAACCGCCCAGACCGGGCCCTGAGTACACAACGGTGCCGGCCGCCGCTGCGCGCACCGTTGTGCGGTTAGGCAACTCATAGTCCATACCGCGACTAATACCCGCAGTACCCGACTCACCATATCCCAATATCGGCGTTAGCTTGACGGGCCATGACCAATGGGACGACTTTGTTTTGACGACGGCAGAACTAACCGAGCTATCAGGTTTCTTTGGGGTTGCCGGCTTGCTGTTGGTTCGGGGATGAATGGCAACCTTGGTTGGCGGTGGCCGGCGCAACCTGAGTTGTTGCCTAGGATAAATAGTGAAGGGTTGCGCAATTTTGTTGATGCCGGCTAGATCAACAACATCTAAACCGTAACGCCAAGCAATGGAATACAACGTGTCGCCAGGTCGAACTTGGTAAGTAGCCGGCATAGCGCCAAACACCGGCGAGTGATCAGCCACCACAGGCGTGCCACGGCTCGCGCAGCTCCCCAACAGCAGCGCCAAGCCGACAACGACCAACCACCCCAGCAACGGGAGAGGGTTCAATTTAAGCACGTCAACCATCAGGTTTTGATACGTGCTAAACCCCAAATAATCAAGACCCCGAGCACCATGCTCACCAAACTCGGGATCAACCAAGCTGGCTCTCCCAGTTGCGCTGCGTAGGCCGAAGGCAACATTGGAGTACCCGCAACCGACCAGGGCCATAACTTGACCAAAGAGCCCAGCATAAAACCCACCAACAAGCTGATGGCTGGGGGTCGATAGTTCGACATCAACCAATGCAAAAACCGCGAGAACAACAGCATGCCCACCGCACAGCCGCCGACCAACGCCAGCAACACATCAAACTGTAACTGCGAGATGGCCAGCAACACGGTGTCGTAAAGCCCAAGAACCAACAGCAAGAAACTGCCAGACACCGCAGGCAACAGCCAAGCGGATACCGCCAAAGCGCCACCGCCAGCGATCAGCCACAGGCTGGGTTCAAGCGGTGTTGGCACTAAGTTGGCAACCAACAAGCCAAGTACGGTACCCAGCAAACCAAAAGGCAGCAGCAACCGTAGCGGCAACGCACGGGCCATATCAATAATCGAAAAGACAATCAGGCCAAAGAACAGCGCCCAAACCACAGGTGGGGCTGTATCCAACGCAAAGTGCATAAGCTTTGCGAACAAAAGCACACCGACCACCATGCCGCAGCCGAGCACGACCAAAAACTGCAGATTGTAGTCTTGCCACATGCGTGCAAAGCCTTGCTGCCGCCAAACCCTGAGCAACCCGAAATCTAAGCCCGCAAGCGTTCGTAGCAACTCATCGTAAATGCCGGTGACAAATGCGATGGTACCTCCAGAGACGCCCGGTACCACTTCCGCAATTCCCATGGCCAACCCGCGCAACATCAATCCAAACTTCATTTTTTCCTCGCCTAACCCGGGCCAATAACCTTAGCTCCGACGCAATCCCTTGAGTAAAGGTACAAATCGTACATATTCAACCGTTTGCACCTCGAGGCCCTCAGCCGTTCGATCAAACACCTTAAGCTCTTGCACGTTGCTCTCACCCACCGGTACCACCAAGCGTCCACCAACCGCCAACTGGTCAAGCAACGCTTGGGGCACCTCCCGTGGCGCTGCGGTTACTAGCACCGCATCAAAGGGTGCTTGCTCTGCCCAGCCTAAATATCCGTCACCGTAGTGCAAACGCACGTTGTTTAAACGCAGCGCTCGGAGGCGTTCAGCCGCACGTTGCTGCAAAGATTCTATACGTTCTACCGAGTAGACCCGCTCCACCAGACCAGCCAAGACCGCGGTTTGATAGCCCGACCCGGTACCCACCTCAAGTACCCGCTGACGCGGCACGTTGAGTAAGGTTTGAGTCATCAAGCCAACCACAAAGGGTTGGGACAAGGTTTGGCCCTCACCAATGGGCAACGCCGAGTCTTCGTAGGCGCGATGCGCCAGTGCTTCATCAACAAAAATATGCCGTGGCACCGAGCCAAGCGTAGCAAGCACATCCGTGTTCTCGATGCCCTGCTTCGCCAACCGTTGCACCAACCGATCACGGGTACGCTGAGAGGTCATGCCAATGCCATTGAGGTCGTAGGTACTCAACTGGCGAGCTCCAGGTTATCTGCGTCTAGGCTACCAAGCCGCGCTCTGCCGAGCTCTGCTAGCAGGCTGGTTGCATAACTACCGCTGGGAAGATCAAAGCACAGCGTTATCACATCTGCGTTTCTTAGCCAACGCAGACGCTGAGGCCGCAGGACCAACGCCCGACGCGCCTGCTTTACCCCGGCGTGCTCCAACCCCTGGCACAATGCCTGGTGTGCTTGCAACGCTGCGCTTTCGATTTGTGCTGCTAAACCCGCTGTGGTTGACCGACCACGCCCCCACAAGGGGGCGGTCGCATTGGCACCAACACACAGGTCGCCCTCAATTATCCGATTCCAGCAATCCTCACGGACCCGTGCGGCAAGCACCTCGTTGAATAAAAAAGAGCGGAGAACCGACAAGTGCAAACCTTTGGTGAAGGACTTAATTTGCCGCCCACGTCCGCGCGCGGTTTGGCGCTGCTCTAACCAACGCTCCGCACGCTCTAAGTTCTGGTGGTTGTGCCCAAAGCGCTGGCTACCAAAATAATTGGGCGCGCCTGTGTGCGCCAGCCGTGCCAAGGTTGTATCAGTAACACCGCTGGCATCATGGAGCACTATGCCAAAGCGATTACCCTGAAGCTCTCCACGTCGTAACTTGCGACCGTGCGCAGCGGTAGCTAACAACTTGAGGCTCGCATCCTGCTCAATCTCAGCCTGCACCGCTGCTCGCGCATCGCTAGGAATGCTCAACCACTGCTGGGTCAACGCAAAGCGGTCTTTCATGCCGGCATAACCAATGCTGGATTCTGGTTGCGCAGCCGCTTGGGCCAACTGACGGACAACATCAATGGTTGTGCGATCCCGCTTCTGTAACCACAGGTAAACGTGGAGCGGGCGATGATCAAAGGATGAGCTTCGAAGCTCGGTGACCCGAAAGTCTTCGGGTTGCCGTTTAAAAGCAAACTCAACATCACTTTCAGTGCTGTTGGGCCACATAGAGGAACTCAACGCGTTAGTTTCAAGTGGCTGTACTCAACTGACACAGCTCAAGGCCGTTGAGTTGGGCTAGCAACCGGTGCACCGGTCACAGGATCCAAACCCGGCATAGCGACCACGTAATACTCTTCCCCTTGCTTGATCATACCCAGGTCGGTGCGGGCGCTGGCTTCAATGGCAGCGGTGCCACTGCGCAACGCCAGCACTTGAGCAACCAATTGTTCATTGGCTGCGGCCACGCGCTGCGCCCGAGCTGCTTGCTGTTGCACTTCGGCCTTGAGGTCCATCGCAGCAAAATGCCCAACGTCGCTAAACCAAACCTTGGCTTGCAACGCCAGCAACATGACCACAAGCAACGCGATGGTAAGCTTCATCATCGTTAAGGCGCGTAGTGCCCTAGCTCAGCGAGACCCCGATAACCGGCACGCCCTTGCAACATCTCTTCGATACGCAGCAATTGGTTGTACTTGGCAACACGGTCTGAACGACAAAGTGACCCCGTCTTGATCTGACCTGCACCGGTAGCAACCGCAAGGTCCGCAATGCTGGTGTCTTCCGTTTCACCGGAGCGATGGGAGATAACGGCGCTGTAACCGGCATCGTGCGCCATTCGCACAGCATCGAGCGTCTCTGTTAGCGTGCCAATTTGATTGAACTTAATCAGGATAGAATTGGCCACGTTTTGGCTGATGCCATCCGCTAAAATGCTGGTATTGGTTACAAACAAATCATCGCCAACCAATTGAACACGATCACCCAGCTTCTTGGTTAAGGTACGCCATCCCTCCCAATCACTCTCATCCATACCGTCTTCAATCGAGGAAATGGGGTGATTGGTTGCAAGCTCAACAAGATAGTCTGCAAACTCCGGTGCAGAGAAGCGCTTGCCCTCGCCTGCCAAGTCATACACACCGTCTTTGTAAAATTCAGAGGCGGCACAATCCAACGCTAGAGTAACATCAACTCCCAACTTGTATCCGGCGTTGGCAACCGCTTCACCAATAACGTCTAACGCCTCAGCGTTGGAGGAAAGGTTAGGCGCAAACCCACCCTCATCCCCTACCGAGGTTGTTAACCCACGCCCTTGCAGCACTTTCTTGAGCGCATGGAAGACCTCCACACCGCAACGCAACCCTTCAGAAAACGTCGTCATGGACACAGGCTGGATCATAAACTCCTGTATGTCGACGTTGTTATCGGCATGCTCGCCACCGTTGATGATGTTCATCATCGGCACCGGCATACGCATGGCAACACCACCCATCATGGCGTTGATGTGCTGATACAAAGGTTGCCCGGTTGCGGCAGCCGCCGCCTTCGCCACGGCCAGGGATACCGCTAGCGTGGAGTTAGCGCCAAGCTTACCCTTGTTGTCCGTGCCATCTAAATCACACAGAACCCGGTCAATTGCACTTTGATCTTCCGCTTCGGCACCCTGCAGCGCTTTGCTGATCGGTCCATTCACTGCAGCAACGGCGTTACGTACGCCTTTGCCCAAGTAACGAGAATCGTCACCATCGCGCAGCTCTAAGGCTTCGCGAGAACCGGTTGAAGCGCCGGATGGGGCACAAGCGGAACCCCGAGCGCCACAAGCGGTCACTACATCGGCTTCAACTGTTGGGTTGCCCCGTGAGTCTAAAATTTCGCGTCCACGAATCTCTGCAATTTTTACCATGGTCCTACTTGTATCCTGTGCATGTATGTTGTTGAGGGGCCGCTCACTAGACTCCCTTCGCCTTAGCCACCCCAGCTCGAAAGCGCGGGGTCAAAGACTACTATTGCGCGACTAAGATTCAGCAGCCAAAGCCGATGAATTCCCTGCTATCGCCAAAGCGGCTTCGACAAATCCGATAAACAACGGATGGCCAGCTTGCGGTGAGCTGGTGAATTCTGGATGAAACTGACAGGCCACAAACCAGGGGTGGTCCCCAAATTCGATAATTTCCACCAACTCTCCATCTTCTGATCGCCCAGCTACCTGCATACCCGCTGCAACCAGCTGATCCACGTAGGTGTTGTTGACCTCGTAACGGTGTCGATGCCGTTCACGAATCACCGTTGAATCGTACATCCTTGCAGACAAGCTACCCTGGTCGAGCGTGCAAACTTGCTCACCCAGCCGCATGGTGCCACCAAGATCTTCGCCGCCGGTCCGAATCTCTTTGGTGCCCTCGTCGGACGTCCACTCGCTGATCAGTGCAATCACCGGATGCGGCGCATCTAGCTTCACCTCGGTTGAACTGGCTCCGTCCAGACCACCAACGTCACGAGCAAAGTCGATAATGGCGGCGTGCAACCCGTAGCAAATGCCGAGATACGGGATCTTGTTTCGACGCGCATAACCCGCAGCCATAACCTTGCCCTCAAGGCCTCGCTCGCCAAAACCACCGGGCACCAAAATCGCATCTGCAGAAGCCAGCATCTCTTCGCCGCGACCCTCAAGGTCTTCGGCATCGATGTAGTTCACATTGACCCGAGTTTGGGTCTGAATACCGGCGTGCGTGATCGCTTCATTTAGCGACTTGTAGGCATCCAACAAGTCTAGGTACTTACCCACAACCGCAATATTTACTTGATGCTTCGGGTTGAGTTGAGCATCCACCACGTCACGCCAGGGCTTTAGATTGGCGGGCGGGCATTCCAGGCCGAGCTTTTCAACCACATACTCATCGATACCTTCAGCATGCAACGCCTCAGGCACTTGGTAGATCGTTTGTGAATCCACCAAAGACACAACAGCACGCTCTTCGACGTTGGTAAATAAAGAAATTTTGCTTCGCGCCGAACGCGGCAGCGCCTGCTCGGACCGGCAAACCAAAATATCCGGCTGCAAGCCGATAGTCCGCAGTTCTTTCACCGAGTGCTGGGTAGGTTTGGTTTTGATTTCACCCGCAGACCGTAAGTAGGGAATCAGCGTCAGGTGAATAAACAAGGTTTGCGACATGCCAACCTCCAACCGCAGTTGGCGTATGGCTTCTAGAAACGGTTGGGACTCAATATCGCCCACGGTGCCGCCACATTCGACAATCAACACCTCAAACCCTTCGCCTACATCTTTAATGCGCCGCTTTATCTCGTCGGTGATGTGCGGAATAACTTGCACCGTGCCACCCAAATAGTCGCCCCGGCGTTCACGTCGAAGCACCTCAGCGTAGACACTACCCGTGGTGAAGTTGTTCTTTTTGGTTAGCCGCGCACCGCTGAAACGTTCGTAGTGACCCAAATCAAGGTCCGTCTCTGCGCCATCAGCTGTCACAAAAACCTCACCATGCTGGAACGGGCTCATCGTGCCAGGGTCAACGTTGATGTAAGGATCCATCTTGAGCACGTTAACCTTGAGCTGCCGAGCACCCAGCACCGCGGCTAATGATGAGGTTAAGATACCTTTGCCTAAGGACGAAACCACACCACCAGTTACAAATATGTATCGAGTCATCTACACCACTATAAGACCACCGCCTGGGTGGCTAGGAATTGCTTGGATACCTACTCGCATAGGTCTGTTTTTGTTCTGTCTGTCGGGCTTTAAGCGTCGGCGCTTAAGGCACAGCTTGGCGGGTTCGTACGCCCCCCAGGATGGGCAGGCAAGATAGCAAAAGGGCCTGCGAAGCTCAATTGATTCCGCCGATTTTCCCCGTCTATGCGAGACTTATCATGGCTGCCTTTGACCTAGAAAGGGCTCCCATCGAACCTGCCAGCGACGCTTGGGCTGACTGACACCAAGTGTATGCGGCAGGCTTGTGGGCTCTTGCTTATGCGGCAACCCATAGGCAGGCACCCCCAAGCGATCCGCGCCATCAAAAAGCTGAGGAAAGCTAGGCCTAAGCCATGGTGGCACGCCTGCTCGATGCCAATGTCGGCCCTTCAACGCTGGCGCAAACAGGGAGTTTTTGAGCGTTTGAGCAAAATGCACTTGGAGGCGGGCCGCAGGTCCACTGAGAGTTAGTCGACCATGAGGCAGCAGCAACTCACCTGGACTGTGGATCTCGTAGCAGGCAGCTAGCGGTACCTCAGCCAGCTCTCGATCGGTGACGTAGTGCACCGCGTCGGCATAGCGCCTGAGCTCACCCTGAGCCAAACGCAAACTAGGGCTGCGGTCAGGACCCGCCCCCAGCTGAGCACAAAATTCGTCCAAGCCAAGCTGGGTCACGCTGGTTTCACCCCGACTGAGCAGCCAGGCACGTAACAAGCTAGCACCGGTGGGCAAGCGGGCCTGCGCCACGGGCACCTGCTCCCAACCGCCCACAAGCTCTACCAATAGCTCCAACTGTTGCCGCTGACGTTCAGCCAGCCCGCTTAGGCTGGGCACTAAGTCGGGCCAGCGTGCCGCAGCAGCAGGCAACCATTGATGGCGTACAAAATTTCGGTCTGCCGTCAGCAACGCATTGGTTGGATCTTCTACCCAAGCCAATTGGTGTTGCTGAGCGTAAGCTTCAATGGCTTCACGGCGCTGGTTCAGCAAAGGGCGCACCAGCAGACCTAAGCCTAAAGGGCGAGACTCAGGCATCCCAAGCACCGCCCGGCCCTGGGCTACGCGGAGCAACAAGGTCTCCGCTTGATCATCGCTATGGTGGGCCAACAACAAACAGTCCGTGGATTGGCGTAGCTGACGACGAAAAAAATCGTAGCGTGCGGCGCGTGCGGCCGCCTCGGATCGCTGCTTCGACCCTAAGGCTAAACGCGCGCTGACCAACTCAATGCCCAGCCCCGCGCAACGCTCCACACAAGCTTGCAGCCAAGCATCTGCCGGTGCTTGCAGACCGTGATGTGCATGCAAGGCAACCACCCGAAGGGGTTGCGCCGCCGCAGCTTGCCAAGCAACGGCCAGATCTAGCAAGACCACCGAGTCAACACCCCCGCTTAGCCCCACATAGAGGGTAGACGGTAAGATACCTGGGGCAGTAGCCGTTGGCGCTGTCGACGCTGACGCTAGAGCCCTAATCCAAGCACTAGGTAGCAACGACCAATCCAAGGGCGCTATCGACATCGAGACCGCCGAATCACCCGGCTTAGGCTCTGCACAGCGGCGCAACCCACCGGGCTAGCCTTGGGCTTTGCCGTAGCTGAGTGACACTTGCGAACCATCAAATTCGTTGCGCAGATTGCGCAACAAATCGTCGGATGCGCTAACGTGCCACTGGTTGCCCAGGGCAATTTGTGCGCGCGCTTGGTCTCCTCGATACCACACGGCCACCGGGCAGCCGATATCGCGCAACCGATGTGGCTCCAGGCAACGCTTTAGGCGTGCGGGCAAATCCGATGGCGAAGGCTGGTCCAAGAAATCAATCACCACCGCACCGCTGAAGCGTCGACGCGACTCCTCCATGGTGTAGACCTTGTTCACCTTAAACTTCATGGCGCCGCTAAAGTCATCCTGCTGCACATCGCCTTCTAACACCACAATGGCATCTTCGCAGAGCTTGTGCTGTTCCTTCTCAAACACATCAGAAAACAAGGAGGCCTCGATGCGGCCACTACGATCATCCAAGACGGCAAACCCCATCATGCCACCACGCTTGTTGCGCATGGTGCGCATAGAGACCACCAAGCCCGCTAAGATTTGGTTACGCTTGCCGGCTCTTAGGTTAGCAATGTTGCCCTTCGCAAAGTTACGCAACTCAGGCAAATATTCTTGGATAGGATGCCCAGTAAGATACAAGCCCAGCGTATCTTTCTCACCGCTAAGACGCTCACGCTGAGTCAAAGGGGCCACCGTGCATAGCTCAACCCGCGATGATTCTGGGCCATCGGCACCAACGCCACCAAACAGATCGGTGATACCTAGCTGAGAATCACGAGCCGCTTGATCAGCGCCTTTAACCGCCGCCGGAACGTCTGCCAGCAATTGCGCTCGCACTTGATCCAAATCCACTTCCGCGCCACTCACTGGGAGCAACTCATCCATCGCGCCTGAACGAATCAGCGCTTCAAGCACACGCTTGTTCGCCTTACGCGCATCCACTCGCTTGCAAAAATCCGCCAAAGAAACAAAGGGTCCCTGCTCGCGCGCTTCAACAATGGCCTCAACCGGCCCCTCGCCGACGCCGCGCACGGCGCCTAAGCCATACAACACAACCAAGCCTGCAGCATTGGGGTGTTTACCCGCCAACTCTGGTGTGGCAGCCGGCGCGGCCGAAAAACGGAACTCGCTGGCGTTGACGCTGGGCGGTTGTAAGGTCAAACCCATACGCCGGGTTTCATCAACCAAGGTCACCACCTTGTCTGTGTTTTGCATATCGGCAGACAGCGTTGCCGCCATGAAGTGCGCGGGATGGTGACACTTAAGCCACGCAGTTTGGAAAGACACCAACGCGTAAGTTGCCGAGTGCGATTTGTTGAACGCATAGCCGGCAAACTTTTCCATCAGGTCAAAAATTTCGTTGGTTAGGGTCTCATCCACCCCACGTTCAACCGCTCCAGAAACGAACTGCTTGCGCACCTTCGCCATCTCTTCTGGCTTCTTTTTACCCATGGCTCGGCGCAGCAAATCAGCCTGTCCTAAGGTAAAGCCGGCAAGCACCTGAGCAACCTGCATCACCTGCTCTTGGTACAACACCACACCATAAGTATCACCTAACACTTCGTCTAAGGTGGGGTGCGGGAAGGTGACCGCAGCACGACCATGCTTGCGGTCTATGTAATCGTCTACGGCACCAGACTGCAGTGGTCCCGGTCGAAACAAAGCAACCAACGCAATAATGTCATTGATGCCGTCCGGCAGCAGGCGCCGAATCAGATCTTTCATACCCCGGCTTTCTAGCTGGAAAACACCGGTGGTTTCGGCCGCCCGCAGCAACTGGAAGGTGGCCGCATCTTCCAGCGGAATATTTTCTATGTTGAGCGGCTCAAACTCTGTGTCTAGCGCTTCACCCTGCGCTGCCTGCTCAGCACGCAGCAGCTCGCTACGCGCATTGATCGAGGCCACAGCCCAGTCAATAACGGTGAGCGTCTTCAACCCTAGGAAATCAAATTTGACCAAGCCAGCGCTTTCAACATCGTCTTTGTCAAACTGCGAAACCAGCCCAGAGCTACCTTCGTCCACATACAAAGGCACAAAATCCGTTAGACGCGACGGCGCAATGACCACCCCGCCCGCATGACGACCGACGTTACGAACAATGCCCTCTAACTTGTAGGCCATCTCCATAATTTCAGCAACTTCTTCGTTCTCATTGATGAATTGAACCAGCTCTGCGGTTTCGTCTACCGCTTTGGTTAGCGTCATGCCAACTTCAAAGGGGATCAACTTGGAAAGCTTGTCGGCTAGACCATAAGGCTTACCCTGAACGCGGGCCACATCTCGAACAACCGCCTTGGCCGCCATGGTGCCGAAGGTTATGATTTGGCTTACGGCATCTGACCCGTACAAGTCGCTGACGTGCGCAATCACTTTGTCCCGACCTTCCATGCAGAAGTCCACGTCAAAGTCCGGCATAGAGACCCGTTCAGGATTCAAGAAACGCTCAAATAGCAACTCGTAGGCCAGCGGATCCAGGTCGGTGATACCCAACACATAGGCCACCAAGGATCCGGCACCAGAACCACGACCCGGTCCTACCGGGATGTTGTTATCTCGGGACCAAGCGATGAACTCCATCACGATTAAGAAGTAACCAGCGAAACCCATTTGATTGATAACACCAAGCTCGTAGTCCAGCCGTTCGCGGTAGACCTCTTTGCTCACCGCTAGTGGGCGCGCCTCAAACCGTTGCTCAAGCCCTTCGATGGAAGTGGCCAACAAAAATTCTTCAAGGGTTTGGCCTTCGGGTACGGGATAATTCGGTAGGTAGTAAGTGCCCAGCGACAGGGTTGCGCTACACCGTTGCGCAATAGCAACGGTGTTTTCTAACGCCGCCGGTAGATCAGCAAATCGCTCGGCCATTTCTTGGCCGCTGCATAGATACTGGGTTGGCGCGTAGCGGCGTTCACGCCTAGGGTCATCCAGCACGCGCCCCTCGTGAATACAAACCCGAGTCTCATGAGCCTCGTAGTCGTCTTCGGCTAAAAAACACACTTCGTTGGTGGCAACCACCGCGATATCACTGGCTGCCGCCAACGTGACCGCGGCACGCACGTAGGACTCTTCGCCAGCACGACCGGTGCGACACAACTCAAGGTAGTAACGATCGCCAAACTGTTGCTGCCATTGTGACGCCAGGCTCTGCGCCAGGGCCATGTCGCCGCGCGCAATTGCTCGACCTACATCCCCATGCCGGCCACCGGACAAAATGATCAAACCCGCGTGGCGTTCGAACACCACCTCACGAGTCACCAAGCCGTGTCGCTCGCCTAGGTAGGCACCCGAGACAATTTGAATGAGGTTGGCATACCCCTCGTCGTTCTGAGCCAGCAAGGTGACACCACAGAGCTCACCCTCGGCATTCTCAAACTGAACATCGGAACCGATGATGGGTTTCACCCCCTGCTTCAGGCAGGCGGTATAGAACTTAACCAGGGCAAACAGGTTGGTTCGATCGGTCAGTGCTACTGCAGGCATCTGGTGGTCGGCAACCGCCTTAGCCAATTCCTTCACCCGCAATACGCCATCGGCTAACGAGTACTCGCTGTGTGTTCGTAGGTGGACAAAATTGGTTTCTCTGGCATTCACGGAGACGCAGACTCCTGCGCTTTACGTACCGGAGCAAAGCTCGGGCGATGGGCGGGACAAGGCCCTAGCGCTGTCAATGCTTGGAGGTGTGCTTTGGTGCCATAGCCGCTGTGGCGCTCAAAACCGTAACCGGGGTATCGATGGGCTAGGATGCTCATGAGCCGGTCGCGAGATACTTTGGCGATAATTGAGGCTGCGCTGATCGCATCCACCTTTGAATCCCCTTTAACAATGGCCAGAGCTGGCACTGCCAGCTTGGGCAAGCGATTGCCATCCACCAAGGCACAGCTGGGCATCACGGATAACCCAGCACAAGCTCGGGACATGGCTAACAGTGTGGCACCTAAAATATTCAGCGTTTCTATCTCCGCAATGCTCGCCGAAGCAATGGCATAACAAGTGGCGTGACGTTTGATCTCTCGAGCCAAGGCAACCCGCTTGGCGGCACTGAGCTTCTTGGAATCTGCTAAGCCAGGTATCGGATGCGCGGGATTTAAAATGACGGCCGCTGCCACCACCGGACCCGCCAGCGGACCGCGACCCACCTCGTCGATTCCGGCCATTTGCCCTTGCAACTCGCTGACCTGCAACCCGGATTCTGCGCTTAGCTGTCGCAGCAAAGGGGCAACCTGCCTGTGGCCTTGCAGCGGACCCTCTGTTAACTCCACAGCGCTCTCATGTGATTGCTCATTCGATAGTGGACAACTATCCCAGTTCGACTGGGCACAGATGGCTAAACTCAATCTAAAACCAAGGTTGATGTCGGCTTCAAGACCGACCTTAAGACCGTCCTTAAGACCATCTTTAAGACCAACCCAAATACTCACTCACCGCTCGCGCGGCGGACCGGTTTGCATCGCGACGTAGAGACAAATGTTGGCGTTCAAACTCCTGCAAATCATCTGCGTTCGCCGCCAGTTTGTCTAGCGCCTTCCCCTGGATTTGATGCCTATGGAGCTGCGCCAACACCGCCTCGGCCAAAGCTTGCGGGGTGGCGTCGTCTTGCATCAACTCAGGCACCACCGCACGCCCCGCGAGAATGTTTGGCAAGGCCACATATTCGGTGCGCAATAACTGTCGCACCAGCCGGTAGGTCAGCTTGCCAAGCCGGTAGCTCACCACCATAGGACGGCGTAGAAGCATGGCTTCCAGCGTGCTGGTGCCAGACTTTACCAAGGCCACCTGGCAGGCAGTCAGTGCGGTCCGAGCGCTACTGGATACCAATGTGATGGCAATACCCGGCGCCTGCTCTGCAATCGCTTGTGCCACCATCGGCTCCAGCTCAGGGCGCGGGCAAGGTAACAAAAAGTGAATATCCGGCTCTTTGTGCGCAATGCGTTTAGCCGCACCCAAGAAGGCTGGCAACATAAGTGCTAGCTCAGAGCGCCGACTACCCGGGAGCAAAGCCACCGCCGTCACCTCGGCGGCCAAGCCAAAGCTAGATAACGCCTGCTGCTGCCTCTCAAGGGCCGCAACCGGCGATAGCGGTTCTATAGCATCCGCCATCGGGTGCCCCACACAAACCGCGGTCACACTGGTGCCCTGATACAGGGGCGGTTCAAACGGAAACAAGGTGAGCAGCAGATCTACCGCCCGGCCCAACCGGGCAATACGACCGCGTCGCCAAGCGTAAACCGAAGGACTGACGTAGTGGACAGTGGGGAACCCGGCACGCTTGAGCCCTCGGGCTAGCAGCAGGTTGAACACGTTAAAATCAACGCCCACAAAAGCGTGAATAGAGTTTTCTTTAAATTTACTTACTAACTCTTTGTATATTCTTAATAATTCTGGCGCTCGCCTGATGGGCTCAGAGAAACCATTAACGTTAAGATCGGTCATGGGCCGAACACTGACCAGCCCCGCAGCCAGCATCGCGTCGCCACCGATACCAACAAACCGAATATTGGGATGGCGCGCTTGTAACGCCAGCATTAACCCAGCCCCAAGCGCATCTCCGGAGCTCTCACCGGCTACAATACCCACCACCAAGGCTGTGTCGCTCAAACCTGCAATCCTCGCCGCTGGCTGGTTTGTCGCATATGGCCGCCGGCCCAGCTTGGCCTAACCGCTCCGCGGCCGAACAATACCCAGGTCTGAAGCCTTAATGGAGGCCACAAATTCAGCCACCTCAGCATGTTCCTGCGCTAGAGGCTCTAGCTCCAACAACGCGTCTTTGACCGTACGTTGCTCGCGATACACAACCTTGTGGGCCAGCTTTAACGCATCAATCTGCGCCTTGTCATAACCGCGCCGCTTCATACCTTCAAGGTTCAAGCCAACAGCAACCGCTGGGTTACCACTAACCGTCATGTACGCAGGCACGTCTTTGGTTACCAAAGCGGCCCCCGCAATGTGGGTATAGGCACCAATGTTTCGATACTGGGGCACCGCAGCGTAACCGCCAAAGTTGGCGTGATCACCCACCTTCACGTGGCCGGCAACCCCAGCAAAGTTCGCCATCACAATATGATCGCCAAGCTCACAGTCATGGCCTATATGCACGTAAGGCATGAGCAAGCAGTTGTTGCCAATCACCGTGGTGCCAATGCCGCTGACCATGCCCCGATGGATGGTGACACCTTCGCGAATTACGTTGCCATCGCCGATGACCAAAGTGGTTGGCTCACCCTGATAGGCAAAGGCCGGGGTATCTTCACCCACAGAAGAAAACGGATAAATCTTGTTGTTCTTGCCGATGGTGGTTGGCCCTTTGAGAACCACATGCGACGCAACCTCAGTGTTGTCGCCCAACTCCACGTCAGCACCCACAATAGTCCAAGGACCAACAGTAACGTTTGCGCCTAGCTTCGCGGAGGGATCAACAATTGCCCGAGGATCGATAGTCATACTCGCCCTCCCGTCACAAGCTACGCTCCATCACGATGATCTCACTGACACACGCGGGCTCACCATCAACCGCCGCTTCACAGACAAACTTCATCACGCCACGTTTATCCGCCTTCAAACGGCTATACATGGTGAGCTGGTCACCGGGCACAACCGGTCGTTTAAACCGCGTCTTGTCGGTGCCAGCCAAATAGTAAATAAAACCATCCGATGGGCGCCGCTCTTTGGTTTCAAAGGCCAAAATACCCGACAGCTGCGCCATGGCCTCGACGATCAATACACCCGGCATAACCGGATGGTTGGGAAAATGCCCATTAAAGAAAGGCTCGTTGATGGTGACGTTTTTATAGCCACGCACGTCCTCACCTGCCGTCAACTCGGTGACACGGTCTAGCAACAAGAATGGATAGCGATGCGGCAAATACTCAAGTATCTCCGCTAAATATTTGATATTACTAGACTTGTCTTCACTCATAAGCTTCTTTCTGTATTCCTAATAACGGTAGAACTAGCAGCGACAGGCTCCAAGGCGCGCCGTTTCACTGTTGGGCCATCTTACGGGGTGCGCTTTTCTAGCTTGGAGACGCGGCGTGCTAATGCATCCAAATTCTGAAACCGAATCGCATTGCGCTTCCACTTGGATGCCGGCGCATGCAGAACGCCACCGGAGTATACCCCCGGCTGGGTGATGGATTGAGTCACAAGGGTGGTTGCCGTCAGTATCACACCATCACAGATTTCTACCGGCCCATCACCGCCAACGCCAACGCCGCCAGCCAGTACACAATGTTTGCCGATACGACTACTACCTACGATTCCCACGCAACCACAGATCAGACTGTGGGCACCTATATAACTGTTATGCCCAATTTGCACCTGATTGTCGATCTTTACACCCTCGGATATCTCGGTGTTGTCCAACGCACCACGGTCTATGGTAGTTGCTGCACCGATGCTGACATCGTCACCAATTCGAACCCCACCTAGCTGGGCAATCTCAACCATATGGCCAAGCTCGTTTGGCGTGTAGCCAAAACCATCCGCACCTAAAATGGCACCGCTATGGACTACACAACGAGCGCCAATGTGGACATCGGCATAAAGCACCGCGCTGGGCATGATCCGACTGGCCTCACCAACCCGGCAGTCGTCCCCCAGGCTGGCATTGGCATAGATCGCGGCATCAGCAGCAACCACACAATTAGCTCCCAGCACAACACCAGGACCGATACGCGCTGTTGGGTGAACCTCACAACTCGGATCGATCACAGCGCTGGGATGCTGCCCAGGAGCCAAGCTAGGAATGCGAGAAAAGAGCTGGGTGACTTGGGCATAAGCCAGGTAGGGGTTGCTACACACTAGCGCAGGGCCAGGCCAGCGGTGTCTATCTTCAGCACGGATCAACAACGCAGACGCATTGCACCCGTCCAGCAGATCTAGATAACGATGGCTGGACAGGTGACTTATCTGACCAGCCTGGGCATGGGCTAAGCTGCCCACCCCTTGAATAGCAATACTTCCATCTGCGCTGCTTGGGCTAGCGGCATCTTTTGCCTGCGTGCCAGCCCCCGCAAGCGTCAAATTGAACCGCTGCGCCAGATCGTTGAGAGTAAATTCAGGCATTAGCGGTCCAACTTAGCGGTCCAGGCAGTGCAGCATTACTTCTTGCTGTTGAGCTTCTCGGTAACCTTACGCGTAATGTCGTGCTTGGGGTTAGCGTAACGCAAGCTGCCACGCTCTAAAATGAAATCGTAGCCTTCTAGCTCAATTAGATCTTTAAGCACCGCATCTACCTTAGGCACCATTTGCTGCAACAGCTCCTGACGGCGGTCGTTGAGCTCTTTTTGCAGCTTGTTGACCATGAACTGAAGGTCAATTTGCTTATCTTCAATGCTCTTGGAGACTCTGCGCTTTTCTGACGCGCTCATCACCTCACCGTCTTTGTTCAGCTTTTCTTGCAGAGCCCGAACCTCATCATTGAGCTTCTTTGCATCCGCCTCTTCTTGCTTGAGCTCACGATTGATCTTGTCGACCAGCGTCTTTGCCTCTTCACTCTCAACCAATGCACGCTGGGTATCCAGCACAGCAATGTTTAGGTCCGCGGCAACACTTGCAGTGCTGAACAACAAGCCACAAAGGGATACGGCCACCATAGGACCTCGAAAAAACTTAGCTACCACTGTTATATCTCCTCAATAGGGGTTGCTCTGTGCAAAGTTAACCCTTTGGTGGGACACAAGATCCACCAGGGTGCCGTAGGACGGCATCTAATCAAAAAGTCTGGCCTAACTCAAACTGGAAACTCTCTTCTTCATCAAACCCTTGAGTATTAAAAGGCTTTGAGTAGCCGAAAGTCATAGGTCCAAGGCCGGTCAGCCAAGTCACACCTACGCCCACCGAGTAGCGGAAATTGTCTTTATTCACACCAAAGCAGTTCACCGCAAAATCCGGGCAATCCGTGTTGAAAACGTTACCGGCGTCTACAAACAACACGGGACGGAACTGGCGGTTGTCTTCAACAAAAGGCAAAGGGAAGATAATTTCTGCACTCAGCTCAATCAGCGCGTTGCCGCCAAAGGGGTCACCCTCCAGGTCACGGAAAAATCCTGGCGGGATATCTGTGCCGTTACTGAACTGGGTTGGGTTGGTACTACGAGGCCCTAGCGTGCTGCGCTCAAAGCCGCGAATCGAGCCGAAGCCACCACCAAAGAAGTTTTCATAAAACGGCAGTACGTCCGTACTCCCGTAGCCGTCGCCATAGCCTAACTCTGCACGCAAACGCAATGTAAAGGCATTAGTTAAAGGGATATACATTTGCGCGTCGTAGTTCACCTTGTAGAACTGCAGGTCACTACCCGGCACGGCTAGCTCCATCGACACCGCCTGTGAGCGCCCACGGGTTGGAAACAAACCTCGGTTCAAAGTGGAGCTGTTCCACGACAAGCTGGCTTTGAAGTTCAGCGAATCTTCGCCGTTGTTATCCAAAAAATCACTGATTTCGCGCGCCGGTGCAATACCTTCGGTAATCTCGGTGTATTCAGCCAGCAAGCCGAAGTTCACCCGACGGGTTTCACCAATGGGAAAGCCAAAGGTCACACCCGCGCCGATGGCATCGGTGGTGAATCGAGCGATGTTGCGCTCATCAAAATCTAACCGGCGAAAGTACAAGTTAAAACCCCGGCTGATGCCGTCCATGGTGTAGTACGGGTCAAAGAAGCTGAAGTTTGCAGACTCCTGGAACTTGGAGAAAGACAAACCTAGACCTAGAGAGTTGCCCGTACCCATCACGTTGTTTTGTTGGTAATTGGCGCCAAGGATCAAACCTGTACCCTGGGCATAGCCCAAGGTGGCCGAGATGCTACCAGACGGTTGCTCTTCAACCGAAAACTCAACGTCAATCTGATCATCGGTGCCAGGCACTTCTGGGGTTTCAACGTTTACACCTTTGAAAAAGCCTAACCGCTCCATGCGCACCTTGGACAAGTCGATCAGCGCAGTGGACGCCCAACCACCTTCCATTTGGCGCAGCTCGCGGCGCATCACCTCGTCTTGGGTCAAGCGATTACCCGCAAAACTCACTCGACGGACGTATGCACGCTTACCGGCGTCAACAAAAAACTCAACGTCAACGGTGCCATCGGCATTCACTTTAGGGATACCGCTAGCACTGGCGAAGGTATAGCCCGCATTACCTAAGGCTTGGGTCATGCGCTCTTCGGTTGCCGTGATACGCGCCTGGTTAAACACCTGATCTTTGCTCACCAACATCAACGCACGCAAATCTTCCGGGCGAACGTCGTTTAGCTCACCAATCAGGTTCACATCACGTACGCTGTACTTGGCGCCCTCGTCTACGTGCATGGTGAGATACACCTGCTGACGGTCTGGGGTGATGCTGACCTGAGTTGAGGTGACGTCAAACTCAACATAACCTTGGTCTTTGTAGAAAGACTCCAGCTTTTCTAGGTCGCCCTGCAACTTCTCTCGCGAGTACTTATCATCGTTACGATAGAACGACAGCAAGCTGGGATGCTTGAGCTCCATCTCATCGAGCAGCTCTTCTTGGCTAAACACATCCGCACCCACGACGTTTATGTGACGAATGCCGGAGGTTTTGCCCTCTTCAATATTAATTTCAATCGCCACTCGGTTGCGCGGCAACTCATTAACCTGAGTATCGATGCCAGCGCCGTAACGTCCTTGGGATACGTATTGGCGCTCAAGCTCCAAGCCGACCCGTTCTAAGGTGGCCTGTTTGAAAATCTCACCCTCACGCAACCCCTGGTCACCCAACCCTTCAAGCAGCGCTTCGGTCTTGATCGCTTTGTTGCCATCAATCTTAATGCTCTCGATCGCCGGACGCTCAACCACAGTGATAATCAACACACCGTTGTCTTCAGCCATGCGGATGTCTTTAAAGTAGCCGGCCTTGAACAGGGTACGCATCAGTTGGCGGACACCCACCTCATCCACTGTGTCACCGACTTTCACCGGCAGGATATTGAACACGGTGCCGGCCGATACGCGCTGCAGACCTTGCAGGCGAATATCGGTCACGGTAAACGCAAATCCTGGCAGGCTTACGCTCAACAACAATGCAACCATTAGCATTCTTGCGAGGTAACCTACGCGTCTAAACCCATTGCTCAAGACTCGACCCTCTGCAGCAAGGTTACGCGTGGTAAACCCTGCATCAAATTAATAATTTATAAGATAACGATTTTTACGAATGACTGACGCTACGGTGTAAAAGCTACAAAAGTCTCGCAATATCGTTGTAAATAGCCATAAACATCAGACCACCCACCAGCACTAGGCCTACCTGCAACCCCAGCGTTTGAACCCGCTCAGAGACGGGTCGCCCGGTCAGCAACTCGGCCACACAAAACAGGATGTGGCCACCATCTAAAATCGGTATCGGCAGCAAATTTAAAACCCCTAAGGATACGCTAAGCAGCCCCAAGACACCGATAAAAGTTCGCCAACCCACCTTGGCTGAATCCCCTGCAACCTGAGCAATGGTAATTGGTCCACTCAAGTTTTTTACCGACACTTGACCGACCACCATCTTACGCAGCAGGTTTAACGTCATGCCGGTCACTTCTTTCGTTTTGCTCAGTGCAGCAGGAAACGCCTGCACAAATGAATACTGCACTAAGGTTGGTGCCGGAGGCCCAATGCCTAAAAATCCTCGTTGTGCGTCGCCCTCACCCCGAGCATCTGGGGTCACCTTGATCTGACGCTGCTCAGCCTTACGCTCAACAAGCAGGCTCAACTCTTGGTTCGGGCTCTTCTCTATCAATCCAACCAGTTGCCGCCAGGAGGATATGGATTCACCACCCACCGCAACCACGCGATCATCCTTCAGCAAGCCACCGCGCTGCGCAGCCGAGTCGGCAACCACTTGCCCAACGATAGGCAAGGTCACGGGCGCCAACCCTAAAGACCCAAACAGATCTGGCTCAGCTGATCCTTGATGCCAATTGCTCACCGGTAGTTGGTAGCGCATCACCCGATCTTGGTTAACGTTGGTCACACCCAGCTCGATGCTACCGGTATCACCCAGACGAGAGGCGAGCGCCATGCCAATTTGCTGCCAGCTCTGTACGGGCTCACCGTCCACTTCAACCAGCTTTACATGCGCAGGCAAACCCACTTGCTCAGCCACACTTTCTGCCGCTGGCACACCCAACATCGGCACAGCGGTTAAGGTACCGGCAACAAAAAGACACCAATACACCACTATCGCCAGCAGGAAATTCGCCACCGGCCCGCCCAGGGCAATGGCAATACGCCACCAAGGGGTGAGCTGGTTGTAGGTGAGCTCTCCTGGCGCAAGCGTTTGCCCGGGCTGCAGGTCTTGCTCGTCGCACATACGCACGTAGCCGCCAAGCGGGATCGCGGCAATCGCAAATTCGGTACCCCGGCGGTCTGTTCGCGACCAGATGGGGGTGCCAAAACCTACAGCAAAACGCAGGACCTTAACGCCAGACGCACGGGCAATCACAAAGTGGCCCAGTTCATGGATGGTCACCAGGACCCCAAGGGTCACAATCAACGCTAAGGCGTACTGCAGCAGTTCCATTCGGTCCTGTTATCTCGCTTGTTTTTTGGTCATTAAAACGGTCATGAAACGGTCATGAAACGGTGTTTTTGCGGCATTAGGTGACCCATTGTTGGGACAATTCTACCGAATCCTGCCTGTTTAGAGTGTTGCAATTGGTTTCAGTTCACTACAACCGGTAAACCCAGCGCCAATAGGGCTAGAGCGTAAAATGGCAATACCGCTATGATTGAGTCGATGCGGTCGAGGACCCCGCCGTGGCCGGGCAACAAGGTGCCCGAGTCTTTCATGCCCGCACTGCGTTTGAGCACACTCTCAAACAGGTCGCCAAACACAGAAACGACAACCAAACCCAGCAGTACGGGTACCCAACGAAGGTCAAACCAGCCAACCACCAGCAAGCCTAAACAGACCGCTATAACGCTAGCCAAACCACCACCCAAGGCACCTTCCCAGGTTTTGCCGGGGCTAACATGAGGCGCCAAGGCCTTGCTGCCAAAGGCTCTGCCGGAAAAATACGCGCCAGCATCCGCAAACCAAACGATGGCAAAGAGCATCAAGAGCAAATGGGACCCGTTTGCCATTGGACGAATGACCAGCAGTGCACACCAAGCGCAAGCTAGAATCAGCAAGCCAAACCCCAACCCCAACCAACCCTGCCACCAAGCGGACGGTTGCGCCGGCGGAGCCTCACTGGGCACATCTGGACGCCGGTAACGCAGGACCTGAAAAATCGCTAGTAACCACAGTGGTACACCCAGCCAAAGCATGGGCACCCACCAAGCAGGCTGGGTCCACAACAGGCCACACAGAAGCAGTATCAACGCCATTGCAACCCACCGAGCGCTAGGTAAGTTCAACTCCAACAAGGCTAGTCGCGCCCACTCACCGGCACCAAGCGTGATCACCAGCGCAAAAGTCAGGGCAAAAGCCCATAGGGGCAAAAGGTAGATGGCGGCAATGAATAACGGGGCTAAGATCGCCGCCGTTAGCAGCCGTTGGCCTAGCACTTGTTAGACGCGACGACCGAAGCGTCGTTGACGCTCCAGATAGGTGAGCAACGCTTCGTCTAACGATGCTTTATCGAAGTCGGGCCAAAACGCATCCGTAAAATAAAACTCGGTATAGGCAAAATCCCAAAGCAGGAAGTTGCTGATGCGGTGATCGCCTCCTGTGCGAATGCAAAGATCTGGTGGCGGCAACTCACCTAGGGATAAATAGCGGGCGAAGAGGTCTTCATCGATATCCGCCGCATCTAACTGACCCGCCGCTACATCTTCAGCCAAGCGCTTGGCGGCTTCGGTGATGTCCCAACGCCCACCAAAATTGGCCGCGATATTTAAGGTCATACGCTCATTGTGTTTGGTGAGGTCTTCAGCTTGGGTCATTTGCAGCTGCAAATCCGGGGCAAATCGCTCCCGGTCACCGATGACACGCAAGCGCACACCGCGCTCGTTTAGCTGATTCAAATCGTTGCGTAAGACGTTACGCATCAAATCCATCAACAGCGACACCTCGCGCTTCGGACGCTTCCAGTTTTCCGTGCTAAAGGCAAACAGGGTCAGACATTGGACACCGTGGTCTGCACAAGCTTCTGCCAAGGGGCGAACGTTTTTTGCGCCAGCACGATGCCCTGCAGGGCCCGGAATGCTACGTGCTTTGGCCCAACGGTTGTTACCATCCATGATGATGGCAATGTGTTCTGGGACCACACTGGGGTCTATGGTCCCAGCCTCCTTGTCCCTATCGATGTGCGATTGAGCCATGTCGGCCTAAATTTCCATCAACTCGGCTTCTTTGGCCGCAACCGTTTTATCAACCTCTGCAACCCGCGCATCGGTTACCTTTTGAATACGATCTTCGCCGCGACGGGCATCGTCTTCGGAGGCCTCTTTCTCTTTAACAAGCTCGCGCACGTCGCTAATGGCGTCGCGCCGGATGTTCCGAATGGCGACCCGGCTGCCCTCTGCCTCATTGCGAGCCTGCTTGGCCAGGTCCTTCCGATTTTGTTCGGTCAGTGGCGGTAGCGGCACTCGAATCACATCACCGGCACTTTGTGGGGTGATACCCAAGTCGCTTTTTAAAATGGCCTTCTCGATATCGGGTACCAAAGGCTTTTCCCAAGGCGAGATCAACAAGGTACGGGCGTCTTCTACTGTAATAGACGCCACTTGTTGCAGCGGTGTTGGACTCCCGTAGTAATCCACGCTAATCCCTTCGAGCAACCCTGGATTGGCCCGCCCGGTTCGAATTTTTGACAGTACCAGCCCCAACGACTCTAGGGTCTTCCCCATGCGTTCGTCTGCATCTGCGCATATCTCATCAATCATGCTTTACCCGTCCGTTGATCGGATTGTTGTACCAACCTTGTCACCCTTGAGTATACGGGTCAACGCGCCTTGCTGGTTCATATCGAATACCACCAAAGGCATCTCATGATCGCGGCAAAGACAGATGGCTGTAAGGTCCATAACCTGCAAATTCTGCTGAATTACCGCGTCATAGGTCAGATCATCGTAGCGAGTGGCGGTTGGATCCTTCTGCGGATCCGCAGAGTAGACCCCGTCAACCTTGGTCGCTTTGAGAACCATATCCGCCTTGATTTCTATCCCACGCAATACCGCTGCGGTATCCGTAGTGAAAAGCGGGTTGCCCAAACCACCGGCAAACAAACAAATTTTGCCTGCATCCAAGCTGGCCTGTGCTAGCTCCGTGCGGTATTGCTCCGCGATGCCGGGCACACCAAAGGCACTATACACCTGAGTTTTAAGGCCTTGCTGCTGGAGAGCTCCAGCCATAGCCAATGCGTTCATTACGGTGCCCAACATACCAATGTGGTCGCCGCTGACCCGGTCCATACCTGCTGCTTCTAATGCGGCACCGCGAACCAAATTGCCCGCGCCGAGCACCAAGCCGACTTCGGCACCAGCGGCATGCACCGCCGCCACTTCTTTACACAATGCCGTTACGGTCTGGGGATCGATCCCGGTCCCACTGCCCCCGCCGAGGGCTTCTCCCGAAAGTTTTAGCAACACCCGCGTCATGCTGGGCTCCTTCACTTGCTGGCTGAATCAATGGCTGTGGCAAGGGAGTACGGGCTTAACCCCGTACTGCGCTTAACCTGCTGGCCGGATAGGCTCTAGCTGGCGCCTTTCACTTGAGCAGCCACTTCACTGGCAAAGTCGGTGGTATCCACTTCGATACCATCACCAACAACAAAGCGAACAAAGCCAAGGCACTCCAGGCCCTTATCCTTCAACAGTGCACCCACCTTGCTGTTGCTGTCCTTAACAAAAGGCTGATCCAGCAAGCTAACTTCTGCTAGATATTTTCTCACGCGGCCTTCGATCATCTTTTCAACAATCTCCGGTGGCTTGCCACTGTCAGCCGCTTGCGAGGTGAAGATTTCACGCTCTTTTGCGACCAATGCTGGATCTAGCTCTTCGCCTTTGACCACCAAAGGTGCGGGGTCACTACCCGTGATGTGCATAGCGATGTCTCGACCTAGCTCACCGCCATCACCAGACAACTCAACCAACGCACCCTTGCGCTTGTCTGAGTGCAGATAGCTTTGGATCTGACCGCTCGCGCTGGCCACAAAGGCCGCACGACGTACGGTAATGTTTTCACCGATCTCTTGCACCAAGGTTTCCCGCTTAGCGCCAAGGCCCTGAGCGAGTATCGCGTCTACGTCGTCTGATTCAGCTGCCAAGGTGGCGGCTAACACTTCAGCAACAAAAGCGATGAACTTTTCGTTTTTGGCGGCAAAGTCCGTCTCGATATTGACCTCAACCATGGCGCCTTTGCGACCATCGTCGCTCACCTGCACACCCAACAGCCCTTCAGCCGTTGTGCGGCCAGCTTTCTTAGCCGCCTTGAGTGCGCTGGATTTACGCAATGTATCAATTGCTAGATCTAAATCACCATCGGCTTCTTGCAAGGCTTTCTTGCAATCCATCATGCCTAAACCAGTGCGTTCGCGAAGCTCTTTAACTTGCGCAGCAGTAATGGCCATTACGCAGCACCTCCGTCCGTTGCAGCGGGTGTAGCAGCAGGCGCTGCTGGGGCTGCTTCGGCTGCTGGTTCAGCAGCGGCAGCATCAACCTCAACAAACTCGTCCAGGTCTACCGCACCACTGGCCTTTTGCTTGCCGCTAGCAATGGCATCAGCCACCGCGCTGACATACAGGCGAATAGCACGAATGGCATCGTCGTTGCCTGGAATAACATAGTCCACACCATCTGGGTCGCTGTTGCTATCCACAACGCCAAACACAGGAATGCCTAACTTGTTCGCTTCGCTGATCGCAATGTGCTCGTGCTGCACGTCAACCACAAACAACGCATCGGGCAGGCCGCCCATATCTTTGATGCCACCAAGGCTACTTTCTAGCTTGGTCTGCATACGCGTACGCTGCAACGCTTCGCGCTTGGTCAACTTTTCGAAGGTGCCGTCTTCAGACTGAACTTCAAGCTCTTGCAAACGCTTGATCGACTGACGAATAGTCTTGTAGTTGGTGAGCATGCCGCCCAACCAACGTTGGTCAACAAAAGGCATGCCAACGCGCTGGGCTTGCTCTTTAATCACCTTAGACGCCGCTCGCTTGGTGCCAACAAATAAGATTTTGTTGCCTTTGCTCGACAACTTGCGCATCTCGTTCAACGCTAGGTCAAAAGCCGGAACCGTTTGCTCAAGGTTAATAATATGAATTTTGTTGCGGGCGCCAAAAATATAAGGCGCCATTTTGGGATTCCAAAAACGGGTTTGATGGCCAAAGTGAACCCCTGCGGCCAGCATATCGCGCATGCTAATAGACATGTATTTCTCCGGGTAATTTATCCACGCAACCCCACGCTCCCAACCCGATTATGACGCTGTTAAACCTTTTGCTCGCTGGTCGATCATTTCTATCAAACCAGTATCGAAATTGAGCAAAACAGGCACAGAATCCGGGCACCCAGGCGCATGTGACGGTGCACGTGCAAAATTTAGTTTAGTATTCCTCTGCGAGCACCTGCCCACAGCGGCGCGCTTTATACCATAATCATGTGCGGGACGCATCTTGAACCTTTGACCCAGGCCCGGCCCAGGACCAACCCGGAGCCGCCTGCAGGTCATAGATTCCTTAGTTTGCCCCCACTAACAGGCAGCAAAAGAGAGTTTATCCATGGTGGCAAAAGCCATTTCAGAGCAAGATATCGCCGGCATGCGGGAAGCAGGACGGCTGGCCGCCAGCGTTTTAGAGATGATCGGTGAACATGTGGTCCCAGGCGTCACAACCGAAACCCTGGACCAGATTTGCCACGACTTTATTGTCAACGAAATAGACTGTATTCCAGCGCCCCTGAACTACGGTGGCGGTCCGGGCCAAGCCCCCTTCCCCAAATCCATTTGCACGTCGGTGAATCACGTGATCTGCCACGGCATCCCCACAGACAAGAAAAGCCTCAAAAACGGGGACAGCATCAATATAGATGTCACGGTCATCAAAAACGGCTATCACGGTGATACCAGCAAAATGTTCCTGCTGGGCAAACCCAGCGTTTTGGTCGAACGACTGGCTCGAGTCACCCAAGAGTGCCTATACCTGGGTATTGAGGCGGTGAAGCCTGGGGCGACCCTTGGAGATATCGGCCACGCCATCCAAAAGCACGCTGAGGCGCAAAACTTCTCGGTGGTCCGAGAGTTCTGTGGCCACGGCATTGGCAAGGTCTTTCATGATGACCCACAGATTGTCCACTACGGCAAAGCGGGCAAAGGTGATGTCATCGAGTTAGGGCAAACCTTTACCATCGAGCCCATGATCAACGCCGGCAAGCGCGACCTCAGAATCCTGCCAGACGGCTGGACGGCGGTTACCAAAGACCACAAACCTTCAGCACAATGGGAGCACACCTTGCTGGTGACCGCTGACGGCGTGGAGGTGCTGACCAAGCGCACCGAAGAATCCTTCTAATGAGCGACCCTTCAACCGCCGAATCTGACCTCACCTTCAAAATCCCAAACGCTCGGCCAGAGGCTAAGCTAGCCTCTGGCGTTGCCGCTCGCGAGGCGCTCAACAAATTTGACGCTGCCCTCGCCGAAGCCTACTGGCAACGCGCACCGGTGGAACAACTCATGAGCGCAAGAACCGAGTTTGTTGACGCCATCCTGCGCGACCTGTGGGCGCTGCATTGCGATACCACGGACCTAGCGTTGTATGCGGTAGGTGGCTACGGGCGTCGGGAGTTGCTGCCGCACTCGGATCTTGATCTGCTCATTATTGGCCCTAAGCCAAGCAAACATTCCGCCGCTATCGAGCACTTTTTGCACGATATTTTTGACCTGCACATCGATGTAGGACATGCAGTGCGTGCGCTTAACCAAATCAAAAAAGAAGCCAAAGCCGACCTAACCGTTGCCACCAGCATGTTTGAGCAACGCCCTTTGGTCACCAACCAAAGCATCGACGAGAAGCTCAACAAAATTCTGGACCACAAGCGTTTGTGGCCAGCCAACGACTTCTTCAGAGCCAAACTGCGCGAACAAGAAAAGCGCCATCAACAATTCGACAACGTGGACTACGGGCTGGAACCCAACGTCAAAGAATCGCCCGGCGGCTTACGCGATGTGCACGTTGCTATGTGGGTTGTTGAACGACAATTTCGCACCCGAGAGCTGTCTGCCTTGCAAGACCTTGGTGTGCTCACCGAGCAAGAGAGCACCTGGCTGGCGGATGGTCGCCGCTATCTCAACTGGGTGCGCTTTGGCCTGCACCTAGTGGCCGGGCGCAAAGATGATCGCTTCCAATTTGAACACCAACGCACCCTTGCACAGCGGTTGGGTTACGCCGACACCGAAACCCGACGCGGCGTAGAACACTTCATGCACGAGTACTACCGTCAGGTACTACTGCTGCGCGAGGTGAACGACATCATGCTGCAGTACTTTGATGAAAACATCTTGCGCAAAAAAGAGCGTACCCACGTTGAACCCATCAACGAGCGCTTTGAGCTGTGTAATGGTTACATTCAAACGACCCAGGCAGAGGTGTTTACTGAAACACCCAGCGCGTTGCTTGAACTTTTTGTCATCATGGCCAACCGCCGCGATATTTCTGGGGTGCGTGCTGACACCATCCGTTTGATTCGCCAACACGCAGATTTGATTGACGATGCCTTTCGCCAAGACCCCGTCAACACCGACCTATTTATGCAGCTGCTACGCGCACCTTACACCTTGGTCAGCCAACTCACACGCATGCGTCGCTACGGCTTGCTGGGACGCTACCTGCCAGAATTTGGACAAATTGTTGGGCAGATGCAGCACGACTTGTTTCATGTTTACACCGTGGATGCCCACACCATGCAGGTGGTTGGCAATATGCGACGCTTCCGCTATCGCTCGGCAGAGCAAAACTTCCCAGTAGCCGCACACTGCGTTCGGCACCTGCCTAAAGTGGAGTTGCTCTACATTGCAGGCTTGTTTCACGACATCGGTAAAGGCCGCGGCGGCGATCACTCAAGCTTAGGCGCCATTGATGTCATCAAGTTTTGCAAACTGCATCAGATCAACGAAGACGACACCGAGCTAGTGGCTTGGCTAGTGGCCAAACACCTAATGATGTCCGATACCGCCCAACGCCAAGATATCTACGATCCGGATGTTATCCACGCATTCGCTAGCGAGGTAAAATCGGAGCGGCGCTTAAACTATTTGTACGCGCTCACCGTTGCTGACATCAACGCCACCAACCCAACACTGTGGAACAACTGGCGCGCTACCTTAATGCGCCAGCTCTATAGCGAAACCCGTCGTGCCTTACGCCGCGGCCTTGAAAGCCCCTTGGACAGAGCCACATCCATTCGGGCCTGTCAGGAAGCAGCACGCAGTCGCCTTGAGAATCTCAATCTCGATGAGCACGCAATGCAGCGAACCTGGTCCGCATTAGAAGACGATTTCTTTTTGCGTCACACCCCGCGTGAAGTGGCCGAGCTTATTAGCCAGATGGTGCGCCACGACATTGATACGGGACCGCTGGTTTTAGTTCGAGATGGCTCAAAGCAACTGCATGAAGAAGGCACCACCAGTGTCTACGTTTACTCTCACGACACCCCAAACTTGTTTGCAGCCTGTGTGGTGACTTTCCAAAAACTCCGCCTCAACGTGTTCGCCGCTGATATCTACACTGGACCCACAACCTTGTGTTTCAACCACTTCAGCGTGCTTGAAGATTCAGGGGAGCAAGTGTCCGATCGGCAAAAGCGACGCACTGAAATTGGCACCGCGCTTGAGAAAGCATTGTTAGACCCTCAACTGCTGGTGGTCGATCCGCCAACTCGCCTGACCCGCCGCCAGCGACAGCTTTCGCGCCCCAGCGAGGCGGAGATAATGAACGAAAACGGTGCGGCGACCAGCGTGCTCAGGGTTGTTGCAACAGACCGTCCTGGGTTACTTGCCCAACTCGCCGTACTCTTTGCTCAGTATAAGATCAGCGTGGTCGGGGCCCGTATTGCAACCCTAGGCGATCGGGTGGAAGACAACTTTGAGCTGCAAACCGAGCATGGTTTGCCCTTTTCGGATCCAGAGCAAATCTACGAGCTAGAAAACGCCATCCGCCAAAATCTCGACAACAGCATCGAACGAACATGAATCCAAACCTAGCATCCTTGCAGCTTTACCCATTCCAGCGCTTAGCCCAGCTAAAACAAGGCCTGGTTGGCAACCCAAAGCATGAGCACGTTGCTCTGTCTATCGGCGAGCCTAAGCACCCCGCACCTGACTTTATTGTGAACGCGCTGGCAAGCGAAGCCGCCATCAAGGCATCTTTGGGTACCTACCCAACAACGCTTGGCAGTCCCGCACTTCGATCTAGCATCGCCAATTGGTTAGCACGACGCTTCCGCACCAAGGTTGACCCAGCAACACAAGTACTCCCAGTTGCAGGAACACGCGAAGCGCTATTTTCGTTTGGCCAAGCGGTGCTCAGCGGCAAGCCGGATGCACTGGCGGTAGTACCCAACCCCTTCTACCAAATATACGAAGGTGCGGCTTTGCTACGCGGCGCTCAATTGTGCTTTGCAAACTGCACCGCAGCCACCGGTTACCAACCGGATTTCGACAGCATTACCGACAAGCAATGGCAACACACCGAGTTGGTCTACCTGTGTTCACCAGGCAACCCTACCGGTCGAACTCTGCCCATGGACCAACTTCAAGCGCTCATTGCGCTAGCCGATCGTTGGGACTTCATCATTGCGGCAGATGAATGCTACTCAGAGATCTATCCAGATGAAGCCAACCCACCAGTTGGCTTGCTCGAAGCTTGTACCGCCATGGGTAACCCAACCTTTGAACGCTGTGTCGTTTTCCATAGCTTGAGCAAACGCTCTAACCTACCCGGTTTAAGATCTGGGTTTGTCGCTGGTGATGCCCAGATACTGGCGGAATATTTTGCCTACCGTACTTACGAAGGTTGCGCGCTACCGGCGCTCACTCAACAGGTCAGCAGCTTGGCCTGGGATGATGAAGTTCATGTGGTTGCCAACCGCGCCGCTTACCGAGAAAAATTCGCCGCGGTACTACCGATTCTCCAGCGGGGCTTTGATATTCCAGCCAGCGATGGTGGGTTCTATTGTTGGCTACCGCTTGAGGGTGATGACCAGATTTTTGCCGCTAAGCTATTCGAGCGAGAGCACATCACGGTGCTGCCCGGCTCGTTTTTAGGTCGCAACAGCACAAACCCAGCTTCCACCTTAAACTCAGATCAAGGCAACCCTGGCACCAATCACGTGCGCGTGGCTTGGGTTGCACCGCTGGATCAATGCATTGATGCCGCAGAACGGCTGCTGGATAGCGTTTGAATGTGGTAGTTTAAGCGCCCTTTTTTTTGCCCGGAGATCGACCCATGTCCAGCCTATTTGCCTTTGCCTTCGGATTGGGTTCACGCAACACCAACGGCGACCTGTTGGACTGCTATTTTCCAGCGCCTAAGCTGGCCGGCCCAGATCAAGATCAACTAGCCGAGCTGTTAACCAGTGCACTACCAGCGCCTGAGCAGTCCATCGAACCCAGCGCCGCAGCCGCCATCATCGAGCGCAGCCCTGAGGGTGCCTTCGATGGCCAAACCCTCGCGTTGCTGGAATCGGACAGACCTTTAGTAGCGGTAAATTTGGCACAGGATGGCCCCATTGAAGGAACTGCAGCCGCCTACCTCAAGCTGCACTTGCTATCCCACCGACTAGCCCTGCCAAACACGCTCAACCTAGATGGTATTTTTGGTCATCTGCCGAATGTGGTTTGGACCACGGATGGCCCCTTAGATCCAGCGGACTTTTCAGCAGCCGTCACCCAAGCACGGCTGCAAGGTCGGCACCTGGAAGTCAGCGGTGTGGATAAATTCACAAAGATGACTAACTACGTTATGCCCAGCGGTGTGCGTATTGCCGACAGCTCGAGAGTGCGTCTTGGTGCCTATCTAGGTGAAGGCACTACCGTCATGCACGAAGGCTTTCTCAATTTTAACGCCGGTGCTATCGGCCCGAACATGGTTGAGGGTCGCATCTCGCAGGGCGTTATTCTGGGTGCCAACTCAGACCTAGGCGGCAGCTCAAGCACCATGGGCACGCTATCCGGTGGTGGTGAAATAAAAATTACTGTGGGTGAGAACTGTTTGATCGGTGCCAATGCCGGCACTGGCATTCCACTGGGTGACCGCTGCACCATCGAAGCGGGTTTGTACATCACTGCCGGCACTCCCATCACGTTGCTGGACGAAACAGGCACCGAGGTTAAACGCACCAAAGCCCGCGAGCTGGCGGGCGGCAATGACTTGCTGTTCATCCGTAACAGCATGAATGGTCGTATCGAGTGCCGTAGCAACAGCCGTGCCATTGAACTAAACGCCATGTTGCACGCGAACTAATCGCTGCATGCTAATCAGACAAGCTAACCCCAGCAGGAACATCACAGCATGAGTGCCAACGCAGCAACGACAAACCCCGTATTGGAGCTTGCCCAAGCGCTCATTGCGCGGCAGAGCAACACGCCGGAAGACGCAGGCTGCCAAGAACTCATGGCCCAACGGTTAGCGCCGCTGGGTTTTAGCTTGGAGCAAATGCCGTTCAGCGATGTGCAAAATCTTTGGGCCGTTTGGGGATCCGGACCCAAACTCTGCGTGCTAGCCGGTCATACCGATGTAGTGCCAACCGGACCGCTAGAGGAGTGGGAGCATCCACCCTTCAGCGCGCACACCGATGAGCAGTGGTTGCACGGTCGCGGCAGCGCAGACATGAAAGTTAGCCTCGCCGCTATGGTGGTGGCCTGTGAAAACCTATTTGGACCAAAGGCGGTAAATCCATTGGACCCTAGTGCGGGACGCATCGCTTTTCTGATCACTTCCGACGAGGAAGGTCCTGCCCAACATGGCACCAAAGCGGTGATGGCGGAATTGCAAAGCCGCAAGCTTATACCCGACTATTGCATCGTTGGTGAGCCGTCTTCTAGCGAGAAGCTAGGCGACGTGGTGCGCAACGGTCGTCGTGGCTCGCTGAACGGTGAGTTGGTGATCCGCGGCGTACAAGGACACGTGGCTTACCCAGAATCCGTCATCAACCCCATTACTAGCGCTATGGCTGCGCTTGCTGAATTATCAGCAACCCGTTGGGACGAAGGCAACCAATACTACCCGCCGACCTCTTTCCAGATTTCGAACATCAACGCCGGCACCGGTGCAACCAACGTGGTACCCGGCGAGCTATCGGTTGTGTTCAACTTTCGTTACTGCACCGAACAAACCGCGGAATCCATCCAACAAAAAGTACAACAAATTCTGGCGACACATTTTGATCAGCAGCGCAGCTTGCACAGCACCAAGGGTGCAGATGCGCTGAGCTATGAAGTGCATTGGGCGCTTTCTGGCGAACCCTTCTTAACCCCAATTGGGCCCCTAACCGACGCAGTGACTGCAGCCATCACCCAGGTAACGGGGAACCCGCCACAGCTTTCTACATCCGGTGGCACATCCGATGGTCGCTTCATCGGCCCGTTAGGAACCCAGGTGGTAGAAGTTGGCCCCATCAATGCAACCATACATAAGCTCAACGAACGTGTGGCCCTCCAAGATTTGGAGCCACTTGCCGCCATTTATGAGCACACGCTTCGACATCTATTCAGCGAGCCACAGTAGACTACAATAGGTTTCTACCCAACTGGCGGGCTTTCCCATCAAACGTTACTTCATTATCGGCACATTGCTGTTCATCGGTTTTGCGATCGCTTTCGCACCAGCTTCCATAGTCCCCAAACTGATGCAGCAGGCAAGCCCCGAGCAACCCTCCCTAGTCACTTTGGTTAACCCCGCAGGCACGCTCTGGCGTGGTGCCGGCCAAGTCCTCAACAACGGCCAGACATTAGGTCAACTAACCTGGCGACTGACCCCCAGCAGCTTGCTGCAAGGTAAAGCTGGCGCTGATATCGATCTGATGCTCAACAACCCGCGCAGCAACGCCAGTGGGGGGGATCTAACGGGCCATGTTGCCGCCAACCAAACTCAAGCCCAGCTAGCGCTGGCGGGTGCATTTACCGGCAGCTGGGTTAGCCAGTGGCTCAAGGAGTACGAGGTCACCATCGATGGCGAGTTCACTACCGACAACCTAGAAGCACAGCTGAATCCAAACCAAGCGTTGCAAACTTTATCCGCAAAAGGTGATCTAACCTGGAGCGGCGGTCTGGTGAGCTATCGCTTAGGCAATACAATGGCGCGCCAAAGGCTCGGCTCAATGAACGCTGTTATAAAAGGCAACATGGAGACAGACGAGGGTTTGTCAGCCGAAGTGTTTGGGCAAGAAACCTACCCGCTACTGGTTCTCGCCATGCTGCCAAACGGTCATGTGAAAGTGAGCATCACTCAACGACTCACGGAAATAGTTGGTTCACCTTGGCCGGGCAGTGAACCAGATCACGAGTTTGTTCTGGTGGTAGAACAGGCAGTCTTTTAAGATCATCCCCCGGGACCAAATTAAATGACAACTTTGTTAACACCTAAAACGAGCACTGGATGGCTTAACACCTTGGCCGAATGCATTCGCTGGCTACTGGTTGGGCTAATGGCCTATATCTTAGCGACAACCGTGCTCTATTTTGCAGCGGATCGTGCAAGCGCCAGCGTGCCTGCGCCTGCCTCACAGCAACAAGCTGAGCCCGCCCTGCAAGATTCCAATTTTGATCTCAGCGCCGTACAAAGTCGTAACCTGTTTGGCAAAGCAAACCCCAATGCCGTTGTCACTGCCGAAGACGAGCCTTTAGTCGAAACCCGCTTACCACTTGAGCTCCAAGGTGTGTTTGTTGCCGACCTAGATGAGGATTCAGCCGCTATCGTGGCGCCCAAAAACAAAGCGGGCAAGCTGTACACCATTGGCGAGGTGGTACCCGGCAACGCCACCCTTATCGAAGTGTACGCCGACCACGTCATACTACGACGCGCTGGCATACGTGAAACCCTAAGGTTTTTCAGTAACAACGGCGGCTTTGTCGCGGAGCGCAACGATCCTCCACCAAGGCCAGCACGAACCAACAATCGTGCCCAGGCAGCCAAAAATCCAGTCAAAGCCGGTCCGAAGACACCAAAAGAGTTTTTAGACACCTATCGTGAGCAACTCACCACAAATCCTGGGGAATTGCTCAAAGAATTGGATGTCTCACCAGTATCTAGTGACGGCAGTAACGGTTATCGCCTAGGAAATCTGGCAAATTCCCCTTATCTGAACAGAACCGGCTTACAACCCGGGGACGTCGTGCTTTCGGTCAACGGACGACCCGTTGGCGATGTTAAGCAAGATAGTTTGGAACTTGGCAACTTAGTGTCACAAGGTTCAGCACGGCTCGAAGTCCAGCGCGGCTCACGCCGATTTTATGTAACAGCATCGTTGAAGTGAATATGAAACGACTACAGCACATCCTCCTAACCGCCCTAATTTGTTGCGCCACTACTAGCGCTTGGGCCCAGGAGCAGTCCTGGAAGATCAACATTAAGAACGGCGACATCCACGAGTTCGTCTCCCAGGTTGCCGAGATAACGGGTAAGACCTTCATCATTGACCCTCGGCTCAAGGGTAACGTGACAGTCATGTCCAACACACGCATGGACAAAGATGCTATCTACGCTTTGTTCTTGTCCGTCTTGCGCGTACACAACTTTACCGCAACCAGCAGTGGCAACGTCATCAGAATCCAGCAGAACGCCATGGGGAAACAAACACCAGGCGCGCAAGGCTCGCTAAGCGATGTTGCCGCTGAAGAATTAGTAACCCGGGTGATTGCCGCGCAAAACGTGGATTCCTCCGAGTTGATGAAAATTCTTCGCCCGCTCATTCCCCAGTACGGGCACATTGCAGCGGTTGCACAACCGAACATTGTCATCATTAGTGACCATGCCGATAACATTCTGCGATTAACCCGCATTATTCGGCAAATTGATGTTGCTGATGAAGACGAGATGCATGTACTACCAATGAAAGAAGCCTGGGTGGGTAGCGTGGTAGCTCTGCTTGAAAAAGTAGCGCCAGACCAAATTGGTCGCAACGCCAAAGGTCCGCAACGCATTCAACTTATTGCTAACGAACGCAACAACACGCTTATCGTTAAAGGGAAGTCACGCCCTGTTGCGGAGGTTTTGAAGTTGGTTTCTAAGTTAGATCAACCGGCAACCGCAACCGGCTCGACCCAAGTCATTTACTTACGTCACGGCGAAGCAACCAAGATCGCTGAAATCTTAAACGGTTTGGTCGAAAAGAGCAGCGGCGGCAAGAGCGAGGCGTCAAATGGCGGCACCCAACTCAGCATTCAAGCAGATGAGTCACTAAACGCCTTAGTTGTGAAAGCCGACCCAAGTCGTATTGCTGAAATCAAAGAAATTGTTGCCTCTCTCGACGTAAGGCGCTCACAAGTTTTGATCGAAGCAGCTATTGTTGAGGTATCACTCGATGATCGCCGCAACTTGGGCGTCGAGATGGCAGCGGTAGACGGCGCGGGTGAAACCGTGCCACTGGTTAGCACCAGCCTCAACGGCACCATCAGTAGCCTGCTCGGTAATATTATTGGCGAAGACGGCGAGATCAGCCCGCTAAACGGCCTAAGCAGCGCGAGCTCCCCCACCCTGGCCGCGGCCAAAATCGATGCCAACGCCATCTCTTTTGGCGCGGTGATCACCGCCTTGGAAACCAACTCGGATGCAAACCTGCTGTCCACGCCAAGCATCATGACCCTAGACAACCAAGAAGCCAAAATAGTGGTGGGTAGCGAAGTGCCCTTTCGAACGGGGTCATTCACAACCAACAACGATGGTGCCAGCAACCCGTTCACCACGATTCAACGCCAGGATGTGGGTCTTCAGCTAGCGGTGACCCCACATGTCCACGATGGCACATCGGTACGTATGGAGGTCTCTCAAGAAGTGACTAACGTCGTCGACTCTGCGGTCAGTGACGCCGGGTTCTCAGACGTCGTCACCTCCAAGCGCACCATCGACACCACAGTATTGGCGGAAAATAAGCAAACCATCGTCTTGGGCGGTCTCATCCAAGACGACATCAGCGACACCGTGCGCAAAGTGCCGCTACTTGGCGATGTGCCCGTACTTGGCCACTTATTCCGCTCAACCACTAAATCCCGAAAGAAGCTCAACTTGTTGGTATTCTTGCGCCCTACCGTCATTCGATCCAAAGAAGATGCCAGTGCTGTTACTGACCGCAAATATCAAAACATCTATGAGGTGGAGATCCAGTCCAGCGGCACCGGCTTCGAAAACATCGATGCCCTGCTGGATGGCGAGCGCCTGGACACAGAAGAACGCAAAAACAAGCGCCGCGGCTTCTAAAAACAGGGCGGCTTCTACACGCGCCTCGAAAACGAAAGCGGCCCTTGCGGGCACGCTTTCGCCACAGCAACAACGCTACTATCCCAAGCGCTGCCCCGCAGCGCTTCTCCCTATTGATCCACACCGCCCCTGTTACCCATTCGCTCTAGTGGCGATAGCAAATTGAACGCACCAAGCCCAACTCGCCCCCCTAACGCTGGACTGCGCTACCGTTTTAGCCGTTGGATCATCGGCTCGATTGCTCAGCCTAGGCTCGCCGGCTTACCACCAGATCAACAGCTCCTCGACTCGGTGTATGTGCTCGAAAACCGCGCTTTAAGCGATATCGTCATTTTGGATTTAGTGTGCGAGCAACAAGGATTGCCGAGTCCATTAGAAGCCCTGCAACTTAGCCCCAGCAAACAGGCTGAGCCACATGGGGACACACAAGCAGACTACCGAGAGAAGCGTCGTTTCTTCTCTTTGTTTCGACCGGGCACGGGCTTGTGGCGGCGGCGCAACTTATCTGGGCACAGCCCACGGTTGGTCCGTTTGCTAACCCAGCTACCTGATGCCGCTGTTGCGGATGTCAACCTACAACCCGTGGCCGTGTACTGGGGGCGCGCTCCAGATCGCGAGGGCAGCATTTGGCGGCAACTGATTTCTGAAAACTGGGCCATGACCTCACGCTTGCGGCGCCTGGTCAATTTGTTCGCAAACCGTCGGGACATTGTGGTGCATTTTGGTCAACCCCTAGCGTTGCGCGAACTGCGCACACCACACTCGCCTAAGGTGGATAAGAACACAGACAACCGCTTAGTACGACGTGCGGCGCGCTTGCTGCGCGTCGGCTTGCGCAATCAGCGCGTCGCCTCCATGGGACCTGACTTTTCGCACCGCCGAACCTTGTTGCGACAACTTTTACTTTCTAGCGCAGTACGCTCAAGCATCGATACCGAAGCGGTGGCGTTGGCAGAATCGGCTGCTGCCGATGAAACGGACACCGAAAAGGCGCACAAAGCCTTTGCCAAAACCTATGAGAAGGTCCAAAGCAAACTAAAGCGCGGCGCTTATCGGAGCGCGCTGGAAATCATGTCTAACTTCTCTTATCCCACCATTCGCATTTTAGAGCGTGTGCTGCGTTGGTTTTGGAACCAAGTCTACGATGGCATTGAGCTCAACGGTCTGGAGAGGATGCAACAGCAAACCGCAGGGCACACCCTGGTGTACGTTCCATCACATAGATCCCACGTGGACTACTTGCTGATGTCTTACCTGCTCTTTCAGCGCGGCATGATGATTCCGCACGTTGCTGCGGGCGACAACCTCAACGTCCCCATTTTGGGTTCCGTACTACGCAAAGGTGGCGCGTTCTTCATGCGTCGTACCTTCAAAGACGATGCGGTTTACGGTGCGGTATTTAACGAGTACTTGTACCAAGTGTATCGGCGTGGGCATTGTGTCGAGTTTTTTCCTGAAGGCGGACGCAGTCGAACCGGTCGCTTACTGCCGGTGAAACTAGGTTTGCTGAAGATGACATTAGCGCATCAACAACGGGGCATACCAAGACCATTGGCGTTGGTACCAGTATTCTTCGGCTATGAGAAGCTCATAGAGGCGAGTTCGTACCTTAACGAGCTAGAGGGATCAAAGAAGCGCAAAGAGTCCTTCACGGACTTGCTACGCAGTCTGAGGCTTATTCGCCAGAACTTTGGCAAGGTGACAGTCAACATCGGCGAACCTATTGCGTTAGACCACTGGTTAGCAGAGCAAAATAGCAACGCGGAAGATCCAACCACCGTTTTGCGCCTCGGCCGCGACATCATGCAAGGCATTAACGCCAACGCGGCGTTAAATCCCGTGAGCTTGGTAGCACTGGTCACACTAGCTACGCCACGTGCGGCAATCGACAAAACCGTCCTAGCGACGCAAATCGACCGTTATCTCGAATTGCTGCAAGCAGATTCAGCGCACCACAACTTCACGCTACCAACAACCGACGGCGCCGCCTGCATTGACTACGTCGAGCAACTCCAACTCCTGAGCGTCGACACCCAAGATTATGGGGACGTGGTGAGCCACCAAGGTTCAAACGCGATATTGATGACTTGGTACCGCAACAACGTCGCGCACACCCTGGCGCTACCATCGCTGATCGCTTGCCTGCTAGTAAAGCGACGACGCGCGCTTAGCGAAGCCAATTTGCAACGCATGCTGGGGATCATCTATCCCTTGCTCGCCCTGGAACTCAGCGTGGTGATTGATCCCAGCGCTTACCAACGCTGGCTGCAACATCTAGCCCAAGCGGGGCTGATTCTTGCCAGCGCAGACGGCTACCGTGCGCCACCGCCTAGCAGTGTCGCTTACCAGCAGCTTGAATTGCTTAGCAAGGTTGTCATACAAACCTTGGAGCGCATGTTTATTGTGACCGCCCTTCTGGGTCAAAAAGTGGGTCAAAAAGTGGGCCAAAAAGAGGAACCAGCAACCAACGCAGAATACTGGGACCGGGGTGATCTGCGGAGCAGCAGCGTCTTGCTAGCCAAAAAGTTAAATCGGCTGTTGGGGATCAATGCACCCGAATTTTTCGATCAACGCCTATTTGATGGTTTCATTGAAGCACTGGTGGATCTCGGCCACCTAACACAAACCGAGAACAACCAATTGCTGCCAACCCCAATAATCAGCGAGGTGCTAAGCGTCTCGCACTGGGTTATCGGTTCAGACTTTCAGCGTGCGGTACAACGCAGCAGCTAAGCCGGGATAACAATCGTAGCGCACGGTTTTGCCTTTGAGCTGCCAAGCCGGGCTTGGCTGCATAGGCGGGTCCTTCAAACGTCGCTTGACCACCACCCTGGTGCTGGCCACTTGCTGCGCTGCCGCAATCCACTCACCAAGTGTTGGCTCAACTACCACCGCTCCTTCATCTGGCCCCGCTTGAGCTACCTGAAGAGATGCAGATGGGTTCTCTGGGTGAACATTGGTCACCTGAGCCAATAGCTGCAAGCGCTTGTTCGGGAGTGCCGTCTTTTTGCGCGGGGCAAACATGGGATCCAGATAGACAACCTCCACCGCTGCAGCCGGGCTGTCCTGAAGAACCTGCCAAGCATCTGCACAGCGCAGGTCAGTGGGCTGTGTGGAGTAGCCAAACCGACGCCGCAGGTCATGCAGCAATGCCCAAGCGCCAGGATTTCGCTCAACCTGCACAACCTTTGCTCCACGCATTTGTAAAGCCAGCCCATCCACCCCCCAACCTGCCATCGCATCCAACAATCGAATCGGTTGACGCGGCGCTAGATTGCACGCGCGCGCAAGCAACGAAACACCCGCAGCACGCTTGGTTACTTCTTGTGTTGCCACACAGGCTTGCATCACACCCCCGGCAGCAACCAACTGGAGTTGCTCACCATCAAACCAAAGGCACGGCTGGGATAGGTTCGTAGGCACTTCAGGAGCAGCCTGCAACGGTAAACGATCTTGGTAAGCCACCACCGCAGCTTCAAGGTGCGCAGGAAAATACAAGGTTGGCACCAGTCCAGCGGCAGGGTTTGGCAACCGTTCGGCTAGCGGGGAATCGCTCAAGCGGACGGTTGCCAGGGTGAATCGGCGCTTAAGTACTCAGGCAAACCTAACTCAGGCGCAACAGCCCCCTGTTGCATAAACGCTGCAAGGCTAACCCGCAACACCGCCCCAGCGGTTACCGCAACCTCTGGCATAAACGCCTTAGCCAAAGGATCCTGCAACAGCCAATCCGGTTGTTGCCCCAACAGTGTAGGCGCAGCTTGTGCATCTAACTTCAAACCTGCAACCCAGCCAGACCAATCTTCGAGATCGCAAACCAATTCAGGCGTCCCAAGACTTTGCCATGGGCTGGGCACCAAAGTGTCACTTAAAGTCGGCGCTGTTGCAGCCCTAAAGGCTTGTACGTAGTACATCTGCTGACGAGACTTTACGAATACCATACAGGTCTGCGATGGCTCACTTTGCGCTGGCTCCAAGCGACTAGCGCCCGAGTTTCCAGCTTCTAGCAAGGCATCTGCCTGCACTTGAAGCGACGCGAGCGGCAAAATCTGTGCGCCGTGAGCAAAGGCAATGCCCTGTGCCAAAGCCGCACCGATTCGCACACCGGTGAAGGAGCCTGGTCCCCGACCAAAGGCGACCAAGCCAAAACCAGCAAATTTGCTTCCAAATCGCTCTTGAACCGAGGCTGTAATCGCATCGATCATGCCTAACGCCTGCTGGTTATGCAGACGTTCTAGGTAGCGTGTATCCTCAAATTTTTCACCGTTGACATAGGCTCCAACCGCACATACGGCGGTTGAGGTTTCTATGGCTAACAGCGGCGGTAGCTCAATAGGGTATGAATTCATATGACACATGGTATACAACGACTGGACCTGAGCGAAGCACTAGCATTGCTGAACGAACTTTTGCCACCACTTGCTGAGCAAGAGATACGACCACTGGCACAGGCGCGTTACGCGGTAAACGCCTCCAACATCGTCGCGCCGGTGTCTCTGCCACCTTTTCGCAGCTCCGCAATGGATGGATACGCGGCACGGGCTGCCGACCTAAGCTTGGGCAATCGTTTGCCGGTAGTCGGCGTAAGCGCAGCAGGCCACCCCTTTGTTGGATCCATTCCCAACGGCAGCTGCATACGCATTTTAACCGGTGCGGTTGTTCCGGACATTACCGACAGCGTTATCATCCAAGAAGACGTTAGCCGCCATGGCAAGCACGCAACCTTGCCAAACCTACCCGAAGCAATTCAAATCGATGATCCACCAACCCCGGGCGCCAATGTTCGAGCCGTTGGGCATGATGTTGATCAAGGTAGTCCATTGGTACTCGCCGGCCAGCAGCTCAACGCCTTTGAATTGGCTTGGCTTGCTGCTTGTGGAGTGCCTGAAGTGGCTGTCTTACGCCCGCTTCGCGTCGGTATCTTGGCAACCGGCGACGAGTTGCAGCCTCCAGGCACTACTCTAGCCCCAGGCCAAATATTCGATTCCAACCGGTTGCTGGTCACCGAGCTGCTACAGCAGTTGCCGATCGAGATTATTGATCTGGGTTTGATCAAAGACGATGCCGAGGCCATCCAACAAACCATCGCAGAGGCGGCCCCTACATTGGATGCCATCATTTCCACCGGTGGCGTCTCGGTTGGTGACGCAGACTTTGTTACCGAAGTGGTTCAACGCTTGGGCGAGCTAGATTTTTGGCGCTTGAACTTAAAGCCCGGCAAACCCATGGCTGTTGGCCGCATCTACTCAAGCGACAACCAATCTAGCAACACAACCTGGTTTTTTGGATTGCCCGGCAACCCGGTCTCTTGTGCAGTAACTTGCTTGCTAGTCGCCGTGCCAGCACTCAAGCGACTTGCCGGTCAAACAAACACTCCATCCACCACCATTGCTGCGCAACTGACGCAAGACATCAAGCATCGAGCAGGTCGTCAAGAATATTTACGCGGTGAACTAGTATCCGAGCGGCGTGCAACCCAAACCCAAGCCGGTAACTGGGTAACCCCTACTGGGGATCAAAGTTCAAATCGGCTAGGCAGCTTTCAGCAAGCCAACTGCTTAATATCAATTCCAAAAGATGCCGGCAATCTAGGCGCGGGTACCTGGGTTGAGGTGATGCCTTTGCCAGCCATGATCTAACGTTAGGCTCTAAACTCAAGAGATGAGCATCCAACAAGGGTGCGGCCGCAAGATGAGCAGCTTTATTGCCATACCAGGCTCAAAAGAGGCAAATTAGCCAAATTCGAGGCAAAAAAAACGCCCCCAAGAAGCAGGGGCGTTTTTTATCGCACTAACTTACCTAACGGCGAGTTTTGCGCTTGGCAGCTTTACGCTTGGTTGCCTTCTTTTTAGCAGGCTTCCTTTTAGCGGTTTTACGCTTGGCCGTCTTTTTCTTGGCCGTTTTGCGTTTTGCTACCTTCTTCTTGGCTGTTTTGCGCTTGGCTGTCTTTTTCTTAGCCGTTTTACGCTTAGCCGTCTTCTTCTTAGCCGTCTTCTTTTTAGAAGTCTTGCGCTTGGCTACCTTTTTCTTGGCAGTTTTACGCTTGGCTGTCTTCTTCTTAGCTGTTTTACGCTTAGCCGTCTTTTTCTTGGCTGTTTTGCGCTTAGCTACCTTTTTCTTGGCTGTTTTACGCTTGGCTGTCTTTTTCTTAGCCGTTTTGCGTTTAGCCGTCTTCTTTTTGGCTGTCTTACGCTTAGCAGTCTTACGCTTAGCTGTCTTCTTTTTAGCCGTCTTACGCTTAGCTGTCTTCTTCTTAGCTGTCTTACGCTTAGCTACCTTTTTCTTGGCAGTTTTACGCTTGGCAACTTTCTTCTTGGCTACTTTGCGCTTAGCTGTCTTCTTTTTCGCAGCCTTTCGCTTAGGAGCGGCTTTACGCTTTACGACTTTACGTTTAGCGGTCTTCCGCTTAGCTGCTGACTTTTTCTTTGCAGCAGTGCTTTTTGCTCTCGGCATGCAGTATCTCCTCAGATTCCTACGGTTAGCGATGTGATTTTCGCGTACAACTCACAGTGACTCAATTCACCAGCTCATCTACATGAACAAACTGCGACCTATCTCGCCCAAGTTCGGATTTCGCTAACCAAGTTTTCGAAAACATCGTGTTTTCTATCTTTCGATTCAACACGCCACTTTCGACCTAACTTGCTAGCTCCACTCGGCTTGTTTGAGGAGCCTTAATTCATCAATTCAAGATTGACTTAGAAATTTAGTCATGCAACCCAAAAATCGGATCGAATAATAGTTAAATCAAAAAAAAAAATCACTATTAGTTTTGCAACAATTTTCTTATCTGATTCTGGATATTTTTCACTTCATCGGTTCCATTTACAGAGACATAGCGCACAGACCCGGAAGTTGCGGCCGCTTGATAGAACTCTACAAGCGGATGTGTCTGCGCGTGATACACCGATAACCGCTCGCGCACAGTGGCCTCTTTGTCGTCTTCTCGTTGCACCAACGGTTCACCCGTTTCGTCGTCAAACCCTGCTTTTTTAGGGGGATTAAACGTTTCATGGTAAGTGCGACCCGACTCAAGATGCACTCGACGACCACTCATACGAGCAACGATATCGTCGTCTGGAACGTCTAGTTCTACGATAAAATCTAGTTCAATATTTGCGTTGCGCAAGGCTTCCGCTTGAACAATCGTGCGCGGAAATCCGTCAAATAAGAACCCAGATGCACAATCTGGCTGCAAAATTCTTTCTTCAACTAATGCAATTATTATTTCATCTGACACCAATCCGCCCGAATCCATGACCTGTTTGACGCGTAAACCCAATTCACTTTGCGCTGCAACCGCCGCTCGCAACATGTCGCCGGTGGAGATTTGGGGAATATTGAAGGTCTCACAAATGAACCGGGCTTGCGTACCTTTGCCTGCACCAGGCGGCCCCAATAGTATAATTTTCATGCAACTCTCCTTTGCTTAAGTGTTTTACGAGCCAAAACGCCAATTTAAGCGCATTTGGTGTCCGTAACATCTGGAATTTCAGCTAATAAGTCTAAAACTTGTGCCAATACCAACAAATTGGCCTCACGAACTTCGACTTCTATCAATGCACCCCGACTAATCGCGGTGCTGTTTGGGTTTTTTTGCTCACTATCCGCACGCGCATTGCTAGAAATGATGCCAACTTCGTAGCGACTTAACAGCATTGCAACATCTCGTAACAAGCCGTCACGGTTTGCCGCGAATATTTGTAGGCGGCTGCCTTCACTTTCGCCCTGTAACTCAGGTAACAACGATAATTGTTGCTCCTGCAGCCCTAATATTGCCTCCACAACCAACAAGCATTGTACTTCTGCACGACCTACCGAACGCCAAAGTTCAGCCGGCTCGGTGTAACCGAAAGTTACACAAATGCGGGTAAGCACCTTTGGCGTTAACTCAATGGTGACCAAACTACCCAAACGCTGCAGCAAACGCCGCACTAAGATCTCACCTTCCTCGGCGATCTGCGCATCGCCAAGCGCACGTAAGGCTTCTCGAATTTTGCCTTGAGCTCGCGCAGTTGTTGCCATCTTCAGATGCGGCTCAAGCCATCGACGGGGAACCTGGGTGCGGCTGGAATCTGTTAGCACCTCAACACGCTGCCCGCTAACCAAGGGTTCGTTGAGTGCCACTTGACGCCCATCTACCTTAGCGCCATAACACTGATGCCCAATGTTGGTGTGCAACCGATAGGCAAAATCGACTGGGGTGGCACCGGCCGCAAGATCGATAACATGCCCTTGTGGAGTGTAGACAAACAAACGCTGCTCGCTTATTTGAGCAGACAACAGCTGGGTGAGATCCTGAGTCCAACTGGAGGCTTCGTGCATTTCTAGTGCCTGGCGCATCCAGTCCATCTTCTGTGCATAGCGTTGATCGTCCAGCGCATCAGGCGCGGCATCACCCTCTTGTGCTTTGTAGGCCCAATGCGCACAAACGCCTAACTCCGCCTCTCGATGCATTTCGTGGGTGCGAATTTGTACCTCTAAAGTACGCCCCTGATCATCGCTCACCGCGGTATGGATCGACTGGTAGCCATTGTCCTTAGCCATGGCGATGTAGTCATCAAACTCGCTTGGAATGTGTGCCCAGTGATTGTGGATCATGCCCAGTGCGGTGTAGCACTGCGCAATATCCGGAACCAAAATACGCACCGCAGAAACATCGTAAACCTGTTCGAAGCTAAGCTTTTTGGAGCGCATCTTGCGCCAGATGCTATAGATGTGTTTCGCTCGGCCTTGAACTTCCGCATCTAAACCCACCGCCTGCAAGCGACTTTGAATGTCACGAGCCAACTCTTCAACACGCACCTCTCGCTCGGAGCGCCGACCACCTAACTGACCGGCGATATCATGATAGGCCTGTGGATCTAGGTAGCGTAGCGCTAAGTCTTCCAACTCCCACTTTAGCTGTCGTATCCCAAGTCGGGAAGCCAAAGGGGCAAACACCAACTCTGTTTCTTTGGCGATTCGTTGCTGGCGCGCAGGCGCAGCCTCTTTAGCCCAACGCAGTGCCACCACCCGCTCAGCAAGCTTCAGCACCGCCACGCGCACATCATTGATCATGGCTATCAGCATGGCACGCACGTTAGCGATCTGGTCCCGCTCTTCATTGGTTTGCAGTGCTGTGCTGTGCGTCTCTAGCAGGCTGGTGGTGGCGAGCTGGAGCACGTCGCTCAATAGCGCGGTCGCCGCTGGCCCAATCAGTTCGGTCGCCTGATCGATGCTTAGTCGCTCGGCCCTTACCGCGTGGTAGACCAGGGCTGCTAAGATAGAATCTGTATCGAGATTTAGCTGTGCGGCAATCTCCGCGATATCACTACCAATGGCTAGATCATCGGTTTGCGCATTGGCATCAAATGCACCACTGCTAATGGGCAACTTAGGCTTGGTGCTGTTGGTTGATACTAATGTTGGTGCCATTTGTGCAAGTCGCGCGGCCACGGCGTCTATACGCTGTGTATCTAACCCAGGGTATTGGGTTGCGCTCAACCAACGCAACCTCCGGCTAGCAGGAGTTGCCAACGGCGCTTTTGGGCGTCGGCTAACCACGACGAAACATCCCGAAGGTTTCAACATGTGCAGTCTGTGGAAACATATCAAATATCCCTACTTGCTCTAGTGTAAAGCCAGCTCCCTGCAACACTTTAGCATCATCCGCAAAACTCACCGGGTTGCAGGACACATAGGCAACATCCGACAGCTGGGCTAACGCGCGTGAGGCCAACCAACTCGACAGTGCAGGTCCAGCCCCGCTTCGGGGTGGGTCCAGCAACATCGCCTTTGGTTGTTTGGTTGGGTTAGCATCCATAAGCCAGCCAAGGTTCTGCGCCCCGGCGGCTTTTGGTTCAAACAGCGCGCTGGCCTCTTTGCTATATAAATCCATCGCTACAAATTGGCTGTTGCGAGCAAGGCCGTTACGCTGCGCATTTGCCTGGGCGCGAGCTACCGATGACTCCGACCCTTCTATGCCCAGCACCTGGGCACCGCGCTGAGCCAAGGGCAGCGAAAAATTGCCAATGCCACAAAACATATCCAACACGCGCGCCCCAGCTAGAGGCGCAAGCTGCGCCACCACACAAGCAACCAACTGTTGATTCAGCGCGAGGTTTACTTGGGTAAAATCTAAGGCACCGAAACATAGATCAAGACCAAACTCGGGCAAACCGTAACTCAGCAGTCCTGCTTGCCAGCCATCCAGGCTGTGCAGCGTTGTTGGACCACCCGGCTGCAACAACACCGTTGCACCCGTGGTTAGCTCTAACGACTTGAGCTGCTGCAGATCCCCTATGCTCAGCGGCTCGAGATGGCGCACCACCACTTGCGGAGGGCCTTCACCGCTAGCCAACTCGATCTGTGGAATCGCATGCGCTATAGACAAACCCAGCAGGGTATTGCGCAGAGGCTCAACCAAGCGTGCTAAGTCAGCCGTTAGCGTTAAACACTGCTCCATACGCAACACACGCGACCCAAAGCTCTCACGAAACCCTAGCAACAGGTCGTCACCAAGTTTACGCACACCCAAACGCGCCTTGCTGCGATAGTGCAAACGCGGTCCGCTAATGGGCGCTCGGAGCTGTTGATAATCAACCCCGGCCCGAATCAGTTCATCCAGCAACAGCTGCTGCTTGTGCCGCAATTGCTGCGCGTAATCCATGTGCTGCAGAGCACAACCACCACAACGCGGGAAATGCGCGCAAGCTGGCGTTACCCGTTCCGGGCTAAGCTCCTCAAACGCTTGGGCTTCGGCCCAAAATTGTCCGCGCCGACGCTTATGAATTCGCGCGGTCACCTTCTCGCCGGGCAAACTACCTTTGATCAGCACCTCGCGCACCTTAGCCTGCTCGTTGGCTTGAAAATTTGCCAGGCCGAACCCGTCTGCAGATAGCGCCGTAATCTCAAACAAGGTGTCTTGTGGAATACGTGTACGACTCAAGGCTGCATCTCCTTACCCTGGGAAGCTCGAGGTGGAAGCAGCTCACGGCTGCGCAACGGCGCATACCCCAAATGCGGCTCCAGCGCTCGCTGAAATATACGTTGAGCAACCGCCCTGGTCCGGCCAGAGCCGTAGTCTGCGTTGGCAATCGCCAACAAATGGGCGCCAGCATAGCGCTCCAGCGGCGCCCCCTCTTCCAAGGACAGCTCAAAGCCAATACTCGGCTCAAAGCCATACCATTGATCTTTTTGAATTCGAGCGCCACTAACCGCATCTTGCGAAAAATCGATGCCAAATCCGAGCTCGGTGAGCAACGTGTGTTCAAACGGGCGCAATACTGAGCTTGTCGGCTGTCCATCACCTAGTAGCGCAATGCTCTCGCAAGCGCTAGCAAAGATCAGGGGTACCGGTTCGCGCTCTCGCACCAAACGCACAACCAGTTCAACTATGTAGTAGGCGGCTGCCGCCGCCTCACCATTGAGCCAGTGAGCACGAACATCGTTGAGACGGGTCAAGGTCATCACCTCGCCGCGGCCGAACCAGCTCGCCTTGAGCAGGCTAAACACTTGTAGATTGTTACCCTGCTTGCTGCCCCGCGCATCCTTGCGGACCGCACTGATACGGCCTTCATTTAGGGTCAGCATATCGACCATCAGAGCATTATCTTCGTAGGGCCGGGTATGCAGAACCAAGGTTGGTTCGTCAGTGACCCTTGTCATAACCAAACTGCAGCAAGGCCCGAGTATCATTGGTCCAATTGGGCTTAATTTTGACCCACAGGCGCAGCATGACTTTACGCTGTAGGAGCGTTTCAATATCTTCGCGCGCCGCCTGTCCAATCTGCTTTAGGCGTTCACCCTGCTTACCAATAACAATGCGTTTCTGCCCTTGTCGTTCAACAAAGATGTTGGCTGCAATATCTACTATGTGCGGCTGCTCTTGATACATCTCAATGACCACCGTGGCCCGGTGCGGCAGTTCGTCACCCAACTGACGCATCAGCTTTTCACGGACTATTTCAGAAACCAAAAACCGCTCAGACTGATCGGTAATCTGGTCTGCATCAAACATATGTGGAGCTACAGGCAGACGTTCAAAAACCGCTTCACGCAACACATCCAGACCGGACCCGTGCAAAGCGGAAATAGGAAAAAATTCACTGAACACTTCTCGGGCTTGCAGCTTAGCAAGTGCAGGCAGCAACGCTTGCTTGTCTTCAAGACGATCAATCTTATTTAGGGCAACCACTTTATGCGCGCCGCAGCTAGCAACCTGACGCAGAACAAATTCATCCTCTTGCGTGAACTTATCTTGCTCTAACAACATGACCACAATATCGACGTCTTGCAGTGCGCTGGTGGCACTCTTAACCATATGCCGATTGATACCTCGACCTTCGTGCGCATGAATTCCCGGGGTATCAACGTAGATCGCCTGAAAATCTCCGCGGGTATCGATGCCTAGCAAATTGTGGCGAGTGGTCTGTGGCTTGCGCGAGGTGATGCTGAGCTTTTGGCCAAGCAAGTGATTCAGCAAGGTTGATTTGCCCACATTCGGCCGCCCAACCAAGGCAACCAATCCGCACCGCTTGGAGCCCACAATCGGATTGCCTTGCTGCGGCTTATCTGGAGACTCGTTCAACCTGCTGCCCTCACGCTTGCGTTCGTTCAATCAAAATCGCTGCTGCCGCCTGCTCTGCCGCTCGACGACTTGAACCTGATCCTTCGCTCGACCAATCCAGCTCGTCCACTGTGCAACGCACCGTAAATTCTTGGGCGTGTGCCGCGCCGCCAACCTGCTCAATACTATACTTGGGCAAACCGAGACCACGCCCCTGCAGATACTCCTGCAAACGTGTCTTGCTATCTTTTGCCATCGTGGGGTCTAAGGTTAAGTACAACTGTGCAAACAAACGGTTGATCACCTGGCTTGTTGGCTCCGCGCCAGTATCTTGGTAGATGGCCCCTAACACCGCTTCAAACCCATCCGCCAACACCGAGTCTCGCTGGTGCCCGCCAGTGTTTCGCTCGCCAACTCCTAACAATATTGCCTCACCTAAGTTGAGTTCACGAGCGAGTTGGGCCAGCGTTTCTTTGCGCACTAACTGCGCACGTAACAAGGTAAGTACCGCTTCGGTTTGACCCTCAAACTGCTGGTAAAGTTGTGCAGCAACCGTAAAACCCAACACCGCATCGCCCAAAAATTCAAGGCGTTCATTGTGCAACGAGTCAAAACTCTTGTGGGTCAACGCCTGCCGCAACAGGGCGGGCGTTTGAAACTCGTAACCTAGCTGACGCTGCAGTCGCAGCTCTGCCTGGGCTTGGCCCTGGGGGAGTTTGTTGGTTGCCAAGATGGGCTAGCGAAACTCGAATTCGTCGTTGAACACAAGTATGGCATCTACGTTGTAAAGCATAGGCTCTCGAACCTCGTAGTTCACCTTCAACTTGGTATGCCCTTTGGTGCGTTCGATTTCGATTATCTCTGATGCATCTAAATCGTAGAGCGTATTAATCTTGAATCGCTTCTTAAGCAGCTCACGAATCTGGCGCTTCTCCATTTGATGCACGGTATTGGTTCCAAGGCCAGATATGATGGTAGAAACGGTGCGATGATTCATATAGTGGGGCCCTAAGCGCAAAGCTAAAGTGATAACCACAGAAACCAGCACCAACACCGTGATGTAGCCCCAAAAGCCCATACCCAATTGCTTGCTCGGCAAGCCGGCTAGCGGCGCCTTAGCGAATACCCGCGATGTTTGGCCTGAGAGCGTTGCAGAGCTCAATGTTGAAGTGGTCAATAAAGGGGCAGATGACAAATGATTTTGCATCGTTAGTATCCTCGCTATCCGTTAAAACCAGGTGTTACGACTGAAGGTCGGCAGATGCCAACCCGGTTCTTTGTGCATCCAAACAGCAACGGCTTTGCCCACGATATTTTTCTCTTCGGCAAAACCCCAACCTCGACTGTCGTCGCTCAAACCGCGATTATCACCCATCATAAAATAGGAATCCGCTGGCACCGTCCACTCCCCTGCTTCATCAAGCTTGTGGGGGTATCGATAGAGACGATGACCACCATCACCTAAGTCTTCAGAATACTCATGCACTGGCCAACGCCGACCGGAAGGCGATAGCGACTCGTGCTCGGCAACCAGCTCGTACTCCATACGCTCGCCATTAACATACAGCGCTTTGTTGACGTAGCGGATGTGATCACCAGGCAGGCCCACCACTCGCTTGATGAAATAGCGTTCATCATGCGGTGGCACAAACACCATGACATCACCGCGCGCAGGCTTGCCTACGTCTAACACCTTTGTCTTAAAGACCGGCAGTCTCAGTCCATAGGCATATTTATTGACAAGTATGAAGTCCCCAACTTCAAGCGTTGGCACCATCGAAGCGGAAGGGATTTGATAAGGTTCGGCAAGAAAACTTCTTAAAATAAGGACAAGCAGCAACACGGGGAAAAAAGACCGGGCGTACTCAACCAATACCGGGTCTTCTGCGTCAGGGTCCCGCTTGGCTCGAAACGCTAGCGAATCAACAAGCCAAATCATCCCACTGATCAGCACAGCCCAGCTTAGCCAAAGGGGAAAATCGATATCCATGAACCCAAACCTTTACGAGTTAGCGGCCAACGCACTGCTGTCGCTAGCGATCTACTTTTAGTGCCGCTAAGAATGCTTCTTGCGGAATTTCAACGTTACCTACCTGCTTCATGCGTCGCTTGCCCGCTTTCTGCTTCTCTAAGAGCTTTTTCTTGCGCGTAATATCGCCACCATAACATTTAGCGGTCACATTTTTGCGCAGCGCCTTCACGGTTTGACGAGCAACAATCTGCCCACCAATCGCCGCCTGGATCGCCACATCAAACATTTGCCGCGGAATCAGCTCTTTCATTTTTTCGGCCAATGAGCGGCCCCTGGATTGTGCATGATCTCGATGCACAATCATCGCCAGCGCATCCACTCGATCACCGTTGATCAAGATATCTAAGCGCACTAAGTTGGCCGGTTCAAAACGCAAGAAGCTGTAGTCCAATGAGGCAAAGCCCCGACTCACTGACTTCAAGCGATCAAAAAAGTCCATGACCACTTCGCTCATGGGTACTTCGTAACGCAATGACACCTGACCAGATGAAAACTGCATGTTGATCTGCTTGCCACGACGCTCAACACACAAGCTGATCGCATTACCCACGTACTCTTGAGGAACCAAGATATTCACCTCAGCGATAGGTTCCCGCATCTCACTTGGGTTGTCGGGCAGTCTCGATGGGTTGTCTACGCTTAGCACCTCCCCATTTTGGGTTACCACTTCGTAGATCACCGTGGGCGCAGAAGTAATCAGGTCTAAATCGTACTCCCGCTCAAGTCGCTCTTGGATAATCTCCATGTGCAACATGCCGAGAAAGCCACATCGAAAACCAAATCCCAATGCATCTGACGACTCTGGCTCGTAAAACAACGAGGCATCGTTTAGCGTTAGCTTCTCCAGGGCATCCCGAAAGTTTTCGAAGTCTTCCGAGCTGACCGGGAACAAACCGGCAAAGACCTGAGGTTTAACCTGGGTAAAACCAGGTAATTGCTCAACTTCTGCATGCTTTGCGTTAACCAAGGTATCACCTACAGGCGCACCCAGTAGCTCTTTGATGCTAGCCACCACATAGCCGACTTCACCGGTGAACAACTCTTTGCGCGGCGAACGCTTAGGGGTAAAACGACCGAGCTCATCAATGACGTGGGTTTTGCCCGTGGACTTGACCACAATACGATCGCCCTTCTTGATGCTGCCCTGCATCACCCTAACCAAAGACACAACGCCCAGATAATTATCAAACCAACTATCAACGATTAGCGCCTGCAGAGGTTTATCCACCTCACCAACAGGTGGCGGTACATCGCGCACCAAACGCTCTAACAGGGCAGGCACTCCAACACCCGTCTTTGCACTGACACTAATCACGTCCGTGCAATCAATACCGATAATGTCTTCGATCTCAGCGGCGACACGCTCTGGCTCAGCCTGGGGTAGATCAATCTTGTTGAGTACCGGCAGGACTTCTAGGCCCTGCTCTATTGCGGTATAACAATTGGCAACGGATTGAGCCTCAACGCCTTGAGCGGCATCAACCACCAACAACGCGCCTTCACAAGCCGCCAGCGAGCGGCTCACCTCGTAACTAAAATCTACGTGTCCAGGGGTATCAATGAAGTTAAGTTGGTAGGTTTCACCGTCTTCGGCTTTGTAATTTAAGGTCACACACTGGGCTTTAATGGTGATCCCACGCTCGCGCTCGATATCCATGGAATCCAGCACTTGGTTCGCCATCTCGCGCTCGCTCAGGCCACCACAGAGCTGGATCAAGCGATCGGACAGCGTCGACTTGCCATGGTCTATATGGGCAATAATCGAGAAGTTTCGAATGTTATCTATGTCAGCCAACGGGTTGTATCCACATGCGGAGCGCGCGCGAGTTTAGCCCAAGGCAGAACAAAGGGCGAATGCTACATCCGCCCTTTGTGAGGGGATTGTCCTAAGCGGCGAGCAAAGGACAATTTAGAGCCCGATTCGCCCCTTATCGAGGCTTTGACAGGGCTTAGTCAGGAACCCGCAGTGCCAAGAAGGTGGGCACATCACCGCGGACGATAAGCACGGGTACAGACCGACCGGCGGGTAGATCTGCGCTAATCTCAGCAAAGCTTTTGGCTCCTTTAACCTGCTTGTTGTTCAGCCGTGTGATGACGTCACCAGGCCGCAACCCTGCTTCAGCCGCTGGTCCATCAACTTTGGTGACTACCACACCGCCGTTCAGGCTCAGTTGCTCTTGTCGCTTAGTGGGTAAATCTTCGACCGCTAAGCCTAAACGCGTTGCTTTAAGTTCAGATCCTGGATCCTTGCGACCTGCCGTTTGCGACCCTATATCTGCCAACTCACCAATCTTCACGGTTAACGTCTTGGACGAGCCATTGCGCATGACCTTCAACTTAGCTTTACCGCCAGCGCGTACCCGGCCGACCAAATGTGGCAGCTCTGAGGACAAGTCGATGGCTGAGCCATTAAAGCTGGTGATCACATCACCCTCTTTGACCCCAGCTCGCTCAGCAGGGCTATCTTCCATAACGCGCGCCACCAAGGCACCTTGGGGCCTGGACAGACCGAAACTTTCCGCCAAATCTCGGCTTACCTCCTGGATCACCACCCCAAGCCAACCGCGGGATACGCGACCGTCGGCCTTGAGTTGCTCAACCACATCCATGGCAACATCGATAGGAATCGCAAAGGACACACCCATGAAGCCACCCGAGTTAGAGTATATTTGCGAGTTAATGCCAATCACCCTGCCGTCTAGGTCAAATAGCGGTCCACCGGAGTTGCCAGGGTTTATGGCAACGTCGGTCTGAATGAAGGGTACGTAGTTTTCATTTTGCGCCGTGGGCAAGCTGCGGCCTTTAGCACTGACAATGCCGGCCGTTACCGAGTAGTCGAAGCCAAAGGGCGAGCCAATGGCCAACACCCACTCGCCAACTTCAAGGTCGCGAGATTTACCGAGACGAACCATTGGCAAATTTTTCGCCTCAACCTTCAGCAGCGCCAAGTCCGAACGTGGGTCCGAACCAATCAGTTCTGCCGTTAGCTCCCGGCGATCGCTAAAGCGCACCAAAATTTCTTCTGCGCCTTCTATCACGTGATTGTTGGTTAACAGATAACCATCTTCGCTAATGACAAAGCCGGAACCTAGCGAGCGGGCCGGAGTGTTCGGCTGACCGCCAAAAGGTGATTGACCCCTGGGGTCTTGGGGGCTTTGAGGACCTTGACCGCTCCCGGGTGGAAAGAACCGTCGAAAGAACTCCTCTAGCTCCCGGGAGTTCCCCCTTGGGTTGGCGGAGCCATTTTTGCTGCGCTGCACGGTTGAAATGTTAACCACAGCTCCAGCGTTGTCCTTCACCAGTTGAGTAAAGTCGGGTAACTCCTTGGCTTGCACTTGCTGTGCTGGCAACATCGCGACCAACAGCGCCAATAGCATGGCCCCGAGCATGGCCAACCTTAGGGTCGGCAGTGACGCGGCTCCTGACTTGGGTAATGACATCGGCAAGGCGCGAGCCTGCAGCACCGGTTTATCTTTTGGGGTTAGTTCCGTCACAGACAGTTTCCTCATCATAGTTCGAGCAGTTGTACTAGATTTTGGTTGCCGCTTAACCTTCGTTGGATCTTCGATTACGCGCTAAACAGCCTATACAATAGACCCCAAGCAACGCATTTGGTTCGACAACTAACGGAGTTTATGCGGTTTTTAGCGGCGAATTTCAAGGCGCAATTGGGATTCAAACCGCCGCGCAACACTCCGACACAAAGCGGTGACACTTAGCAGCAAAGCCGCAACGATAAGCAAAACTATCGGTACTTGTGACGGCGTGGAGATGGACAGGGACCCAGCTAACCAAGCCAGGGCAAACAAGGCAACCAACGGCAAACCGAAAACCAACGCGGCATAGCGATTGAGCGCTGTGGACTCCAAAGCCACGGTCACCGCCAACGGCTGGGCGATGTCTGGAGACCTTAGGTCAGAATCCAAACTGGCTATAGGAAGAGGGGACGATGCCAAGGGCGCCAAACCTGCGCCAGCAGAACACGGGGCTGCACAAGTACTGCAGCTAGAGGTTGGCAACAACTGCGCTTGTTGTCCCACCCATAGGAGCTGCGCTGGTCGTTGAAGGCGGATGCTAAATGGCCGCCTAGCGAGCGGCGGTAGTGCTTGAGTTAATCGACTTAGCGATGCGTCGCGCGGTTGCTGTTGGCAGCTCGCCGACCACTGTGACTAAATGTTTGGCATCCCCTTTGCCTAGCAAATAGGTTACCGCAACAGTCCCCCCCTTGCGTGAGACCATGGTGGATGCGCCATCCGCCGGCATCGTTTCGACAAAGACCGAAAACGCTGCTACACCGTCGCTGTACACCGAGGTGCTAACCGGCGTTAGATTGCTATTCTTGCGACGCTCTTCGGATGCTGCCATCACAAAACCGGGTGGCAACCAACCCGCATGCCACCGGACCTCAGGAGCCGCTTTGGATACAGGTTGATTTGTGGCTAAGGTCAAATGGCTAACCATGCCGGTTGCATCCGTTTGTGGCTCCAGGGCTTCTGCTTGCACAGCCTCGCCCACCGTAATGTTGGTGAACTGAAAAATCTCTAGGCGCTTACCCTTGGCATCAATGAGCTCAGAGCGTAGCAACAACGCCGTGTCTTCATCCAACCACAACCGATAGCCAAAGCGGTGTTCATCTTTTGGGGTAACCGCAAGCCGAATGGCACTGCGACCAGCAACACGGTCTGTACCAAAAAAGGACAAGCTATAACTATCGGCAATGTTGTCAAACTGGCGAACGTAAGCGCGGGCAAAGGGTCCCGCAGGCATGCTCACCTCCATATCCAGCAAGTCGTCCCCAGGCATGACGATGCAAGACACATCCTCTCCGTGGCGCACAATTTCGCGCGGCGCACCGTTAAGGTGAACCAGACGCTCACGCTGAACACCATCGATAACCATATGGACAACGCGCAGGCTGGCTAGATCCGCTCCGGTGAAATAGCTGAAGCTGCCATCGTAGTTGTGACGCTCAAAGGCTTGGTCCATGCGTTGCAGCCATTGCTGCGGGTTAGCCAGATCGCGACTCGCCACATTTGCAGCAAACGCTGGTGCGCTTGACCATAACCCAGTGACCGTTGCTGTGAGGCAGGCTGCTAAACTGAGCGCTCGCACTAGCGGCGAGCTTGGATTACTCCGGCTTCTCAAAAGTAACAACCTTAACAAAAGAGGCAACACCCGCTTTGTTTAGCGCCGTCTGTTGCACGTGGTGCAGCATGTAAGCATTGGCTCGCTGTAGATCTGTTGGCGAAGCCTGGGTAGTCACTTGGAACACAGGACCTTCAATATTTAGCGACTGTTCTGCCACCTGGGGTTGTGATTCTTGCTGCTGCTCCAAGGCAAAGAAACCGACGGTCACCATCAACGCAACGCTTGCGGCAACTGCCAGCCCAGTCAATGCACTTAACCCACTTTTTGCCGGCTTGGACTCAGCTTCGGTTGCCGTGACTAAGGTTGGTCCTGGTGCGATCAAGCCTTGGGCTGTCGCTTGCCACTCACCATCGGGATCATCTGCCTGGGCCGCTTCCGTACCTAGGGCTTCCCAAACAGCGTCAGCCATATGCTGCATAGATCCGGCCGGCAACAAGGCATCACCCGCTTGCTCCGCTTTAAGGTGCGCGCCTATCACATGAAAGCGCTGCCAAGCTTGGAGTAGCTGGGGGTTATGACCAACCTCGTCTAACACTCGACGTAGCTCAAACTCATCCGCCTCACCGTCAATCACGGCTGACATGGATTCTTTCAAACGCTCAGACACACACCACTCCTGCACCAACCCGGCACTTACTACAGTTCATTTGTTTGCACTTTTGTTTGCACTTTTGTTCGTACTTCAGTCTTAAGTTGCTTCTTGCGTTCATTCTTCAAGCTCTTGTCGATAGCAAAAGCGCTACCGTCGCCCCGTTAGCAGCGGCTCTATATGCCGCTCTATGGACTCACGAGCCCGAAAAATTCGAGATCGCACGGTCCCCACCGGGCAATCCATAATTTCTGCTATCTGCTCATAACTCAGACCATCAAACTCACGCAAAGTTACCGCGCTGCGAAGGTCTTCTGGCAATTCTGCGATGGCTGCATCAATCCCACTGGAAAGTTGATCTCGCGCTAGGGCGGCTTCCGGACTCTCCGCCTCTTGCAAGACCGTAGAAGTGGGGTTTAGTTCCGCATCATCGATGTCAACATCCGTATTTGGAGGTCTTCGGCCCCGCGAAACTAGGTGATTCTTGGCGGTGTTAATGGCGATGCGGTAGAGCCAGGTGTAAAACGCACTTTCGCCTCTGAATCTAGGCAGTGCGCGAAAAGCCTTAATAAAGGCCTCTTGGGCAACATCTTGGACTTCAGAGTTGTCTTTGACGTAGCGACTGATCAAATTGATGATCTTCTGCTGATACCGGCTGAATAGCAGATCAAAGGCACTCTTATCCCCTGATTGCACTCGGCGGACCAGCTCTTGGTCAGTGTCTTTGCTCAACGCTTCGTCATGCCCTGTATGTTCAATGAGTGTTGGTCGTCCCACGACAGCCGGTGCAACTCAAGGACTGCCTTGTAGGGCAAATAATCCATTGGACACCGCAACCGCCAATACTACCGTTCAAAGGCAGCAATTGGCGCCGTATTCTGACGAGTTCGACGTATACTAGCTAGCCCCTAAATCGAACCCGGCACTTTAACTATGACCCAGCGCTTTTCAACCGACATCCTCATCATTGGTGGCGGTGCCGCCGGGCTATCGGCAGCACTACACCTGGCCCCAAAAGCCAGAGTGACCGTACTTTGCAAAGGGGGCATCGAAAGCGGCTCCAGCCATTGGGCTCAGGGCGGCATTGCCGCGGTGACCGACCCCGACGATTCCGCAGAATCCCACATTGCGGATACCCTGGAGGCCGGAGCCGGATTGTGCGACGAAAATATAGTCAATTTTGTCGTCAATGAGGCACCGAAGTCTATTGATCAGTTGGCTGAATGGGGGGTCGACTTTGATGTTGAGGGTAATGGGTATCACCTCACGCGAGAAGGCGGCCACTCATTTCGGCGGGTTCTCCATGTTGCTGATGCCACCGGGCGTGCCATCACCGAAACCATGACCCAACAGGTGCTCGACCATCCTAACATCGAGCTATTAAACGACCGCGTTGCGATCGACCTGATCAACCTATCCCGCTTAGGTCGTTATCCGAACCGCGTTGCTGGCGCCTATGTACTCAACCGCACCACCGAACATGTGGAGGTATTCCAAGCAAAATTTGTCATCCTAGCCACGGGTGGCGCAAGCAAGGTTTACCTCTATACCAGCAACCCAGACAGCTCTACCGGCGATGGTATCGCCATGGCCTGGCGAGCCGGTTGCCGTGTTGCAAATCTAGAGTTCAACCAGTTTCACCCCACTTGCCTGTACCACCCCCATGCAAAATCGTTTTTGATCTCCGAAGCGGTACGTGGCGAAGGCGGCTTGCTTCGACTTCCCGACGGTGAGCGATTCATGGAACGCTTCGATAGCCGCGGCGAATTGGCACCCAGAGATATCGTCGCCCGTGCCATTGACCACGAGATGAAGCGACTGGGCCTAGATTGTGTGCATCTCGACATAACCCACAAACCTGAAGCGTTCATTGAAACCCACTTCCCAACCATTTCAAGCCGCTGCAAAGAATTTGGCATCGACATGGCCGCGGACCCTATCCCGGTTGTTCCCGCCGCCCACTACACTTGTGGTGGCGTTGTAGTGGACAACTTCGGTCGCACGGATATACCCGGCCTGTTTGCGATCGGCGAGGTAACCTGCAGCGGACTACACGGAGCAAATCGCCTCGCGTCCAACTCCTTGTTGGAATGTTTAGTCTTTGGGCGCTCAGCGGCAGCTCACATCGAACAGCATCTGGATCGCGAGATACCTAAAGTAGAAGCACCACATTGGGACGAAAGCCGAGTAACCAACTCGGATGAAGACGTGGTCATTGCCCACAACTGGGATGAGTTACGTCGATTTATGTGGGATTACGTTGGTATCGTCCGAACCAACAAGCGGCTAGAACGCGCACGCCGTCGCATTGATGTACTCAAGCAAGAGATCCACGAGTACTACAGCCACTATCATGTCACCAATGACTTAATTGAATTGCGTAACTTGATTCAGGTAGCAGAGCTGACGGTTGACTCGGCACTCTCTCGAACGGAAAGCCGAGGGCTGCATTACAACCTAGACTATCCGGACACGCATGAGCGAGCGGAAGATACCATCTTGTTCCCTGGTGGCGCCGACCGTCTTAGCACGCTAATGCCAACCAGCTAATCTGCGCGACCTAAGCATTCACGACGCAGACGCGCAAACTCCGCAGCCCCGACCTCATCTCGATAGACCATCTCGAATGCAGGTTGGTTGGGTTGGCGCGGCGCCGAGCCATCAAACACAGGCCGGCGCAAGACAAACCATGGACAGAGCCAGCTAGTGCCGTCGCTAGGTACGGTTGAGCTAGCCTTCAAGCCCGCCCAAAAGGGTAGCGGACAGCTCCACGCGTTTGCAAAGCTAGGGGTTCGCCACCACAACAAACACAAGGCTGCACCGGCACTTCCACCCCAAACCCAGCCTACGCCTAAGACCAGTACAACAGCGGTTAAACGCACTACAGATCTCACGCGTCATGGCCAGGCATGTTCACAAGGTATTGTCACAGGACATCGTCGGCCCAAGCTAGCTGGATGGCTGCAGTGGCCCAGTGTCCGCACCATCGATGCCAAACCGAATAATTTTGGCAACCAGCTCACGCATTGCTGGGTCCGCAGCAACCTCACGACCTTGCAACAGATCGAAGATATCCCAGTCTTCCAGTTCTAACAGCTGGGCATACAGCGCTTTTTGCTCCGGCGGCAGCCCAGGGTAACGCGCCACCACATAAGGCAGCAGTTGCTGCTCTAGCTCCGACATGCCGCGACGACTACGCCAATAAACACGCTTATCTGTTGCATCACCCTCAACAGGTGCTTGGATCTCAATGCCAGGCTCAGAATTGCCTGGGGCTGTGGGGGGGTTACCGGTGCTCATGGCTCTGCTACTTAGGTACTGGGTGAATAATGATCGACACTAGCCTGTCCGCGCGCAACAATGAAGGGGTTTTTTCTACGGGTAGCGTGCGTGAGTCTAGAGAAATGGCATGAAGTTGCTGACACCGGGTCCCAATCGGCGCTGGAACTGGAGCCCGGCTTGTCTTGGGCGGCAGACCTAGCGGTATTGGAATTTGATGGGCTTGAGGCAGCCAAATTTTTACAGGGCTACCTCACCTGTGACACCGAGGCGCTAGCGACCGACCGGTGGCAGCCAACCGCGCTATGCAACCTAAAAGGCCGGGTGGTTGCCAATGGCTGGGTAACGACGGATGCCCAAGGCAGCCTTTGGTTGCTGGTACACCAGTCGTTAGCGGAACACTGCTTGGCATTTCTGCACAAATATTTGGTCTTCGCAAAAGCCCAAGGACACAATCGTAGCGCTGAACGGGTGGTCATTATGGGGGTCACACAGGCCGTACCAGCAGCACTCACTGCTCGCACCTTTGCCCTCCCCCAAAGCGAGGCTTGGTTAGGCCTAGCCACCTTGGACCAATCCATCGAGTTATGGCAACAAGCGCCTTTGCTCACCCCCAACAGCCAATTCAACCGGGCACTGCTAGGCGCCGGACTGGCTTTGGTGACCAATCACTCAAGCGAGCAATACCTCCCACAAATGCTGGGGCTTGCGGATTCTGGAGCCATCGACTTCGACAAAGGCTGCTACTTGGGTCAAGAAATTGTCGCGCGGGCACAACATCGAGGCAGTGTAAAACGTCAGCTCGCCCGCCTGGAATGGTATCCGGGCAGCAAGGCACAACAGTCATTGGATGCAGCAGACCTTAGCAACGACAGCCGCAGCGTGGGTAAGATCATCAACTGGCAAATCGCCGCCAACAGCGAAGGTACACACCTTGGTACGGCGCTGGCTGTGGTCAGCATTAAAGATGAGGTTTTTCCGGCTACCGTCAGCCACAGCCCCACAATCGAGCCAGCAACAGCCGCAGCAGACACCCCCACCTCCTCCGCTGACACTTCATCGCAGCCAACCCTTTTTCAGGTCCACAAAATCGAGAACTAGACCACCTTGTCAGCAGCGTGAGCCGCGCATTGATGTCTATACTTTTAGCATCACCGATCACGGAAACAGCTCATGGCCGATCTCGCGGCAGTTATACTCGCCGATTTGGAAAGCGCACTCGGCGCAGACGAATTAGAACTACCTACCCCACCAGAAGTTGCGCTACGCATTCGCGATGAGGCAGAAAGTGCTGCTGTCACTGGCAATTCACTGGCCAATGTCATCTCCGCTGACCCTGGCTTAGCAGCTAGCTTACTAAGAGTGGCCAACTCGGCCCTCTTTCGCGGGGTCCATGTGATTGATGAGCTGCCTATGGCCATCAATCGCATGGGGTTGGAATACGCAGCTAACCTTGCTACTGGCCTTGCCATGCAGCAAATGTTTCAAGCGACTTCAGAGCTAGTTGACCGTAAGTTACGGCAGACTTGGCAACACGCCACCATAGTGGCCGCGATCAGCGCCTACTTGGCAAAAACTTACACGCGCCTGCGCGTGGACCAAGCTATGTTAGCCGGACTTACCCACACCATTGGTGTCTTACCCATCTTGGCTTGGGCGGAAGAGAACGATCACTTGCTACGCGACAGCATGACCATGGATAAAGTGATCGATAGCTTGCACGGCAGTATGGGCACCATGATCTTGCAACACTGGGAATTTCCGGACCCGATTGCGTTGGTGCCAAGCCACTATCTAGATTTTAGTCGTCACACCGAAGCGCCTGATTACATCAGCATTGTGTCGGTGGCGGTGCACGAAGTTGCGCGCATCAACAGTACCCCAACCACAGTGCCTACCGACGAGGTCGCCGGTTATGCCCATATGGGCATTGATCCTACCGATGATGCCTTTATCGAGGCCATCAATATCCAAGCCCAGTACGCTCTGAGCCAGTAGCAAAAAAAAACCAGCGTTGCTCTCTAGCAACGCCCGTCTGCGGCTAAAACATTAGCCGCCGCTAAGACTTCACGCTAGGATCAAACAACATTTGTACGCTAGAGAAATCCAAGCGTCCGGCATCATTGGCATCCCGGTGCATGCTGTACAACTGCTTGGCTAAAGAACCTAGCGGTATGCTGCTGGCGGATTGCTCTGCGCATGCAATCGCTAGCCCTAGATCTTTGGTCATTAGATCCACTAAAAATCCACCCGCGTACTCACGCGATGCAGGCGAGCCTTCCATCACGCCAGGATAAGGGTTGTACACATTGAGTGACCAGTTGCCACCCGAAGACTGCTTCATGATGTCCGAAAGCACCCCAGCATCCAGACCGTTCTTGACCCCAAGCGCCAAGGCTTCCGCCGTGCCCGCCATGTGTACCGCAAGCAGCATGTTGTTGCACACCTTGGCAATCTGACCGCTACCGCTGGGGCCCGCATGAAAAATATTGCTGCCCATCACTTCCAAACATTCGCGCGCTTGGGCCAAGGCAGCATCCGCACCACCAACAATGAAGGTTAAGGTGCCACCGTCAGCACCCGCGGTACCACCAGAAACCGGCGCATCCAACATCAATAGATTTTTCTGCTCAGCCGCCGCCGCCACCTTTTGCGCTGTTGCGGCATCAATGGTGCTGCTATCAATGATGAGCGTATTGGGTGCCATGGCATCAAGCACACCAGGGCTATCTCCTTGGCCCAGATAAAGGCCATCAACATGACGCCCGGCAGGCAGCATGCTAATAAACACATCCACAGAGCTTGCCGCTTCGGCAGCACTGCTCGCCGCGGTGATATTTGCCCCCGCAGGTGAATCTACCAATGCCTGCACGGCTTCGGGCATAAGATCGAATACTCGTACTGAGTATCCCGCTTGTGCCAAATTGCGTGCCATACCGCCGCCCATGTTGCCAAGACCGACAAAGCCGATGCTCTTTTTAGTATTTGTCATGTTTAGGTTCCTAGATCATGAAGAGGGTTTTGCGGCCACGGCTCAACAAAATGTTGATCAACGTGTGCCTGAGGCAAATCTGCCACCGAGCTGTGCTGCCATTGCGGTGCGCCGTCTTTGTCGATCAACAAAGCGCGAACGCCTTCAGCAAAATCAGAAAATCTAGCGCAGTGTGTTGCTACGGTCATCTCAAGGCGAAAGCAGGCTTCCATGGAGAGCGTTGGCGCGCGCTTTAGTTGTTCTACCGCCACGCCAATGGATGCTGGGCAACCGCTCTGCATCGAGGCAACCCCACGATCAATCCATTTACCGCCGCCCTCAAGCGCGGCAATACGAGCCACCACTTCTGCCGTTGTGCCAGCCGGGTTTAGGGTCTGCGGGATGTCATCAACCTGCCTGTTGGGCAAAGGCGCTGGTGGCAATTGATGCAACAAGGTCGTAATTGCCTCATGATCTGCCTCAGCGTTACCCACCCAACCAAGTGCCAACAACGCTGGCAGTAGATTCGAACGCTCGTCTACCGGAATGCTGTGATTGGCAAAACCAACCGCCAGCGCATCTGCCGCGTTAACCTGGCTACCGGTAACCGCTAAAAAGGTTGCGTAGTGCGGTGACATTTGCCCCAGCAACCAGGTAGCCCCGGCATCGGGAAACAAACCGATCCCAACTTCAGGCAGTGCAATGCGCGACTTTTCGGTCACAATGCGGTGGGCACAGCCACCAAAAACACCTAAGCCACCACCCATTACAATACCGTGACCTAAGGCGACCAACGGCTTGGGGTAGTTATGCAGCTGATAGTCCAAGCGGTACTCGCGCTCAAAGAAATCAAAGGGGTAACTGTCCACCACTTTGCCAGCTTCTTGATTAGCAACGATGGAAGCACGCAATGCCGTGATATCACCACCAGCACTAAACGCCTTGTCACCGGAGCCGGTAAACAACACCGCAACCACATCGCTACGCTCTGCCCAGTGGCTCAGCGCTGGGCGCAGCAGGTCAATCATCTCCAAGGATAAAGAGTTGAGGGTTCCCGGCGCATTCAACATGGCTTGTGCTAGGGTTTGCCCACTCTTGGTTTTGTGTTCACTAAACACAACCACAGCCTGCGCATCATCCAGCGTTGGTGGTGACAGCTTTACTTGCTGATTACTCAATTTGAATATCCTTAACCGTTAATCCAAGCAGGTGCACGCTTATCCAAAAAGGCGTTCACACCTTCACTTTGGTCCGCCGTATCAAACAACTTAACAAAGGATTCACGCTCCGTGGCGTAAGCACCGTTGATATCACCATCTCGAGCCATTTGAATCAACGACTTACAGGCAGCGACGGCCGGGGGGCTTTGCTTGGAAACCTTAGCAGCCAGAGCTAACGCATGGTTCAAGGCTTCGCCTTTGGCGACGGTTTCTTGGACTAGACCAATACGCTCTGCGGTGCTGGCATCAATACGCTCGCCACACAGGATCATGCGCTTGGCCCAACCTTCGCCCACAGTCCAGGCTAGGTTTTGTGTACCGCCGCCACAAGGTAGCAGACCAACCGTCGCTTCGGGCAACGCCATTTGGGCATGCTCTTCAGCAATGCGTAGATCGCAAGCCAAGGCGCACTCAAGCCCACCGCCCATGGCATAACCATTGATAGCAGCAATAGAGACACCACGAAACTCTGACAAGGTCTCAAAGGCTTCACCAAAATGGCAGGACATAGTCGAAGCAACGGCTTTATCACCACTAGCAAAGAGCTTCAAATCGGCCCCCGCAGAAAAGAACTTCTCACCACTACCTGTGATGACCAGCGCATAAATATCTTTGTTTGCGTTGGCCTGCTCAACCACAGCTTTTAGGCCTGGCAAGCTTTCATCATCAAAGGTGTTGGCCCCTGGGTTGTTGATGGTAATCACCAGGGTGTTGCCTTGCTGCTCCAGCAGCAACTTGTCAGTCGGCGATGTGATCATGTGATGTCCTTATTGTTAATGTTAGATAAGTGTTGGTATGAATTTTTAGCCTAACCATTGGTAGCGAGTTTGCTAATAATGCGTTTAACCCCAAGGCTCACAAGTCAGCTCACGGCAAACCAATTGATGGGTTTGCTCCCTTGAGCCACCAAATAATCATTGGCTTGAGAAAAATGTTTGCAGCCCAAAAAACCACGATGAGCGGACAAAGGGGATGGATGCGGGGCCGTCAACACCGAGTGTTTGGCGGCATCAACAATGCTGCCCTTCTTTTGGGCATAGGCTCCCCACAGCATAAAAACCACCCCTTTGCATTGCTCGTTAATCACTGCAATCACTGCATCCGTGAACTGCTCCCAGCCTTGACCCCGATGTGAGGCCGCTCTAGCCTGCTCCACGGTCAGTACCGAGTTTAACAGCAACACGCCTTGACTGGCCCAACCGTCTAGACAACCACCCGGACCATCAAACCCTTGCTCGGCACCCGATTTGTCGCTACCCAAATCAGCCTTGATCTCCTTGCAGATGTTTACCAACGAGGGTGGGCGAGCCACCCCCGCAGGCACCGAAAAGCTCAAGCCATGGGCCTGCCCGGGTCCGTGGTAAGGGTCTTGGCCAAGAATCACGACCCGAACTTGGGGTAATGGGGTGCTATCAAAGGCATGGAAAATTTTGTTGCCCGCGGGATACACCACCTTGCCCGCTTGCTTTTGCTTTACCAGATAAGCGCGAAGCGCGCGCATATAGGGTGCATCAAACTCGGCAGCTAGCGCCAGGCGCCAGCTCTCATCCAATTGCACCTCGCCGGTGGGCATGCGCTAGTCGCCTTGAACCTTACGCATGTGGGGGAATAACAGCACATCACGAATGGTGTTAACCCCACAGAGCAACATCACCAAGCGATCAATACCAAGCCCCTCCCCTGCCGTTGGTGGCAAGCCGTACTCCAACGCGGTGATGTAATCTTGATCAAAATGCATGGCTTCTAAATCCCCAGCATCTTTGGACTGCACCTGGCTTTGGAAACGCTCCGCTTGATCTACCGGATCATTGAGCTCCGAGAAGCCGTTGGCGTACTCACGCCCGGCAATAAAGAGTTCAAAGCGATCGGTCACGGCATTGTTGCGATCGTTGCGTCGGGCTAGCGGCGAGACCTCCGCCGGGTATTCGGTGATGAAGGTTGGCATCTGCAGCTTACCCTCCACCCGAAGATCAAACAGCTCCATCTGCAGCTTACCTAAGCCCCAGGTGTCGACCAAGTTCACGTTGGCAGCGGACAGTATCCCGCGCAACGCGGTCTCATCTTCCACTTGAGCTTCGGTAAAGCCGCCATGACGCACCAACGACTCCAACATGGTTAGGCGCTCGATCGGCTTGTTCAAATCGATCTGGGTCTCACCCAACATTGCCGGTTTGCCCTCAAGCACAGCGGTTGACAAGCTTTGCAGCAACTCTTCGGTCATGGTCATCAAGTCTTGGTAATCGCTATAGGCTTGATAGAACTCCAGCATGGTGAACTCCGGGTTATGTCGCGTCGACAACCCTTCGTTACGAAAGCTACGATTGATCTCAAACACACGCTCAAAACCACCAACCACCAACCGCTTTAAATAGAGTTCGGGCGCTATGCGCAGATACAGGGGCATGTCCAAGGCGTTGTGATGGGTGACAAAAGGCCGCGCGGTGGCACCACCGGGGATGGCATGCATCATGGGTGTTTCCACCTCTAGATATTGCCGGTCCAAAAAGAAATCACGGATGTGTTGCACAATTTTTGAACGCTTACGAAACAGATCCCGCGAATCTTCGTTCATCATAAGATCCACGTAACGACGCCGGTACTTCACCTCTTGATCCGTTAAGCCGTGAAACTTTTCAGGTAACGGCTGCAGCGTTTTGTTCAGTAGCACCAAGTCCGTTGCGGCAACCGACAACTCCCCTTTGTTGGTCCGCATCAAGGTGCCACGCACGCCAACGATGTCGCCAATATCCCAAAGGTCGTCAAACTGGGCGTAGGCCTCTTCGCCCACATCATCCTTGCGTAGGTAGCACTGGATCGCGCCGCTGACATCCTGCAGCGTGATAAAGCTGGCTTTGCCCATAACGCGACGCAGCATGACTCGACCCGCAACGGCGGCAGGTACCGCATCCACTTCGAGCTGCGCTTTATCTACGTCAGCATATTTTGCGTGCAGATCAGCCGCGAGGCTGTCGCGTCTAAAGTCGTTGCGGTAACCACCGTCCGTTGCTTGCCAACGGGCCAGCTTCTCGCGTCGATTCGCTACAATATCGTTCTCGTCCGTCACAGTTGAGCTCCCGCACAATCGTTTTCTTTATAGTTTACAGCCCAGCTTTCAAGCTCGCTTCAATAAAATCGTTGATATCCCCATCCAACACATTATTTGGATCGGTACGCTCAATGCCGGTGCGCAGGTCTTTGACCCGAGATTGATCCAACACGTAGCTGCGAATCTGGCTGCCCCAGCCGATATCGGCTTTGGCGTCTTCCACCTGCTGCTGCTCTGCCCGGCGTTGTTGCAACTCCAACTCGTAAAGTTTGGCGCGCAACTGCTTGTAGGCTTTGTCTTTGTTTTGGTGCTGAGAGCGCTCACTCTGGCATTGCACCACGGTGTTGGTTGGTAGATGGGTCAAGCGCACAGCAGAATCCGTACGGTTAACGTGCTGTCCGCCTGCGCCGCTAGCGCGATAGGTATCGGTACGCACATCCGACGGGTTGATCTCAATCTCAATATTGTCATCGATTTCAGCAGACACAAAAACCGACGCAAACGAGGTATGGCGTCGACTGCCTGAATCAAAGGGTGACTTTCGAACCAAGCGATGCACGCCGGTTTCGGTACGAAGCCAGCCGTAGGCGTATTCACCGGTAATCTGAATGGTGGCGCCTTTGATGCCCGCCACATCACCGGCTGACAGCTCAACAATATCCGCCTTTAGATCGCGTTGCTCAGCCCAACGCAGATACATACGCAGCAGCATCTCGGCCCAATCCTGGGCCTCAGTACCGCCGGAACCCGACTGAATCTCAACGAAAGCATTGTTTGGATCCAGCTCACCCTGAAACATACGCCTAAACTCAAGCGCCGCTAGGCCAACAACCAACGCATCGAGCTCAGCATCCACATCATCTAGTGCTGCCGCATCATTTTCTTCTGCGCTCATCTCGGCCAGTTCGCTTAAGTCGGCCAAGCTGCTGTGCATGTTGCCTAAAACAGTAGTGATCTGGTCTAGCTGGGCGCGCTCTCGACCCAGCTCTTGAGCACGCTCTTGGTCATCCCAAACTTTGGGATCCGCAAGCTCCAGCTCTACCTCTTCGAGCCGGGCAGCTTTGTCTTCGTAGTCAAAGGTACCCCCGAAGCGCTTGCTCGCGCTCGTTCAGGGCTTTGATTCGTTCTCGAATGGAGGTGATTTCCGCCATGGCGTATTGCTGACTCAGTGGGTGTTGGTGGTTCGAAGCCGCGCAGTTTAAGCCAACGCGACCAGATGCTCCACCATGAGCTGCAAAGTTGGGTTCTGGGCGTAAGTATTCTCTTGCGCCCGATAGACCAAGCTCACGCGGCTATGCTGCTCAAGATCTATTGGAGCCTGGTTAAAGGCGATTGCCTCCACTAGACCGGCACCGGCATCCAACGTGAGCCGTAAGTGCCCAACCCCCACAACCCGCTGGCTAACCAGCGCAAAGGTGCCGGAAAACTGAGGCTCCGGGAACGCTTGCCCCCAAGGACCGCCATGTTTGATCGCTTGAGCTAGCTCAAGCGTTAGCTGGTTGGCTTGCAACTCACCATCCACGAGCAGGGTGCGCGTCAAATCTTGGGGTTTTAAATGGCGCCGCACCGCACTATCAAATGCATGGGTAAATTGATCCAGGTGCACTCGCCGAATGGACAAACCAGCCGCCATCGCATGCCCACCAAATTTTTCGATCAACCCTGGGTAACGCGTGGCAATCTCATCCAGCACATCTCGTATGTGCAGCGCTGGGATGCTACGCGCAGAACCCTTCAACTCACCTGGCGCGCCGACCCCCGCCTCAGCGAAGGCAATGACTGGGCGTCCAAGCTTTTCTTTTAGCTGACCCGCAACCAAACCAACCACCCCTTGGTGCCAGGTTTCATCAAACACACAAACGCCAAAGCCAGCGGACTCTTCCATATCCCGACTGTTGCCTCGACCCGCGACAATTAGTTCAGCCTCGGCCTGCATATCTTGCTGCAGTTGACGTCGAGTTTTGTTGAGTTGGTCTAAGGCCTGGGCCAGCTTGCGCGCCTGACCAATATCTTCAGCCAGCAGGCAACGTATACCAATGCTCATATCATCCAATCGACCGGCCGCATTCAACCTTGGCCCAATAGCAAAACCTAAATCCGCCGCGGTTAGCTCACTGGGTTTACGCTTGCCAATCTCGCATAACGCCAGCAAACCAGGTCGCGCCCGACCGGCGCGAATCCTACGTAGCCCTTGTTCAACCAATATTCGGTTGTTGTGATCAAGAGGCACCACATCGGCAACGGTGCCTAACGCCACTAAATCTAAGTAATCGGCTAAATTGGGTTGTGGG
>CALHVX010000068.1 GCA_938036875.1 uncultured Pseudomonadales bacterium
AGATCTGGCGGTAACTGGTCAATGTCTGGCACGTTAAACCGGCTAATCGCTGGTGTCGTCTGATCCATGGCTAGTCCCCCGCCTTAGCTAAGATGCAAGCTTCAAAGTCTCTTAAGCTGTCCTTACCAAAAAACATCTCTGAACCAACAAAAAAGGTGGGGGAACCAAAGTTGCCCCGCTCAACCGATGCTCCAGTTGCTTCCAACAACGCCTGTTTCACTTCTGGCTGCGATGCCCCTGCGACAACAGCCGCTGCATCAAAACCCGATTCGGTGAGTGCCGCCTGTATCACATCCGGCTCATCCATTTTTTTCGGTGAACCCCACATATGTTCAAAAACGGCGTTGATATAGCGCAAGTAGTAGCCGGACTCTTGGGCATCATGCTGCTGAGCAAAGGTTGCACCACGCATAATCTGCAAGGTGTTCACCGGAAAGTGAGGGTTACGCTCATAACGGGTGATGCCGTGTCGCTCAACAAACCGAGCGGTTTCTAACGCCTGATACTCCGGCTTGTTTTTGATGCCCGCCATGGATTGCGCTGGCGACATGTTGCCTGTCAGCTTAAACACGCCGCCCAATAAAACCGGCACATACTGAATGTTAACCCCCGTACGCAAGGCAATATCGGGTATCACCAAATGGCTTAAGTAAGCATTGGGGCTACCAAAATCAAAATGGAACTCTACTGGTACAGACATACCCTCTCCTTTCTTGCTAGGTTCTGCTACCGTCCTAGGACCCTCATCAGCGGGCGGCAACCGATGAAAGTTTACGATAACGTGTTGGACATGGTGGGTGCGACCCCCATGCTTCGGCTAAGCCAGTTTAACACCGGGCCTTGCACCCTTTACCTGAAGCTCGAGACGCAAAACCCTGGCGGCTCCATCAAGGACCGTATCGGGCGCAGTATGATCGAAGAGGCGGAACGGCGCGGGGATCTTAAACCTGGCACCACTATTGTGGAGGCAACCGCTGGTAACACCGGGCTAGGGCTGGCTTTGGTTGCCACCCAACGGAGCTACCCCATGGTGTTAGTGGTTCCAGACAAGATGAGCCAAGAGAAGATCAACAATCTTCGCGCTTTAGGGGCAGAGGTCATCTTGACCCGCTCAGATGTTGGCCAAGGCCACCCAGAGTACTACCAAGACCTAGGTGCCCGAATTGCAGGGGAGCGCGGCGCCTATTTTATCAACCAATTCGAAAACCCAGATAACGCGTTGGCCCACGAGCGCACCACCGGGCCCGAAATTTTGGCGCAACTCGACAACAAGGTTGATGCCGTAGTGGTTGGGGTCGGCAGCAGCGGTACCATCTCCGGACTTACCGCTTGCTTCAAGCAACAAGCACCTAGGGTAGAAATGGTGCTGGCCGACCCAGAAGGCTCGGTGCTGGCGCAATACATCGCTGATGGCACCATGACTGAGGCCGGCTCATGGCTGGTGGAAGGCATAGGCGAGGATTTCATCCCTGAAATCTGCGACCTGAGCATGACCAAGCAGGCTTACACCATCAGCGATCGTGAGTCCTTTCGCCGCGCGCGCGAGCTGCTCAATCGGGAGGGGATACTTGCAGGCTCTTCAACCGGCACCTTGCTGTCAGCAGCGCTACGTTATTGCCAAGATCAAACCGAACCTAAGAACGTGGTGACCTTCGCCTGTGATACCGGCAGTCGCTATCTATCCAAGCTATACAACGATTATTGGATGGTAGATCAAGGCTTTATCCAGCGCGAGTTACACCAAGATCTGCGCGATCTTATTAGCCGCCCACACAATGAACGAGCCACCATTACGGTTGGTCCATCAGACGGCTTAACCACAGCCCACAACCGTTTGCGCAACGCGGGTTTCTCTCAGCTACCCGTGATGCAAGACAACAAACTGATTGGCATCATCAGTGAAGACGACATTATCCGCTTCGCCTTTGGTGCCCCGGAGCGGTTTAATAAGGCCGTAGCCGACGCCATGCACAGCAATTTTTTACGGGTTGAAAAAGACCTGTCCATCGAGAATTTGGTGGCCTTGCTCGACGTCCAAGCCTGCGCAGCGGTGATGGATGACGGCGAATTTCTAGGGTTAGTGACTCGCGCCGATGTGTTGAGCCACTTGCGCCGACAGTACTAACCAAACTTTATAGAGAGAAACAGGATATGAGCATCGGAAGGCTAGAAGGCAAAGTGGCCGTGATCACGGGTGGCGCGAGCGGTATTGGCAAAGCTTGCGCCCTGCGTTTTGCGGCGGAGGGTGCGGAGGTTGTGATCGCCGACCTAGTGGCAGAACGTTGCGCAGCTGCTGCAGAGGAAGTTCGCAAAACCACCAACGGGCGTGCCCTAGCGGTGCCAACCGATGTTTGCGCCGAAGAGGACATCATCCAGCTCGCCGAGCGCGCCATGCAAGAGTTTGGCCATATCGACACCTTGGTGGCGGCTGCCGGGGTCTCCAGCGCTAACTATGTCAGCGGCGAGACATCCCAAGACAACGTGCTAGATACCAACTTGATCAACCTACCGCTAGCCAGCTGGAACCGGGTTTTGCAGATCAACCTAACCGGCGTCATGCTCAGCGATCGCATCGTGGCTAAGCATATGCTTGCTCAGGGCACCTCGGGAAGCATCATCAACATAGCCTCATCGGCTGCGCGGGTGCCGCTACCCGGCGCAGCCGACTACTGCGTCTCCAAAGCGGGCGTAGCAATGCTCACCAACGTGCTATCGCGTGAGCTCGCCGAGCACAACATTCGGGTTAACGCGATTGGTCCGGGCTTCATAGAGACCCCCATGACCCAAGGGCTCCAAGATCAAGACGATGGGGTTGAGATGATGGTAGGGATGACACCACTAGGACGGCTTGGCACCGCCCTAGAGATTGCCAATACCGCACTATTTTTAGCGAGCGATGAATCTAGCTACACCACCGGGCAAACCTTGTACCCCAACGGCGGCATGTGGGCCGGTTAAGCTTGCCGCCGAACCACTAGTTGGGCCAGCGCCATGGGGCTGCCGTCTGGGTCCGTTATCGGCCCTTCGTAGTCATGTTCAACCACCAATTGGCCAGTCGTTACCTCAGATTTTGCTGGTTGTTCTAGTTGTTGACCTGTTTGTTGATCTAGAACGGCCTGCCGCACGGCACCCGGCGCTGCTCGAAAGCGCGAACTGCCCGGACCACCCACCGTTTCAGTGCTCTGCAGATGCACCTCAACAATCAATCGCCCACCGATCGCCAGCCTAGCGGCCAACTTAGGCAGCAAATCCAAGTTTAGATAGCGAAACACCACAATAAGCTTGGGTGCTTGGGTAAGTTCTTTGGGTAAGCTGGGCGATTCAAGATCATGCAGGATACATTGAGCAGAAACCCCCGCCTGCTCCAATTGTTCCCGGGCCTGGACCAATCCAACATCCGCAATATCCAGCCCTATCGCCGAATATCCGCGCTGAGCTAAATACAAAAGGTTGCGCCCGGTGCCACAAGCTACATCCCAAGCAACGGGTTCTCCAACAACTTGTTGCCCAACCCACCGCTGCAATAAAGTGCTTGGATGACGACGCTGCCCATAGGTTTGCTGTGCGTAGCGCTCGTTCCATCGATCTTGATCTTGCAAACTCATTTGATAGCCCCATTTTGGTAAAGAGATTCTGTAAAGCCTAGTTGTAACGAGCCGTTGTTCCGCCAACCCCAAAGAACAGGTATGCTGGCCGCTGAATGGAGGGTCACTTTTAGCGCGTGAACAATGCTTCCCAAATTCGCAAACGCTGCCTAGAACGAGTTGCTTTAACTCAGTTCCGGTCAACGCTTTCACTGCTTGTCCTAGTTATCGGTGGGCTGTGTCACGCTATGCAGACACAGGCTTCACCGCGCTTCCAACATCTCACCGCTGATGACGGGCTACCTCAAGCAGTCGTTCACGCGATCAACCAAGACGACCAAGGGTTTATCTGGCTTGCTACCCAATCTGGTGTGGCACGCTACGACGGCTATCACTTCAAAACCTTCCGCCATGATCCTGCGGATTCAACCAGTATAAGCCAAGACTGGGTGCAACAGATCAGCAAGGATAGCCAGGGCAATATGTGGTTTGCCACTGACAACTCCGGGATCTGCAAAACCGACGGTAACACCGGTTCTTTCCAATGTTTTCTGCACGATCCTAATAACCGCAACAGTCTGGCTAACAATGAAGTAAACAGCATGACTGCGGGGCAGAACGGCAGCCTCTGGGTAGGCAGCAAAACGGGCCTTAACCGCATCAACAACAACCAAGTGAGTCGAGTTGATATTGCAGCACTTGGGCCAAATCCAACAATCGATCGGTTGCTGCTCGATAAGCAAGGGTATTTATGGGTCGCAGCCAACGGCAAACGGCTCTTAAGGTACAACACTAAGACCACCAACCTGAATGACTACAGCGCGAGCATTGGTTCTACCCAAGTTGCCGCCTTAGCAGAAGATGCCAATGGCAACCTGTGGGTGGCCACGAAATACGGCCAGCTGTACCGCTTGGCCAGTGACGGCTCAGCGGAGCTTTTCCAAAATTCGCTAGGTACCCGGCCGAATGCAAACCATCGTTTCACCAGCCTATTGATCGACAAAAGCGGCACTATCTGGATTGGCACTTATAGCAACGGCCTGCTGCGATTCGACTCAAAGTCCAAAACCTTCGAGCTCTACCGACATCGCAGCACAAAAAACCAGAGTATCAGCGACAACCATGTGATCTCACTCTTCCAAGACGAAGGTGAGGTGATTTGGGTCGGTACATTTAATGGTGCCAATAAATGGAACCCAAATTTAGACAAATTCACCACCTATCGGCAGGGTCAGGGAGATAGCACCGGCTTAAGCAGCAACTACGTGACCGCTTTTGCGCAAAACAATCCTCATGAGCTATGGGTTGGCTCCCACGATGGCATTAACCGGGTTGACCTAAATACTAAGGTCATAGACCAAATTTCGACCATTCGGGCGCCGATCCGCGGCCTTAAAGATCACCGCATATTTGCCTTGGAGTTTGATGACCTAGGGGGGCTTTGGATTGGCACCATGCTGGGCGGGCTTAATTATCTAGCACCGGGTGCAAAGGATGTAACGCAACCCTTTGCTGACAAGCTATCGGACACCCCCACCGGCGTTACCAGCCTATTAACAGACAAAGCCGGTACGCTCTGGATCGGCACCTTTACCGCGGGGTTGTTCTCATACAATCGTGAAGATCAACAGCTCACGCAGTACTTGCCCGATTCCAACACCAATAGCATCAGCTCTGCCAGCGTCTTGTCGCTGCTTGAAGACGAAAATGGCAACCTTTGGGTTGGGACCAACGGTGGCGGCTTGAGCCACTTAGACGTTGCCAACCAACGTTTTCAGCATATAACCTCCAACCCCGCCGACCCTAACGCCCTGAGTAGCAATGTCATTTACGCTTTGCATAAAGACACACAAGGGGATCTTTGGATAGGGACGGATCAAAACGGCTTGAACCGTTGGCGGTTGTCGGACCGAGCGGCCAACAACGCAATCTTCCAGCGCTATGGCCGTGCTGAAGGCTTACCTGACGCTACTGTTCACGCCATCTTGTCAGAAAACACCGGTATTATTTGGTTTAGCACCAACGCTGGACTGGCTCGCCTTGACCCTTACAGCGACAAACTCACCGCCTTTACCGCAACCCATGGCCTACAGCACAGCGAATTCAATTTTGCCGCTGCGCACAAAACGCTCAATAACCGCATGGCTTTTGGCGGAATCAATGGCTTCAATGTGTTTGATCCCCAGGCCATCAGTACCAATCCGCACCCGCCAAAGATTGCGCTCACCCGCTTTACCCGAGGCCACCACCACAATTTGCTGCCTGAGCTTCGTAAAAAAACCACTAATCCTGGGCACAAACTAGAGCTGAAGCACACCGACGTTTTGGTTAGCTTCGAGTTTGCGGCTTTGGATTTTACCGAATCGCACAAAAACCAATATCAGCATCGTCTGCTTGGCTTCGACAGCAACTGGAGCAACATCAGCAGCACACGCCAAGCCAGCTTCACCAACCTGGCTCCCGGGGACTATCAGTTTCAAGTACGAGCGGCAAACAGCGACGGCGTCTGGTCGGCGCGCCGTCTCAACGTACCTTTCACCATGTTGGCGGCACCTTGGAATACTCCGCTAGCCAGGGGTTTGTACGCAGCGTTAGGCGCATTGGTGCTCTTGGCAATCTACCTAAATATGCGCCAACTCCAAAGCAACGCAATGGCCATACGTAACAAGAATCAGACCTTGCGCACCGAGATAGAACTTCGCCGCGTACAAGAGCGCGCGCTGGTGGCGGAGAAGCAAATTAACCAACAATACCTCGACATTGTTGAGGTGATGATCCTGGTACTTGAAGACAACGGTGAAATCGTACGGGTCAACCAAAAAGGCGAGCGCATTCTTGGGTACCATCAAAACGAACTGCTTGGGCACAACTTTTACGATTTGCTGATTCCCAAAGAATCTCACCCTAGCGTGCGCGAACATTTTAGCGGTATCGAATCCTTCGGCTACTTTGAGTCACCCATCACAACCAGCACCGGCGAGCTTCGCACCATCGCTTGGCATACCACCAGAACCCGTAGCAATGTACCAGGGACAGCAAGAATCATTACCTCGGGCATGGACATGACCCAGCTTCGCGAGCTGGAACGACGGATGAGCGAAGCGCAAAAAATGGAAGCCTTGGGTAATCTGGCACGCGGCATTGCCCACGACTTCAACAACATACTCAGCAATATCATGGGTTACACAGAGCTGAGCCTAGGTGATCTACCAAAAACCAGCCCGGTGACTACCAACTTAAAACGACTAGAAGCCTCGGCTCGACGCGCACGCGAACTGATCGACAGCATATTAACCTTCAGCCGTCACGAGCAACAGGGACCAGAGCAGGTTGCACCAGCCGCTGTTTTGCAAGAAGCGCTACAGCTTATTGAACCCATCTTACCCAGCAATATCGAGCTAAACCTAGAGGTCAGCGCACCAGATGCCTTGGTGCTCGCCAACCCAACCCAACTGCTTCAACTCATTACTAACCTATGCACCAACGCCCATCAAGCCATGGATCAAACCGGCGGCCGGTTGATCGTCAAGCTCGACACCTTAATCATCGGCAAGGTGGAAGCCTCGCCACAGGGCAGCATAGAAACACCCGTTGACCCCGGTGAGTATGTGCGGTTGATTGTCGCTGACGATGGCCACGGTATGTCCACCGAGGTACAGCAACGTATCTTCGACCCGTTCTTTTCAACTAAGTCCAAATCTCAAGGTACCGGGCTGGGGCTATCGGTGGTCCACGGGATTGTGCGCCAGCTTGGCGGCGCTATTCGAGTGCACAGCGAAATGGGCAAAGGTAGTACCTTCACGACATTGCTGCCGCTTAGCACCGGCCATATCTCTGAGCGCCCCAGTCGAACCTTAAGCTCACCTACCAATGACCGGATGCCGAGCGGCAATGAACGAATTCTCTTTGTTGACGATGACCAAGGCATCGCCAACATTGCCAAGCAACTGTTAAGCCGCAGCGGCTACGCCGTAACCTTGGCCTACAACGGGGAAGAAGCTTGGGTGGAGTTGCAAGCCAATGCCAACAACTACGACTTGCTGATCACCGACGAAAGCATGCCCTATATGACGGGGACAGATTTGATTCGTAAGCTGCGCAAGCTGCCGACAGCCTTACCGGTCATACTGATTAGTGGTGGCGGCGCTGACCGCTCCAGTGATGGTGTTGATTGCTACCTGCAAAAGCCCTACACCCAGCAAGAGCTAGCAGAAGCGGTTAGGCAGGTAATCGATGCCGAGCCCGGAGAAACCATTGAAAATCCGGGCGTCGCTTAGCCTGCAACGGCCAAACCACCTTAGGGAAGTGAGCGGTCAGATAGCGTATTTGCTGGCAAGGTGGTCGCTGGACGCCCGGCCGGCGAGCGCCAACTGGGAATTGCCCCCAAAGTATCCGCAACCTTAGCACCGCGTTGGCCCATCGGCTGTGGTGCACCAACGGTGCTATCAATTTGTGTTTGATGCTCTAGCTCTGAATTCAATTCGCCACCTAGCAATACCGCATAGGCTGACAAAAAGAACCACATCAGCAACACAACTACTGCTCCAAGCGAGCCGTAAGTGCGCTGGTAACTATCAAAGCTGGCTACATACCAAGACAACGCCATGGAGCTAGCCAACCAGATAACCAAGGCAAACAAAGCGCCAACGGTCACCCACTGCCACTGAGGTTTTGATCGAGAGGGGCCGTAACGATACAGCACCGCCAATGCGACCAAAGCCACACCCGCGATTACCAGCCAGCTAAGCACTCGTACCATGAGTTCGCGCGAGCCAGGCAAAGCTAAGACATCCAGCAATACCGGTAACAAAGCGACTACGGACAACATCACCACAAGCATGATGATACCGGCTAAGGTGAAGAGCAAAGATTGTGCGGATAAAACCAAAAAGCTGCGCGTTTCGTACTCTTCGTAAACGGTATTCAACCCACCAAACAGCGACTTCATCGCCTTGGAGGCACTCCACAGCGAGATCAATGCAGCCAACGCCATACCCCAACCCAGCGAGGCTTGCTCCGCGGTCGCCACACCCTGCATCTGGGTTAACACGGTTGCCGCTGCATCCGGTGGCAAGTAGCTAGAGAGCAGCTCAATTTGCGACTGCACTTGCTCAGGTGACACCAACAACCCATACAACGACACCATAACGGCCAAGGTTGGGGCCACCGACAACATGGCATAGAACGCCATACCAGCAGCGATCAGCGTGAGGTTATCCAGCTTGGCCTCGTGCATGACACGCAGCAACACATCCCGCCAACCCACCAGCGGTATCTCCGCTGGGGAGCTCGCATCACGGCCACGAGTTGCACGCGTTAAACCCAGCTCAGGTCCTGGCAGTTGGTTAATGATCGCTCTCCTATGGGGTTGTTGTATGCATCGTGTCGGGGGCAGTTCTGAGTAGCTCGGCAATGGCTTCAGCCAAGCGCTGCTCCGCCTGAGCTGCATCGTCGCCTTTACGGATGGCAACAAAGCAACGCTGTAAACGGCGCCGCAACTCCTTTGGCACGCTGTCCATTTGATGGGTGGCCAGTTGCGCATCTAAGGCCATGGACTCTCGCCGCGCATGGTTGCGTTCAGCGATGAGCCGATGATGCAGCCAGGCACGCCCGAGCACCACCCAAGGGAAGTTCACATCTTGCACCGGCCCCACTTCCAGCACCCGACCACCCAGTTGCTGCCCAAGCACACGAACCTTAGCCAGCTCCCCCGCACCAAACCAAGCGCTAGCGCCACCAAGTGCTGCCCCAATACCAGCTCCGAGCATAAGCGAGGCACCACCTAACACCAGATCCAAACCGGAGCCCGCAACCGCACCGGAGAGTGCACCCGTGACCACCAATTGCTGGCGAGACAACCCAAACACCTGCCAGCTTTCCGTGGCAAACAAATCTTGGTTCATCATCGTTGCGGCACTACCACCATCTTGGCCACTACTCAGACGGTCAAGATGAAAGTGTCGATACAAATCTTCTATGCGCCCGCGGGCTCGCAGCTCGCTGCTAGCCAAGTCCTCTTTAAGGCGCGCTTCAAGCTTTGCCTGCGGTTCTTGGGCGGATTGCAGCTCACCCAAACGCGTGGTTTGGGTTGCGGTCAAACCATGCGCCACCAATTGAGCAATCACCCCTGCACTACGCTGCAGGCGACGCTCACGTTCCGTGCGCAACAAGCTAACGGCCTGCTGCAACGCGGGTTTACCCGCTTCATCAAGCTCAGCAAAGGCATTCAACAGGTCAATGCGCGTATCAAAATCCGCATACATCGCATCAAATTGGCGCACGATGGAAAAGTACTGCCCTAAGGCTTCGCGCCACTGGGCAACAAAGTCCCCTTCACCAATCATATTGATTAGGGCCATGCGCGGTTGACCAGTCCAGCGGAGAATTTCCATCTCCACCTCATACTCAGGACCGTAAGGCTTGGTGCCATCCACCACATACAAGATGCCGCAACCGGCCAGGATGGGCTGCAACAATTGGCACTCGTCTGAAAACCGTGGATCAGCAGCAAACTGCTGCACAAAGTCACTGACACGCTGCGGCCGGGTGGCGGCGTCACCCGGCTGCGCTTGGAGCCACTCCAACAACTCCCCCGCGCGCTGGAAACCTGGGGTATCAACCAGTTGATACAAAGGCTGGCCATCAACCACCAAGGTAAACTCACGGGATTGACGAGTAGTGCCAGGCACCGCAGACACCGCAATGTCATCATCTTCAGCCAAAGTGGCGACGATGCTGCTCTTACCTTTGTTGGGGTGACCCACCACCGCAAAGCTTGGTATCGAGTCAGCACCCATCTTATTCATCGCTAGTGGCCAACAATATTTTTGGATTGTTTAGCGATGCAATCGACTGCTGCCATATTCGCTCATCAACCGCGCTGAGTTGGTTAGCGCTAACGTCAGCATCACTTAGCTCATCAGACATACTACCAACCAAAGCCAATGACAGCGGCAGCACCATAACCCGACCTTCTGGCTTGAGCAGCTTTGCTAAGGCTTGCAACAGGTCATGCAATTCCAGCAGCGGGGGCTCCCAGGATTTGGTAACCACAACCAGGTGCTGAACCGACACCAACTGCTCGGTAACACTAGCTAAGCCTTGCGTGGCCGCGCGATGTCCACTGAGTTGCAACGCCTGTGCATCTAACTCTACCTGTCGCTGCTGCAGCCAAGCCATGATGGGCGCAGGGGCAACCGCTTGGTTCCAAACGACGAGCGCATAGCGTCCCTGGGGCAAACCAACCGCTGCAGGTGGCTGCGCGATGCCGGTGCCGATATCGGTTTCAGGTGCGCTGATGCTGCGCTCAACCCAGGGTGTCTCCAAGCGCTCAAGCAATGCATCCACTTGCGGGTCATCCAGCAACAAACCTTGTGTTGCTTTTGCTAACCGCCAGCGACTCACCAACAACAACAGCAACCGAGGTAACAAACCGTAGATCAGCAAACACATGACTAGGTAAGGCCACCACCCGCCTAGCTGTTGAGCATTTGCTGGTGCACCCGCCGCACGGAAATACTGAGATTGCAGGACCAACTCAGCGCTCGGCGCCGCTTGCGGCAGCCAAGCCGCCCAAGGGAGCGCAGAAGTCTGCACCCAATTCGCAACACTTTGGGGTGCCAGCTCAAGGGTTGTGCTCCAACCAAAGGCAAGATCGGTGAAGCTCACCAAGGCAAAGAGCGCAACCAATGCGCCAACAAAAAATCCAATGGTGAAGGCTTGGGATATCGCCAACATCAACCATTTACCCACACGCGCCGCAGCGGACCGCGATGCCCGCCAACCGCTCAGAGCACTAAGGCCAAGCGTATCCAACGGTTGATCATCTTGAGTGGCGATTTTGTAGCTAAGCCAGCGAGTCAACCACTGACCTAAGTTGAGGTTGGCTAGAAGTTGCTGCAACCAGCCCAGCCCAGGCATACGTCCTGGCAGCAGCAGCAAGGTCAGCAGCAAAAACACCCCGGGCAGTCCAACTAGCAGCATCAGCACCGCAATCAGGTTCACCGGATGCGAACCATCGTAAGCCAAGGCCGCACTAGCGGCCCCAGCCCCCAAGGCAAGCCCCAACAGGCCTAGCAGAAAGGGAGCACTGCGCAAGGCTAAGCGAATTTTCGCCACCAACGCCGTACGATTTGGTGTCGGCTCCGCCTCTAAGCGTTGCCACCAAGTGACAACCCGAGCGGTCTGCGCCTTAGAATCTAATCGATGGGGTTCTAGGCTGCTGGCGCTTGGACCAACCGCAATCGTGGCCAATGCCGGCTCAAGCAGCGCCAACGCACGATCACGCTTGTGCCGCAGCGCGATGGGCTGCGCTGCGTCCTCGTGCAGCCAGTGGCGAATATCAACAACGGTAGCTAACACCAAGGGTAGTCGCTAAAGCTTCAGGCCTGCTGCGGCAAAGGTATCGCACTGCTGAATATCACCACTGGCAATGCCGCGCTTAAACCATTCAACACGCTGCTTGGATGAGCCGTGAGTGAATGATTCTGGGCGCACCGCCCGCCCTGCATTAGCCATCAAACGGTCATCACCAATAGAGGCAGCCGCCTGCATGCCTTCATTAACGTCACCGCTTTCAAGCAGATCACGCTGCTTCTCCGCGTGGTGTGCCCAAACACCCGCGTAACAATCCGCCTGAAGCTCAACAAGCACTTGAATTTGGTTGGATTGGGTTTTGCTAGCGCGACGCTGGAGCCCTTGGGTTTTCGCCAACAGGCCGGTGATGTTCTGCACGTGATGCGCCACTTCGTGGCCAATGACATAAGCCCGCGCAAAGTCACCCGGCGCACCCAGCTTGTCGAGCTCACGAAAAAAACCAAGGTCCAAGTAAACCTTTCGATCGCCTGGGCAATAGAACGGGCCACTGGCCGTGGTGTTAAAACCACAGGCGGATTGCACCCCACCTTCAAACAAAACCAAAGGCGCCTCTATGTACTGGCTGCCATACTGCTTAAACAACATTTTCCAAGTGTCTTCGGTATCCGCCAGCACAACCGACACAAAGTCCGCCTGCTCATCTGCACCCTGGCTGCGAGTACGGCTTTGGGCTGGGATCTGCTGTCTTGGTTGCGGCTGAGAGGCCGCCTGGCCACCACCAAGCATGTCGCCGATCAACTTCATGGGGTCGCCACCAAGCAAAAATACCGCGATGAGCGCAATAATGCCGATGCCACCCAAGCCACCGCCAATTTTAGCCGCCGGACGGCCTCGGTTTGCACCACCAAAACCACCCGCGTTTTCACCACGTCGATCTTCTACATTGGAACTTCTACGTCCGGTGCGCCATTTCATAAGCGTAACTCTAGCTAAGCAACAAAGCCTGATTGTAGCCAACTCAACTGCAGACTGCGAAGGTAGGATTTACGAACAATAGACAGTGCTAGGGGTTCTAAGCTATCCCAGGTCAGAACCTAAGTGTAAAATGGAGCCCCGCACCCGGCGCTAGCGGTGCACAATCAGCGATATATCCCAGTTTATGGTCAGCCAACGAATAGCGGTCGCCAGTTTTGCGTTGCTCGGCTTGACACTCGCGGGTTTCAGCGCCTTTGCTATCTACCTGCTAGCGCAACAAGTCGGCTCAATCCAGGATATCAACCTGACCGCGGGGCCAGATGCGGGTCAACCTTCCTTGGCGCTGGCTCTAGCTCAAGGCACCCTTGGCGCCTTTTTAGCCGCAGGCGCGCTCACCTTACTCCAACCCACCCGGTTCTGGCATGGGCTGCTGTTCAGTTCAGCAGCCGCCGGCCTTGTCGCCAGCAGTTACAGCGCACTGGGCGCTAGCCCTGGGGTATGGCTGGCCGCCTTGCTACTTATGCTTGGGATTGTTGCAAGCCTGATCGCAATCACCCAAAGCCGCTTAGCCACGAAGCAAGCAGCACCCAACACCTTGAAAACCTTCTACCAGGAGGCGGTCAGTGCACGCCGCATTCGCCAAGATCCTAAGCAACAGGCCTTGGTAGAAGAGCTGGATACATTGGCCGCCGCGTTCCAACATTATCAACAGCAACGCAGCCGCCCTTGGGGGTTCGCCTACAAAGCGCCTCAAGGACTGTATCTGCATGGACCCGCGGGGCGCGGTAAAACCTTCCTGCTAGATGCCTTTTACCAGACCTTGCCAGCCACGGCGCGCAGGCGTTATCACTTTCACGAGATCATGGCCCACCTATTGGATGAACTCCACGAGGCGCAAGGTGACAAGCAGGCTGTACGGCGGGTGGCTAAGTTGTTGGCCCCACCCGGCAGCTTGGTATGCCTAGATGAACTGAACCTTTTGGATTTAACCGGTGCACGCTTGCTACTTGCGCTATTTGCTGCCTGGTGGCGACAAGGCACGGTGTTATGCATCAGCTCAAACATGACCTCCAGCGCGGTTTTTGCAGGCGTTGCCATGGCCGATGAAGAACGCAGCCAAGCCATCAAAGCACTCGGCAAACACTGCCAAGAACGCGAGCTGGATTTTGGCCAGGATTACCGTGCCAACAAGCTCGGCGCTGCGGATTTGTACCAACACCCAGTCACCGAACAAACCCTAGCTAAATTGCGACAAATTGTGGGACGTCTAGCGGAAGGCCCGGTCACCGCCGAACCGCTAGATCTAGGGCGACTCAGCGTGCCCTGTATCAGCCGTGCGGGCGGTATAGCTTGGTTTAGCTATAGCGCATTGTGCGAAAGCCCGCTGGGTTACCGAGAGTACTTAGCGTTGGTCACCCAGTTTCCCACCATCATTTTATCGAACGTACCGGCGCTCACCGAAGAAGACCCCGCACGTCGCTTTGCCTGGCTTGTTGAGCTTATCTACGATGCTAAGAAACGCTTGCTGGTTGCAGCAGATGTGCCGCTAGCCCAACTATTTGCAAGCGAGCTTTCTTCGACCGGTGAAGCAGCAGATTTTGGCAAAATTATTAGCCGACTGCAGGAGATGCAGTCTTCAGAATATAACTACGTGTTGGCGACAGACGCGTAGTCCAGCCCATCAAAATCTTTCACCACAACCGCACCGCGCGATAGCGCAACCAACCCATCACGCTGCCACTGTTGCAAGTTCACGTTGACCACTTGGCGGGAGACGTTCAAAAACTGCGCCAGATCGTGTTGTGACAAGCGCAGAATGGTGCCTTCCTCGGTTTCTTCTCCATGCAAGCGCGCTAATATGGCCACCCGGCGGGCCAGGCGCATGGGTACCGAACGAAAAGCTTCGTCTTCTACAATCTCGCTGATCCAGCGAATTCGTTGGCACAGCAACACCATGAAATGCGAGGCCAACGAATGTTCTTGTTCCAGCAACTTCAAAAACGCATCACGTGGCATCACTAGCAACATGGAGGCTTTGGTTGCAATAGCTGAAGCACTGCGAGCCCCGCCATCTAGCAAAGCGATCTCCCCCAAGATTTCACCGGGCTGGATAACATTGAGATGCATCTCTTGCCCTTGTGCCGAGTTAGCGCTAACCCGAATCTCGCCCGCTACCACACCGTACAAAGCATCGCCGTTTTCGCCTTGAACAAACACAACCTCACCCTTGGCATACTGACGGGTTGCACAAAGCTCACCCAGCCGCGCGATGATGGACGTGTCCAAGTCTTTGAACAGCCAACTATTCCTTAATAAGGTTAATGCACCTGCGTTTGCGTTTGCCATGAACTCCACTGTACTAGCTAGTTTAAGAAGCTAAGAAAAATCGTTCTTAGTGCACGTCACTCGCGCACAGCCCTTGAGATTACCCTGCCTGAGCAGCCTAGGGAAGCTACCAACAACCAGCTGGTAACCTAAGGCCCGAGCAAGACTTCCCAGCGTAACTTGCTCATAATCACAAGCTACCAATTCGGGTGCAGACTCATGAAATACGACAACATACTTCAAACGATCGGCAATACCCCTATCGTCAAACTAAACCGTCTTGCACCGAAGGGCATTGAGCTCTTCGTGAAGGTCGAATCTTTTAACCCCTTGGCCTCGGTTAAAGACCGACTTGCCTACGCGGTGATCAAAGACGCTCGAGATTCTGGCGCGCTCAAGCCTGGGCAAACGGTTATCGAAGCAACTTCTGGCAACACCGGCATTGCCTTAGCCATGGTTTGCGCCGTATTTGGGCACCCGTTTGTAGCCACCATGGCCGAGTCCTTCTCTATTGAACGTCGCAAAATCATGCGTGCACTAGGCGCCAAGGTCATTCTGACGCCCGCTGCAGAACGCGGATCCGGCATGGTTAAAAAGGCGGAGGAGCTAGCCGCAAAGCACAACTGGTTTCTAACCCAGCAATTCGATAATCCGGCCAACCCGGCCTATCACCGCAACACCACGGCACCAGAAATCCTCACGGACTTTGCTGGCGAGCGCCTGGACTACTGGGTTACCGGCTGGGGCACCGGCGGGACCTTGACGGGTACCGGCGAGGTGCTAAAAGCAGCCCGACCTGACATCAAGATCATTGCTGCGGAGCCAGAAAATGCAGCGCTGTTGTCAGGCGATGAATGGCAGCCGCACAAAATCCAAGGTTGGACCCCTGACTTTGTCCCGGGCATTTTGAACGCCGCCATTGCAGATCAAAAAATCAAGGTGAGCGATACAGACTCCATTCACAACGCGCTGCAGCTTGCACAGCAAGAAGGGATCTTTGTTGGTATCTCTGCCGGAGCAACGCTAACCGCTGCACTACAAGTAGCCGCAACCGCTGAAGCTGGCAGCGTCATGCTGGTGATGCTACCTGACACCGGTGAGCGCTACTTATCATCACCTCTGTTTGAGAACATCAACGAAGGGTCTGATGACGAGTGGTTAGCTAGCCTTTAACCTTCAGCCCTAGGCGCCACCTTCGCACAATTAGCGCGCAGATTGTCGCACCGCACACAAGCCACGCGGTGCGACACTATTCGGCCAATAGCTACCGGATACACCGTGGTCTGCCACCAGCAACTCCAGAGATTTACGCGGCATACCCTGCGGCTTATGCTGTTTGTGATTGCAGCCCAACCAGCATCCGCTAAGCCGCAAAGCATTTACCGCTGCCCGCAGCTCAACGCACCACCGCTATTCAGCGGTACACCCTGCCCTAGCGCCCAGGCCCTAGAACCCAAAGAAATCAATGGGTACGCACCGCCAACACTCACGCGTGCAGAACAACAGCAGCTTAAAAATCAGCGGCAACGGCTGAGCCAACATTCCGATCAACGCAAGGTGGCGCAACAGTCATCCAGCAAAGAGCTTAGAGCCGCCGCAACAGCCGCTTGCAAGCGGCACCAAGAAGCGTTGCGCGCGCTGCAAAGTCGGCGGCGCAAAGGCTACAAGCTAAGCGAAGCCCCGCGGCTTGACCATCAGGAGCAAGGGTTGCGGCAAGACATTCGCTTGCACTGCTAGCACCACCTTTTATCAGCGCAACAGCAAGGGGTAGTCGAGCCCAGCACCCCAAAGTTGTTGGGTAACGCTGCCATAGCGACTTTCATTAGCAAACCCGTGGTGACGCAACATTTCCATATCACGCACGATGCGCGCTAACGGCTGATCTTCGAAGATAACGCTAGTACCTGCAGCATCCGCAACCAACCGCACAACCTCCGCTGAGGCTTGCACCGCGTGGGTTCCAGCAAGATACAAATCAGCCTTTTGCTCTGGTGATGCATCTTGCCCCTGGCCAGCGCGTTCATAAGCCTCCGCTAGCGCATCATGAAAATAAAGCTTGGCGGAACGAAAGGTTGCCAGACCGCGGCCGTACTTGATTTGTGCAATTGAACGGTCGCGCAGCTTAGCGGCAACACCGGCAGGCGTTTTCGTTTGCGCAAGCTCAGCCAACGCTGCCAAGGCTTGCTCCGCTAGCACCAGGGTAATGGGTACATAAGTGGCAAACAGCACCCGACCCGGACAGCGATATAAAGTGCCATTGTGGTATCGATTTTTGCCCGCTGGCTCATCAATAGAAACCACAAGCTCCAAGGGCACCGTTTGGTTTGTGACCCTGACATCATTGCTACCGGTGCCGCGCATACCCCAGGCTGACCAAGTGTCTAAGATTTCGCAATCCGCCATAGGCAGCAGCGCCATAAAGCGGGCATCACCTGCGCTGAACGGCGTCATAAACCACTCAGCGTGATGACAACCGCTAACAAAACCGTTGGTGCCGTTCAGTTGGTAACCAGCAGCGGTTTTTTCACCGACCAACGGCTTGTTGCCACTGGCGGCGATCAACGTATCTGGGGTTTGTGTAAACAGTTGTTCAACCATCGCTTCAGGCCAGGTAGAAGCCATCAAACGCGCTGCATTAGCAACCATCACAAACCAACCCGCAGCACTGTCAGCGCGCGCTAGTGTTTCAGTGACTTGCGCACAGGTTAGCGGGTCAACTTCTAACCCGCCTAAGGGTTCGGCCAAAAACAAGCGCGCGACACCAGCCCCAACCATGGCATCCACCACCGGCTTAGCAAGGCGCCCTGATTGCTCTGCGCTTTGAGCATGTTTCCGAACCAAGGGGGTTATCTTTTCAAACTCGTCTATCAGCGTCGCCATCAAATAACCTGCCTCGAAGATTCTCGCATTGCCACACGTGCCTCAGTTTGTTCTCTATAGCTTACCTATACTCAGGACTAACTGGCGATTGAACAGACCGCTAGGATCCAATTACGGCGCACCTATATGACACTCAGATTTCACAGCAATCAAGAAGAAGGCCTGACCACCATCAATGGTGATGGTTCTGTCACCTGGGACTGCCTGCATGAAGTGCTGCAAGCACTGCTCGATTCTGAAGAAGAGCATGCGGCGTTGCCGCACCTTATCGACCTGCGCGCCGCAGACATCGATTTTACCGACACCACCATGGATATCTTTGGTGAGTTTTTTGCGGTTCGTTTTGGTGCCGAGGTCACAGGCAGCATCGCTATTGTGATCAAAGACGGGCTAGATCCCGACATTTGTGCCATGTTTTACAAGGTAGCAAGCAGTGTGGATCACACAGAGCTGTTTGATGACTACAACCACGCTATGCGGTGGTTAATGCGTCGCGAGTTCGCCAATACGCCACCAGCGGTAGCCTCAGCCCCCTAGGTTGGCCTTAGGCCAGCGCATCATGCGCTAGGCTAAAAACAGTATGCCACCCCCTATGGTGGCAACCAGCAGCCAGAACAAATACGGACTCAAGTAAGCCAGCATTTGCGCTGTGGTGTCTTGCGATGGACCTCGAAACATCTCTACCCCCTAGTCTCCAAGGCTCAGCTCGAGACCCGGACAGCCGTTTTCGTCTACTTATTTTGCAAATAAGACTGACTAGATTGTGTCAGCATAGGCTGGAGAACATGTGGCGAGTTTGTAAACTAGGTTGCAGCTTAAGACATTCGAGCGAGTTTGAGGCGAATTCTCAAGAAAATGAAGGAAGAATGGATTCGCGTTCACTATCTCTTTGTATTTATTAGATTTTTAGAATCGTTGGACCAAGTGGGAGCTAGTTACCCTTTTTTTACCAAGATTTTTCGGTATGCTTATTCACCTCACTAGCCGGTGCTGTATGTATATACAGTGTATTTCTCCTCGGCAGGGCGAACGCACAGACATTCGCACCGGCTAGTTGAGGCCACTAACTTCAAGACCTTTACGACCCGTATCACGACAAGATCTACGACCCTCCGCCTCAATGCCCCCCCCCTTTGTTTGCTAGGCCTTTAAAAGCGTTTTGCGAATGCGCTGAGTATCGTTGTTACACCCATCTTCCGCCGAAAGCAGCAACAAGCACTATGGGACAGCAACCCGTCGTGCGAAATCACACAAACGACGATTTAAGAAGATGGATAAGGTGTTGCAGAAGGATCTTGCAGCCTAGTGCCCGCCGAGCGACGGACACTGTGAGGATTCTCGTTAGCGGTTAGTCGTGCGGTGGCACGGCGGGCAAACGCGCTTCCCAGCCAAAACTAGCATCTGCTACTGCAAAGAACTCTGGATTCAAGAAGGTCTCTTCTTTGTTGTACTTTACCGCTGAGCCATCAACGGCCCAAACTTTACCGCCAGCAGCGGTGAGCACCGCCTGCGCAGCGCCAATATCCCACTCTGACGTGAGCCCCAGGCGCGGGTAAAAATCGGCTTTGCCTTCCGCCAAGATGCACAGCTTAAGCGAGCTACCAACCGGCTTGCGGTCAACGCCGCTGAACTGCTCACCAACTTGGGTAATAAAGCTCTCTAATCGATCCGAACCATGGCTACGGCTAGCTACAACAACCAAGGTAGCATCCGTGTTTGCCTTACGACCATTGAGCTGCCGACGCTTGCCCGCTAAATCGCAAAAGGCTTCGCCCAGGGTTACATCACCCACATAAACCTCACCCGTAACCGGCACACCAACCACTCCAAACACAGGCTCTCCACCTTCGATCAACGCTATGTTGACGGTGAACTCACCGTTACGGTTCACAAACTCTTTAGTGCCATCTAACGGATCAACCAACCAATAGCTGGTCCAACCTTTACGTACCGCGTAGTCGGGTGGAACCGACTCTTCTGATAGCACCGGCACATCTGGGGTAAGCGTTGCCAAGGTATCGCTAATCACCCGGTGAGCGGCTAGGTCTGCTTGGGTTAAGGGTGAATCATCCGACTTGTTCTGCACATCAAAGTCGCTGTGATAGACCTCCAATATGGCATCACCCGCGACACGGGCGAGATCGATAAGTTGTTGGGTTAGCTTGGCGTCCATATTGATTTCCTAATGTTGCGTAAAATGTTGCGCGTTTAACTCGCAAGCGAGCCTGAATAATCGTTGGTTAGTTTGTTGCGGCTAGCGCTATTTGCGCCAACCACAGGGCAGCGACCGCCCTCGCCTCACTAAACTGCGGGTTGCTCATCAATGCCTCAAGCTGAGCCATCGGCCAAGCCACCACCTCCGGCGGTTCTGGCTCATCCCCGGGAATACGTTCGGCAAAGAGTTGGGTTGCTAAGACAACGTTAATGGTAAATCCCATATGCCCAGGCGCAATGCTTAAGTTTTTAAGAAATTGTAGGCGTTTTGCCCCAAACCCAATTTCTTCACGCAATTCACGCTCTGCGGCGGCGCAAACATCTTCGCCAGCTTCAGCAGCCCCTTTGGGTAACGACAGCTGAATTTCATGGAAGCCGGCTGCGTATTCACGGATGAGCAACACATCCCCAGATTCGGTGACCGGCACCACAATGACGGCTTCTCGACCTTGGGCTGGAATGCGCTCGTAGGTTCGCTCAACCCCGTTGGCAAAGCGCAGATCAAGCTCTTCGATCCGAAAAAAGCGCGACCGGGCGAGCTCACGAGTCTCAAGAATTTTGGGGGTACTCAAAACACACCTCGATAAAATTCGCTAGTATACTTGGCTAACCCTGCATTTACTGGAAGCCTCATCAGCACCGCCTTACTGCCTTGGTCCGAGATAGATACCGTACTGCTTGATATGGATGGCACGCTGCTTGATCTCCACTATGACAACCACTTGTGGGGCACCTTGCTGCCAGCCTGGTACGCCAAAGCTCAAAACCTCACCGAAGCGGCTGCACACGACCTTTTGCTTTCTTACATGCAGCGCGTTCATGGCACCTTAGAGTTCTACTGCCTAGATCACTGGACAGAATTTACCCGGCTTGATATGCGTGAGCTGCATCTGGCTCGTACCGACTTGATTACCTACCGCCCAGGCGCCCGTGAGTTTCTGACCGCGCTGGATCAATCACCCATCACCACACTACTGGTTACTAACGCCCATCGTATGAGCCTCGAGGTAAAGGATGAGGTAAGCGCCATCACATCACTGGTCGACCATGCCATCTCCTGCCATGACTACGGTGCGCCCAAAGAGGCACAAGCCTTCTGGCAACGTTTGCAGGCCAAACATCCCTTCGATCCTAGCCGCACATTGTTCATTGACGACAACCACGATGTGCTCGCCAGTGCTGCGGAATATGGGATTCGCTACCTGCGCACCATTGACTACCCAGACTCCCAGCGCGAAGCCAAACCTACAGGGGACTATTTGGTTGCAAGCAACCTCGCCACCTTGTTCACCCCGAACTCAGGCGCCTGAGCAACCGATGGTGAGCAGCCAACTAACCCGCGTGCGCTTAGACCGTTGGCTCTGGGCAGCTAGGTTTTTCAAAACCCGGACCCTGGCCAAAGCCGCTATCGAAGGCGGCAAAATTGAAATTGATGGTCACAAACCAAAGGTTTCAAAGGAAGTGGTCATCGGCGCCAAGCTCAGCATTCGCATTGGCAGCTACGAACACCAGATAGAGGTTACCGGCCTCGCTGACAAGCGTGGCAGCGCAACCATTGCACAAAGGTTGTACCAAGAGTCGGAGTCTAGCCTAGCAACACGGGAAGCCTTACGTGCTCAACTGCGTATGCAGCGCGCTGGCTTACGTGTGCCTCAAACCCGACCGACCAAACACCAACGCCAAGCCATCAAGGCGCTAAAGCAAAATCAGCCACAAGATTTTTCTCCTTCTTCATCAGAGCGCGACACCGACTAATGACCACACCCGCCCTTAAACCGACCGATCAATTGCAACGCTTCTACTTCGCCCACAGCGGTATCCGGGGGTTTTGGGTCAACCTCAATGGCGTGCTCGATGAACTGGCTAGCCGCCGCGAATACCCCGCCCCTATAACGGCGCTGATGGGTGAGATGTTAGCGGCCGCCGCCATGGTGGCAGACGGCCTAAAATGGCCAGGTAGCGTTGCCCTGCAAGCCAAAATGCCGGGGACCTTGAGAACGCTCATGGCCGAGTACCGCCCGCCTAGCGGCTTGCGCGCCATCGCCCGGGCTGCCGACGCGAGCTTTGCGGAAACAGACTTCAGCCAGCTCAGCCAACGCGACCTGCTTAAAGACGGCCAGCTGGCCGTCAGCTTGCTACCAACCGAAGAGCAGCCTCAAGTACAGCCGTACCAAGGTCTAGTGGCACTGAGCGACGGCAATCTCGCCGCTAACTTAGAAAGCTACTTTGCGAATAGCGAGCAGTTGCCGACTCTATTTGCCCTGGCTGCTGACCCAAGCGATTCAACAGGTGCTGATGGTGTTGGCAACCGCGCCGTCGGGTTGCTTCTGCAGAAGCTACCAAACAATGCGCAGGATCCCTGGGACGAGGATATTGAGACCATTGCTTGGGCTAGGCTGCAGGCACAGCTTGCGGATCTAGGCTCAGCAACGCTGCTTGAAACGGCAAGCTTGGGGACTCCAGAAGCGTTATTGCGCAGCTTTGTCGCTATTGACGACGTTAAGCTTGCTCCACCTCGCCCATTGCAATTCGCCTGCACTTGTAACCGAGAAAAAACCGCCCAAATTCTTCGCACGGTACCCAAAAACGAGTTAGTCGCTTTGTTGGAAGAGCAAGAAGAGATCGAGGTGACCTGCGAATTTTGCGGCCAAATTTATGCTTACACGGCTCTCGACACCCACCTACTCAAAACCCCGGAAGAAGACCTGCCAAAACATTGACAATTTTATGGTCTTTACCCAAACCTTAAAGAGCGCCAATAAGCAAAATTCGTAACAAATTCGCCAACCAATTCTGCAAATGCCGTGAAGCGCTTACAAACTTTCGCAATCCCGGTACGTGCTGCGGCACGCCTCTGGCATAATCTCCTTCTTTAAGCGAATGACGAAAGGGCTCATGGCTGCGGATACTGGATCAAGTACAAACAAAACCACCCACAACAACCTGTCACGCGCGGTTTTAGCCGAGATGGCCGTAACCCGGGGCGAAGGTCAATTTGTCGCCAACGGCTCTATTGTTGTTGAAACCGGCCACCGTACCGGCCGTTCACCCAAAGATCGCTACATTGTCGATGAGCCAAGCACTTCGGATGCCATAGACTGGGGTGATATCAACCGACCGATCGAACCCCAAAAGTTCGATGCCTTGTGGGACCGAGTCAGCGTCTACCTCGATAGCATTGACACCTTTGAGTCTGAGCTGCACGTTGGCGCTGACCCAGAGCACTACTTGCCCATCGAGGTAACCACCCAGTACGCGTGGCACTCCTTGTTTGGTAACGCGCTATTTATTCGCCCAGACAGCTATAACCCCCACAACAAGAAAGTGTGGCAGGTTGTGAATGCGCCCGGCTTTACCTGCGAACCTGATCGCGACGGCACCAACAGCGACGGCACCGTCATGATTAACTTCGCTGCACGCAAAGTGCTGATTGCTGGCATGCGTTATGCCGGCGAAATGAAGAAGTCTATGTTCTCGGTACTCAACTTCTTGTTGCCAGAAAAAGATGTGCTACCTATGCACTGCTCAGCAAACCTAGGTAAAGCGGGTGACGTTACCTTGTTCTTCGGTTTGTCTGGTACCGGCAAAACCACCTTGTCTGCTGACACCGAACGATTCTTGATTGGTGATGACGAACACGGCTGGGGTAAAGGCACGGTCTTTAACTTTGAGGGCGGTTGCTACGCTAAGTGCGTCGATTTGACCCGCAAAAACGAACCCGTGATCTTCGACGCCATCAGCTTTGGCGCAATTGTTGAAAACGTGATCGTTGATCCTAATACTCGCGAGCCCGACTACACCGATACATCGCTAACAGAGAACACTCGTGCTTGTTACCCACGTGACAACATCGAGCTTAAGGTGGCTGACAACCGCGCCGGCGAGCCAAAGAACATCATCTTCTTGACCTGTGATGTGAGCGGCGTGCTGCCACCGGTTAGCGTGCTGTCCAAAGAAGCCGCCGCTTACCACTTTCTGTCTGGCTACACCGCAGCGGTAGGTTCTACAGAAATTGGTTCTACCGAGGCCTATTCAGCAACCTTCTCAACCTGCTTTGGCGCACCGTTCTTCCCTCGTCCTGCAGGCGTGTATGCGGATCTTCTAATCAAGCGTGTCGAAGAGTTTGACTCACAGGTATACCTGGTCAACACCGGTTGGACCGGTGGTGGTTACGGGGTTGGCGAACGTTTCAACATTCCAACAACCCGCGCCATCATTGCGGCTATTCAATCCGGCGCATTGTCACCTGAAAGTGGCTGTGAGGTTGAACACATCCAGGGGTTGAACCTAAGCGTGCCTAAAGCCGTTGCTGGCGTTGAAGATAACTTGCTCAATCCACGCAACACTTGGGCCGACAAAGCGGCCTACGATGAGGCGGCCAAAGCCCTGATCAGCAAGTTCGAAGAGAACTTCAAAAAGTTCGATGTTACCCCTGGTATCGTCAGTGCTGGCCCGACCACAGATTTCTAGCTAATCTACGCCGCTCTAACTTAGTTGTTTTGAGCGGCGCTTTAAGTGAACCCATCGAATTCCAGTACTGGTTCCAGTACAACAAGCATATCGAAAGCACGCTTAGCTATCCTGGCTAAGCAACCTGAGGCGTTAGCTAACCTAGGCCACGGCATAGAAAAAGAAAGCCTGCGTGTCACCGCAGACGGGGCGTTGTCAAACAAACCGCACCCTACCCCCTTAGGCTCTGCCTTAACCCACCCCACCATAACAACCGATTTTAGCGAGTCTCAGTTAGAGCTGATTGCGGGTGTCCACAGCACACCAGACGCCTGCATCCAACAATTGGAAGACGTTCACGGGTTTGTGCACGCCAATATCGATGACGAAGTGCTTTGGCCTAGCAGCATGCCCTGCATCTTGGGTGAAGCAGACGACATCCCCATCGGCCAATACGGCACCTCTAACATCGCCAAAGCTAAGTCGGTTTATCGCCAAGGGCTCGCCAATCGCTATGGCTCGTTGATGCAAACCATCTCGGGGATTCACTACAACTTTTCTATGAGCGATGCCTTTTGGACCGCCATGGGGCCGTTGTACCCCAATCGCACCAGCGGCTATTTTGATCTCATCCGCAACTTCCGGCGACACTCCTGGCTGCTTATCTACCTGTTTGGTGCGTCACCTGCGGTCTGCAAGTCGTTCGCCAAAAACATCGAGCACGATCTTGAGACCTTGGACGAGGGTAGCCTGTATCGACCCCATGGCACCTCATTACGGATGGGGCGTCTGGGTTACCAAAGTGACGCACAATCAGACCTACACGTGTCCTATAACAACCTCCCCGCGTATGCACAGAGCATGCGTCGCGCGTTGAGCGAGAGCTATCCAGCTTACGAAAAGTTAGGGGTAAAGGTAGACGGCGAGTATCGGCAGCTCAACACCACGTTGATCCAAATCGAAAACGAGTTTTACGGCACCATTCGTCCTAAGCAACCAATCAACCCCGGCGAACGCCCGCTCACCGCCTTGCTAGACCGAGGGGTACAATACGTTGAAGTGCGTTGCATGGATCTCAACCCGTTTTTGCCCGTTGGCATTGACGTTGAAACCTGCCGTTTCTTAGATACCTTCTTAATCTATTGCTTGTTAGCCGACAGCCCCGAAGACAGCGAGCTGGAATCCGCGCGTATGCTGAGCAACCAGCTGGCGGTGGTTGCTCAAGGTCGCAAACCAGGCTTAATGCTGGCAAACGAGGAAGGTGACGTGAGCTTAAAGCAGTGGGGTGACTCGTTGCTGGAGCAATGCAACGGCATCGCACAACTACTGGATCAAGTGCATGGCGGCTCAGGCTATACCAGCGCTGTTGCGGCGCAAGCACAAAAGCTAGCAGCACCCGAGCAAACACCCTCAGCTAAAGTGTTGGCGCAAATCACCGAGCAAAAAATTCCGTTCTTCCGTTTTGCAATGAACCAGGCCATTGCACATCAAGAGCACTTCGCCCAGCGGCCCCTAACCCGGCAGCAGATCACCGAGATGGTTGCACAGAGCAAGGAATCTTTAGCGAAGCAGAAGCAAATTGAAGCCGCCGACACCATGTCGTTCGATGACTTTCTGACCAGCTATCTGGCGCTTCCCGAAGCCTAGCGCTGCAACAACAGGTTGGTGAACATCACGTCTTCTACCGCGATGGAGGGTTCACCTTCTTCCGCTTCTAGTACCTTGTTGATCTCTGCCTTTGCTGCCTCGAGCACAGCATCACGACCATCACCGGTAGCCATCGACTCCTCACTTTGTCGTGACAACAGCATCACCACCTCGTGGCGCAACGCTGGCAAGTGATACATCGCCGCTTCATGCGCCTCCGCACCCTTAATCTTAAGGGTGATATCCGTCTTCACATACATCAGCTTGCGGGATTCAACCGGACCAAAGTTCGCAACAAAAGTCGGTTTTAGCTCCACGTAGCGGACGTTACTTTCAAACTGAGTGACCGCTCCGTCCTCCGATCCATCAGCCGCAACGCTTGGCATCGCCCAGAGCAAACTCAGCGCCACAGCGGTCGCTAACACCAGAAATGAGCCTGAATTTAGGTAAAGTTTGGATTTTGAGTGCATCAAAGCCTCCAGAGCCTGAGAAGTAACCCGTCATCTAGCAAGAATAGTTGACGTCACGCATCTGACCAGTACCCTTCGCGGCTAACTAAACAAACTTGAGGCGACCCATGCGCGCTGTACTTTGCCATGCTAACGGCCTACCCGAAGCTCTAGAGCTTGCTGAGGTAGCAACCCCCGAAATCCAGCCCAACGAAGTGCTCCTGGATATCCATGCCAGCGCCATCAACTTTCCCGATGTCCTGATGATCCAGGGAAAGTACCAGAGCCAGCCCGATTTCCCGTTTTCACCCGGTGGCGAGGTCTCAGGGATCATCAGTGCGGTTGGGGCTAAGGTCAGCAACTACCAGGTCGGTGATCGGGTGTTTGCTGGAACTGGCCATGGCGGCTTTGCCGAGCAAGTGGCCGTCAATGCTCGTGCACTACGCCCCATGCCAGAAAACATGCCCTTCACCCAAGCCGCCGGTATCTCTACCACCTACGGCACCTCCTACTACGCTCTAAAGCAACGAGCCAACCTCCAGCCGGGTGAAACCTTGCTGGTCTTGGGTGCTGCAGGTGGTGTGGGGCTAGCCGCCGTTGAGCTGGGCAAAGCCATGGGGGCACGAGTGATCGCGGCCGCAAGCACCAGCGAAAAACTCGCTGCGGCCAAAGCCGCGGGCGCCGATGAGCTTATTGACTACAGCGACGGCGAGCTTAAGGACAAGGTTAAAGCCCTCACCGATAACAAAGGTGCCGACGTCATCTACGACCCGGTGGGCGGCGAGCTGTTTAACCAATGCATGCGTTGCATCAACTGGTACGGGCGCGTGCTCGTGGTTGGGTTCGCTGCTGGTGACATTCCGCAGCTACCCATCAATCTGGTGCTGCTAAAAAGTTGCCAAGTCGTTGGTGTATTCTACGGTGCCTTTTCTGGCCGCGACCCGGCAGCGGCTGAACAAAATTTTGCAGAGATCATGACCATGTATACCGATGGCAAAATCAACCCGCTGATCGGCGCAAGCTACGCGCTCGAAGACTACGCGCCAGCCCTACGCTGCCTAATGAATCGCGAAGCGATTGGCAAAGTTGTGGTAACCGTCCGATGAGCGAGCAACGATGGAACTCAGACGCCTGGGCATTGGCGATCGTGTTTGTTGCCGGCGCGGCGCTCACCCAGGCACTAGTGTTTGAGCACGCGTTCAATATGCCGCCCTGCCCTTTATGCCTAATGCAGCGCATCTGGATATTTGTCGCGGGGGCTTGGGCTTACCTGGCCTTGCTCCACAACCCTCGCTTAGGCATCTACCCAATGGCTACCGGCATCTCGGCGGTCATTGGTGCCGGTTTCTCAATTCGACAACTCTGGTTGCAATCCTTGCCCGAGGGCGAAGCCCCCGCGTGCGGGCCTGGCACTGACTACATGATTGCAAACTTCCCCTTAAGTGAAGTGTTACAAGCCATGATGAGCGGTACCGGCGATTGCGCCAAGGTAAGCTGGAGTCTATTCGGCATCACCCTACCCGGTTGGGCCATGATCTGCTTTGTCGTGATCTTGGTGTTGGCGGTGTGCCAATGGCGTCGTAAGCGCTTCGCTTAGCAACTTGAGTTACATGCCCTTAATTGCCTCACCCCAAAACTTTTCGCGCCAGAAAACTGGCGCTTCCCCAATTGTTGACTATCTTTTTGATACCAACAAAAAAACAATAGGGGCAAGTGATGCAGGCAATCATCGAACAACAACCAACCAACTCACGCATAGGGTCTTTCAACTCTAGCGAGCTGATCAACCCGCACCACTACAATCGCCAGATTGACCCAGAATTTGTTGGCTGCCGGCAGCAACTGCTCAGCAACCTCATTAGCCTGTCCACGGCCCTTGACCAACAACATTGGGACATTGCTGAAACCTTGCTACAGCGCTTTTGCAAACATCTCACCAACTATCTAACCCTTGGCCACCAACGGGTTGGGGTGCTAGAGCACCCAGACACTCACTTGCACATCGCCATCGCAAGCACTACCCGCATTGCCATGTGTTTTAGCGATTGTTACAGCCGTGGCACTGGCCGCTTAGACCAGGTTCGTCCAGCTTTAGAACAACTAGCCTTAGCATTAGAAACCCGCTTCGAGCTAGAGGACGATCTCCAGGTTCAAACTCTTGTTGCCTGAAACTTTGGCCAACAACCCAAACACCAACGCTAGATGTCGGCCAGTTCTAGGCTGGCTCGCCCTAAGCTTCACGCTGCTGGCCGGTTGTTCCGATGACGCGTTCAAATCACACCGCCTAGCGGCTCAAGGGCTATATACGGGCGCGCTGTCTGCAGACGGTAAGTTTGCGTTGATCGGCTCTATGAATCACGGCAGCAGCTTGTGGCAAACGGCTGACTTCGAGCGCATCTACAACTGGAACCACAGCCCCAACGGCTTTACCGATCTCACCACCAGCGCTTTTGCACCGGATGGCTCTAAAGCGGTAACCGCCCAAGCACGAGATTTGGTGGTCTGGGACACTCAAACCGGCAAAGATCTCGCTTACTGGGGCAGTCCCGGCAGCTTACTGTCTGTTGCGTTAGCCAGCTCTGGGCGACAACTACTGTTGGGCATGCAGGATCACAGCGCAGTGCTCATCGACCCGACCAGTGGCCATCATCTAAGGACACTGATGCACGAAGCACCAGTAGGCGCCGTTGCACTGGGACTTGATGGCAAGCACGCGCTTACGGGCAGCGATGACGAAACCGCGGTGCTATGGGAGTTAGCCACCGGCACAGCACTACGTACCTTAAAGCACGACAACTCGGTTCGTGTGGTCGCTATGTCAGCAACCGGTCGCTATTTGTTTACTGCAGCACAAGCTCGCCAAGCGGTCTTATGGGACGGTACAACCGGTGAAGCCATCCATGAGATTGAAGATAAGAATCCGGGAATTTTAAGCGCCACCTTCTCAGCAGACGAAAACTTGCTCCTCCTAGGCTATGTGAATCGCGAAGTGACCTTATGGTCCACCCAAAGCAAGCGCCTGCTCGGCAGCTGGCACATCGGCGCAGAGAACCCCCTACATACTCAAGGCGGGGCGGTGCTGGCCGTGGGCTACACCCAAGACCCCGGGGTATTTTTGGCCATCACCGGCGATGGCCGGTTGTCTGAGCTCCGCAGCTCGCCAACCCAGTAAAACGCGTCGCTCAGGCCATTTAGGTCGGCATATGCAAGTATATGCAAGTATATGGCCAAATATGACAAGCCTGATTACCACTTATACGCGCGCTTATCCGTGTTAACCCTGTGTCTCCCCTAAGGCTACAGAACACTTACGAATGCGCTGGCAACCTAAAATTCTAGGGTGCTATTATCCATGGGTCCCGGGGGGACACTGTGGCACCGCTCGTCACAGCTAGCGCACAACAAGATGCTCTAACGGCAACGGATACGCCAAATGATATCCGAGTCCAATTGCATCCAATCCCAGCATCGCATTGCTGCTCGGTATGACGCTAGCCAACGCCAATCAAGAAATCGCCAAGTTCAAAAAAGCAACAAACGGCGAACCGGCAGATAGGTAAACAAACGTGCGGTCCGTTATATACACCTAGCAACTAGCGTAGCCCATACAATGCACCCAGATGCACGACGCATACTGATCGTTAACGGCAAAGGCGGCTGTGGTAAGACCACTATAGCTACCAACTTGGCTGTGGCTTACGCAAACCGCGATCGAGATGTTGCGTTGCTCGACAATGACCCACAAGCGGCTAGCACGTTTTGGGGCGAGCAGCGTTCACCGGATCTACCTAAAGTGCACGTTATCCCCGCGCACGCCCGCGCTAATATGTACGAAACCCAAGTGTTCCACGATCGCATTGCCCAAGATGCCACGCGCATCATCATCGACGGTCAATCCAACGCGCGCGACCGTGATCTAGAAGACCTCATTCGCCAAGCAGATGTGGTGTTGATTCCGATCCTGCCATCAGCCATCGACATGCATGTTGGTGAGCGCTTCATTACCGAGTTGCTCACCCATCGGGCGTACCGCAGCGCACCGCGCCCGGTTGCCGTGATCGCCAACCGTGTGCAACCCAATACCGATACCCATCGCAAGCTAGAACACTTCTTAAGCTGTCTAGACATCCCTTGTGTTGCCACCTTTCGTGACAGCCCCATTTACACCCAGGTAGCTGAAACCGGCGAAGGGGTTGTCGACCAGCGCGACAATCGCGCCGCTCGCAAGGAGACCGCCAGCTGGTGGCGTTTGGCCGATTGGATAGATGCGCAAGAAAAGCATGCTAAGGTCACGGTTCGCGAGCTGCGCCTGAGACCGCGGGCCGCACTTCGCGCTGGCAGTAAACAATCAAACAAACGGGCCTAACCAGCCAAACACCCAGCAGTCCTCGCGATCTGCCATAACGAGTAACCTACCCTGTTAGTTGCGCAAGACGTCCTGTTAGAACGAGGTGACAAGGTCATTTTTGATGGCCTTAGTGGCACCGTTCACCCTGGCCAAAAGGTTGGCATCGTTGGTCGCAACGGTGCTGGCAAATCAACCTTGTTTGCCTTGGTACTGCGGCAACTGCACCCAAGCACTGGCGATATCAGCTGGCCAAAAGGCTGGCGCATTGCAAGCATGGCCCAAGAAGAGAAACCTAGCGACCGATCAGCACTGGACTACGTGGTCGACGGCGATACCCGGGTGCGAGAAATCGAAGCGGAGCTCGCCAAGGCGGAAAGCAACAACGACAACTTACGTTTGGCTGAATTGTTTGGGGAGTACGAAGACGCTGACGGCTACGCCGCGGAGGCACGTGCTGGCGAAATTTTGCACGGCCTAGGTTTTTCCGTAGACGACTTCAGCAAACCCCAACGCAGTTTTTCTGGCGGCTGGCGCGTGCGGCTAGCGCTAGCACAAGCCTTGATGACACCCGCTGACCTGCTGCTTCTAGATGAGCCAACCAACCACTTAGATCTGGATACCACACTGTGGCTAGAATCTTGGCTGGCAAAATTTGAAGGCACCATGTTGGTCATTGCACACGACCGCGAGTTTTTAGACAACGTGGTCACCCATACCTGGCATATGCATCATCAGGTTGGCGACCTTTACCGCGGCAACTACTCCAGCTTTGAACGCCAGCGCATTGCGGCCTTAGAGCAGCAAGCCTCTACCTACCAACGCCAACAAGCAAAAGCCGCTCACCTCCAATCCTTCATTGACCGTTTCAAGGCCAAAGCAAGCAAAGCCAAGCAAGCGCAAAGCCGGGTTAAAGCGTTGGAAAAAATGCAGATGGTGGCACCCATGCATGCGGAGTCACCCTACCAGTTTGAGTTTACCGACCCTAAGTCGGTCTCCAACCCGCTGGTCTCCATGCGCGGCGTAGACGTAGGCTACGGCAACACTAAAGTGCTCAACAAAATTTCACTCAGCCTGCTACCCGGTGACCGTATTGGTATCCTCGGCGTCAATGGCGCCGGCAAATCTACGCTGCTCAAGGCTATCTGCGGCGACTTGGTGCCCATGCAGGGTGAGTTGGTGCTCGGCAAGAACAGTTCCGTAGGCTATTTTGCCCAGCACCAAATGGAAGCGTTGGATGCCAGCAACACTGCATTGCAAACGGTGCAGCTAGCCTTTGACCTCAGCGATCAAGACGCACGCAACTACTTAGGCAGTTGGGGGTTTTCCGGCGAGATGACCGACCGTAGTGTCGCCACCTTATCCGGGGGTGAGAAAGCACGCCTGGTGCTAGCGCTGATAGCCCGCACCGAGCCTGCGCTGCTGGTGCTGGACGAGCCGACCAACCACCTGGATCTAGACATGCGCGAAGCCTTGGCGCTGGCATTGCAAAGCTATGCCGGTGCACTGCTATTGGTGTCACACGACCGCAGCTTGCTCGACCGTTGCGCGGATACTTTTTGGTTGGTACACAACGGCTCTGTAAACATCTACCGCGACAGCTTGAGTGACTACGCGGCTGCCCAACGCGCAGGCCAATTCACCCCGGCTGTAGCACAACAGAACGACAGTGCTTCTGCGAAAGCACAAGAGCCACAAGGAACCGCCAAAGAACGTCGTCAAGCGGCGGCAAAACAGCGTGAGCTAGAAAAGCCACTGCGCAAAGAGCTGAACAAGCTAGACCAACAGATGCGCAAGTTGAGCAAAGAGATCGAGCAGGTAGAGAAGCGCTTAGCAGACCCAGATGTGTATCAGGATCTACCAGCAGCGGAGTTAGACGAGCTGATGCAAACGTCTGGGCGCCTGCGTAAAAAATTGGACGACACCGAACACCTCTGGTTGGACGTGTCCGAACAGCTTGAGCAGTTCGGTTAACGGTGCGTCCTGCCTGCCTAGATCAAACTTGGTCAATCTAGTGCAAGCGACGTCAAACGACGTTAAGGGGCCAGGTTTGTTCGGCCAGTTGGGGTTCGGGACAATTCGATACGCAGCTCGCCGTCATCACCAGAGATACGAATCACACTGGTATCTGGCGCACTCAACAAACTGGGGTCAATGCTGACCTGCTGAGTTTTACCTTGGCGTATCACTTGCAACTTGATGGGCTTGCCTGCATCGCTGAGCTGGAGCATGGCTAACGCATCTTGCACGTCGGTTACCGGCTTACCGGCCACCTGATCTAACACATCACCAGCTTTTAACGAGCTGCTACCCGCAGGCGGTCGTACCACCAAGACACCGGAGTCCGTGTCAAAGTAACGCGCAAGATCTTCGTTTAGGTCAACTAGGTAAGGGGTACCACTTTGGATTTGCGTACCCATCCGCTTGTCAAAATCGATGCCAAGGGAGTCAGACAGCTCCTCCAGCAATGCATCGGGCTGAAAGCAATCCATGTCGATCTCGATATGCTGCTTAAGGGAACTCTTGTGATCCAGACCCGCTAGCGACGCGGCGTAATGACCCGATGCTTGGGTCACAATCTTGGCTTCCGCCACATCACCTTTGCGCAGGTAACGCACGGCTACCGTCTTACCGGGGGTTACCGCCTTCATGATGCGGGAGATGTGCGAATGCGGATGACCTTGGGAGCCATCCATCGCTTGCCCATCAATGGCCAGCAGAACATCACCGGACCGAAGACCCGCAGCAGCGGCGCCACCCCCAGGAGTAACACCGGCTATAAACACACCATCGCGCCGGCCTGGCTCATCGATAAGCACACCCAACATGGCACGCCCGCCCCCTTTTTTGTGGGCGGTTACCTCTACGGTTTCGTGCAGCCGCGCCAACTCGAGCGCCGCCTCATCCAACTTTTTACGCGCTTGGGCAAGCTGTTGCTCCACATCGGCCAAGCGTTGGCTAGATGGCGCCTGCGGTGGCGCTGGCGGCCCTGCTTGAGCCGTCGACGCCAACAGCAAGCCGGTAAGCACCACAATGCTGATGACCGCAACGCCGGTTAGCCAGCGAGCAGCTCCGGTGGTTGGAAGTGGGCGGCTCACGGCATTTAGCAAGCTTGCTAAGTTGCGCCGTGCACCACTAATAACAGCACCACTAAAAACTGAGTTCATGAAAAAGTCCTCACTAAAAATCGGCTTGGTCGAGCATCTGAAAGTGCTGAATTTCCATCAGCGTTTCCAGCAGCGCCACGCGTTGGCGCCACAGGCGCTCTTTTAACTCTGGGTGCATCGCTTCCTGTTGCAGGCTACTCAGCTCCGCATCTAGGTCAGCAATACGAAACATCAAGGCGCGTTGTGCTCGTGATGGCTCTGCTCCAGCGCTGACTACCTGACTTTGCACGGCCTCCTCCAAGCGACGCGATCGGTCAACCAAGGATGCTAAACCGCTTGAGGTTTGCAGTGGGGTCTGCAAGGCAATCTGGCCGGTCCCCACTTCGGGCGACGTGTCGGGCAGTCCGCGCAACCACAAAGCGCTAACCAGCACCCCCACCATAAAGACGCTAGCAGCAGTAGCCAGGCGCAGCTGTGGCGAGGCAAACCAGCTGACCTGGTTTGCGGGCGAGCTTGTGGCATGAGCCGTTGGCTCTGGGTTGCCCGTGGCCGCCAAGGTCAACGGCGTATTGGGCCTTGCACCGGGCAGATCGGTCTGGCCACCTTGTTGGGGCTTCTCCTGGGTACCCACCGAGGGCTCAGCCATAGCGGCTTTGTAAGACGCTGACGCTTGGATTTGCTCCCACAACTCCGGCGGCGGTAACTCCGCCGGCAGTGCGTTGAGCTCATGCCGCAATTCTATCGAACGTTGCAGTTGGTCAGCCAACACCGGATCTTGGTCCAGCGCAGCCTGGACATCCGCGGTCAGCGGCTCACCATCTCGATAAGCCAGCAAATCGCTGAGCGTTAATTTTTGTGTCACGTTGCCTCCCCTGGTTTGGTGGCCTGTACTTGATTGTCTAAAACTTGAGTCTCTGCTGGTCTGCCCGCGCCTTGGCCCATAGGGTCGTTCGGCACAGCGGCATGTGCAGGTCTCTGGTAGAGCCGGGCTAAGGTCTCGTAACCTCGGGCCAGCTGGGATTTGGAGTAACTGGTCGTCCGCTCCAACATCTCGCCAATTTCTTTGTGGGTATAGCCTTCAACATCGTGCAGCCAGACCACAAAACGGGTTTCTGGCCCCAAGCGACCCAACGCTTGGACAATATCCGGGAGGTTCTCCGCCAATGCATCGCCATTGGCCCCAACCCTACTTTGCGCATGGCTGCCGTCCATTTGCTGATGATCAGCGGCCACTTCAGGTTGTAACCCCTGGACTCGACGAGCGTGCCAAGGCGAGCGCAGGCGCATCAGGCAATGGTTCACCGCTACCTTCTTAACCCAGCCCACAACCGCCGCTCGATCACGGATCTGGTGCCCACGTTCCAACAGCTCAATAAAGGTGTCTTGAACCACTTCTTGAGCACCCCCGCGGTCCTGGAGCAGGCGTACCGCCAAGGTCAGCACCGGACTCGCCAGCTGCTGGTAGGCGGCGGAAAAGGCCGCTTGATACTTTTGCGGATCGCCCATAGTCAGCCCCTGGAGCGTTGCCGCATCCAGCTCTACGTCAGCAAATCCCGCCATCTTAAGTACCCGCCATGAAGGTTAGATGCACCAGGGTCGAAAAAGGTCGCAACGATTTAAAATAAATTTTTGCGGCCTGTTGTGAAACATCCCAAGGCAGCTAGGATGCTGCGCGACCGACGAGGCATACCAAGGCTTATACCGGCGTTTCCCAATCTAGCTTCTCGACATTTTTGACGGAATCGACTATAACGAACGTTCGGTTACCACAGCGACTACAGACCATGGATAAATCTGAATTACTCGCCTTGCTGCAACCTACCTTTGCCACCTATGGGTTCAATGGAGCCAGCGTCGCACGACTCGCTGCGGCGACCGGTCTTGGCAAAGCGAGCCTCTACCACCACTTTCCCGGCGGTAAAAATGAGATCGCCGGGGTGCTGCTACGCCAGGCGGTTGAGCAGTTGCAGTCCAAAGTGTTTGTTGCCAGCGGCAAACGTAACTCACCGAACGAACGATTGGCCGGCATGATTGATCGGTTTTCTGAGTACTGCAACGACGGCCAAAGCTATTGCCTGGTTGCCTTGTTTGCTCAGGAACAAGCACCCGTGATAGACCAGCCAGCCATTGCTGAGCAGTTTGCAGCTTGGCGCACCGTGCTGGCGCAGTGCTACGAAGCAGATGGTCACAAGCCCAAAGCGGCCAACCGTGCTGCCGCCAGCTTGGTCAACACGCTTTACGGGGCACTATTGATGGCCCGTATGACAGATGAGCCCAAGCTGTTCCTGCAAGCCGCCAAACGCTGCAAGAACCAGCTACTCAACTAGGTCTGCCGACGCTAGCGTAGCCACTGATGGAGCTTGCCCACCATATCCAGCAGTTTGTCTGGCGCGCGCTCTTTACGCCACGCACTGGCGGCAAACTTATTCGCCTCGAAGTAGGTGGGGTAGATGTGGACCGTGCCCATGATCTTCTTCAGGCCTAACCCATGAGTCATAGCGCTAACCATCTCACCGATCAGCTCGCCAGCTGAGGGTCCCACAATACAGGCGCCAAGAATCTTGTCTGACCCTGGCTTGGTTAACACCTTCACCCAGCCAGAAGCCGTACCGTCCACAATGGCGCGGTCTAAGTCATCCAATCCATACCGAGTCACATCCACCGGGATCCCTTGCTCAGCGGCATCCTGCTCAGACAACCCAACACGTGCAACCTCTGGATCAATATAGGTTGTCCAAGGCACAACCGAGTAATTCACCTTAAATTTCCAAAACTGGCCGAACAAAGCGTTCACCGACGCAAACCAAGCTTGGTGAGCCGCCATATGGGTGAATTGGTAAGGTCCGACCACATCTCCGCAACCGTAGATGTTGCCTACCGAGGTACGTAAATAGTCATCCACCACCAAGGTGCCATTGGGGTTGCAGTCCACGCCTAGACTCTCCAAACCCATACCCTTGCTGTGCGCGCTGCGCCCTACCGCCACCAACACCTGGTCAAACGGAAGGTCTTGGGCACCAGCAATATCCGGCAGCTCAACCTTGGCCAAACCCGCCTCAAACCCCACCGCTTTGCATTCCAGCCGCACGTCCATACCTTCTGCTCTAAAGCGTTCCAGCACATAGTCAGAAACATCCGTATCTTCTCGGGGTAGTAAGCGCGGGGCCATGTCGATGAGAGTGACTTGAGATCCCAAGCGTTGAAAGGCTTGAGCCAACTCACAGCCGATCGGACCACCCCCCATTACCAGCAAGCGTTTGGGCAGCTCGGTTAGCGACCAAAGGTTATCGCTGGTTAGATGCGGTATCTCTCGCAGACCAGGGATAGGCGGAACAAAAGGGCTGGCACCGGTGGCCAACACAATGGATTTGGTCGACAGCAGGGTGTCGTTCACCCGAACGTTGTGGGCATCTTCAAGCGTTGCCTCACCCATGATGCAATTGACGCCAAGCTCGGTGTAACGCTCTACCGAATCTTTGGGTGCAATGGTGTCGATGGCCCCCTGCACGCGCTGCATGACCTTGGCGAAATCCACATCAGGCTCTACGTTGCTCATACCGAACTTGTGCGCAGTGCGCAGGGTGTGCGCTACCTTCGCGGATTTGATCAGGGCCTTGCTGGGCACACAGCCGGTGTTCAAGCAGTCGCCCCCCATCTTGTTACGTTCGATCAGAGTGACTTCGGCACGCACGGTGGCCGCAATTAGCGCCGATATAAGGCCACCGGAACCGGCTCCAAGAACCACGAGGTTGTTATCAAAGCGGCTCATGTGCGCTCCTTATTGATGAGTTGCATGCCCTTGCGAGCAATCAACGGAAACAGGCCCAGCAAGGTGAGTGCAGCAATCAACCCCGGGCTCAAAACATCACCCGGACTGCTAATGTTGGCCAGCTGCGTGCCAGCAAAGACAAACACCAAGGTGCCAGGAACCATGCCAAGCTGGCTGATCCAGTAAAATTTAAACGCCGGGATGCGGGTGAGCCCCATCACTAGGTTGATCACAAAAAAGGGAAACAAGGGCACCATGCGCAAGCTAAACAAGTAGAAGCCGCCGTCTTTCTCCAAACCATCGTTAATGGCTTGCAGCTGGCTGGCATAGCGTTCTTGCACCCACTCACCAGCAACTTTACGCGCGATTAACATGGCCAAAGTGGCACCTACCGCGCTGGCAAAAGAGACCAAGGCAAAGCCCCAACCGAGCCCAAACATAGCGCCACCCGCTAAGGTCATGATGGCAGCACCCGGCAACGACAGCGCTGCCACGGCAACATAGGCAGCAAAAAAGTAGAGGCTGGCCCGCCACGGGTTTTCTGCAACCCACTGCTGCAGCGCATCACGCCCAGACTGCAGCGCCGAGAACGAGACATGTTGACCTAGGTCAAAGTAAAAAAAGCTGGCGATTGCCGCGGCAACCAAGGCCAACAATGTAATTCGAATGCCCATCTAATCTTAGCCCTTTAATTTCTTGTTATTATCGTTCTTGTTAAGTCGACCTTGTTCATGTCGATCTTGATATTGTTATTCTTCTCACTGGCCAACCTGGGACAACCCCAATGCACAGAAGTTTCCCAACCACCCGCTTGCGCAGAACCCGACGCCACGACGCCATTAGGCGTCTGGTTCGCGAAACCACGCTGACCAACAGCGATCTGATCTACCCCATGTTTGTTATCGACGGCAACAAGCAGGAGATCGCGGTGCCAAGCATGCCCGGTATCAGCCGCTACAGCATTGATCTATTGGTTGCAGAAGCAGCGCAGCTGGTGGAGCTCGGTATTCCTGCCATTGCACTGTTTCCGAATGTTGAGCCATCGCTACGCAGCGATATGGGTGATGAAGCAATCAACCCCAAGGGTCTCATACCTCGAGCGGTGGCCGCACTAAAACAAGCACACCCACAGCTTGGCATCATTACTGACGCAGCCCTGGACCCTTACACATCTCATGGCCAAGACGGCATCGTGAACGCTGCAGGTGAAATTTTGAACGACACAACAGTGGCCGTGTTGTGCAAGCAAGCCCAGGTTTGCGCCGATGCAGGCGCTGATGTGATTGCCCCATCGGACATGATGGATGGCCGCATTGGTGCTATTCGCAATGCATTAGACAGCGCCCACTTTGACCAAACCGCAATCATGGCTTACGCCGCCAAGTATGCGTCCGCCTACTACGGTCCATTTCGGGAAGCCGTAGGTTCTGCTGCAACCTTAGGAAAAGCAGACAAGCGCACCTACCAAATGGATCCAGGCAACAGCAATGAAGCACTGCATGAGGTACGCCTGGATATAAACGAAGGTGCTGACATGGTTATGGTGAAACCCGCCATGCCTTATCTCGACATTGTGCAACGCGTGAAACAGGAGTTTGGTGTACCCACCTTTGCCTATCAAGTGAGCGGCGAGTACGCCATGCACCAAGCTGCTATCAACAATGGCTGGCTAACGGAAGATGTCATACTCGAAAGCCTAACCGGCATCAAACGCGGTGGCGCTGATGGTATTTTGACCTACTTCGCCAAGGCCGCAGCCATCACCTTAAAAGCCCAGAACAACCAGTAACTCCAACCCTGGTGCTGGCTGAACGGGTATATGAACGGAACTTATGGGCCTTAAAACTGCCTGAAAAGGCATGCTAGACTTAGCTCATATACCACCTAATACCCAGGAAACGCCCATGAACGAGAATATTGTGTACACCAGCGATGACCAATTCGCCGACGACGTACTAGCCGCTGACAAGCCAGTTTTGGTTGATTACTGGGCCGAATGGTGTGGTCCTTGCAAGATGATTGCCCCCATTTTGGACGAAATTGCCGAAGAGTACGGCGACCGTCTTAAGATTTGTAAGCTCGACATCGATGCCAACCAGAATACTCCGCCCAAGTACGGCATTCGCGGCATTCCAACGCTTATGCTGTTTAAAAACGGCGAAGTTGAAGCAACCAAAGTTGGCGCCTTATCTAAGAACCAACTGGCTGCCTTTTTAGACAGCAACCTAGCATAGTAAAGAGGCTAACAAAGGGGCCAACAACCGGCTCAGGACAAGTTCAGCCCATACCCAAGGCTGCCAGCTACCACTGGCAGCTGGCTTAAAAGCCAAGCTGGCATGGTGGTTGAGGGGCAAAAAACGAGCAGCAGCTCACAAATATTGCCCATTTACCCCGCTTGACGCAGCCGCTTAAATCAATACACTTAGGCCCAGCAAAGAAACATGTGGCCGCAATCTAGGCCTGTAGGGCAACCCTCTCGGAATATCTTTTGACTAACCTCTCTCGGTAGACCGTCAACGAGCTCCTAAACCTAACTGCAGCCACCCCACCGTCAGCACCAAGCTAAACACCTCATTTTTTTTGCAAAAACATGCTGTAAAAAGTGTTTTCAACTTTTCTTGTTTTTCTGGGGCGTTTTTCTGGGGCGTTTTTTGAGGCGATTTTTTTGCGCCCTACTGTTTCGATAGAAACTGTTTAGTGGGGTTCGTTTGTAGCCTTTGCTGCTAGAGCTTGTTTAGAAAATGGCAGCTTAGTCAGCAACGCTTTGGCGGTGTGCTTAACTTTATTGCGACAACGATTGCAGCAACACTAGTACCAATAAAAATAGCAAACAAAGAAAACAAACCTAAGAAAGGTTTAACACAATAACTAACAATTCAATCCACGCATCACAGAACCTCATAACCATGTCTTGGTGCGCATGCAAATCAACAAACCAATCTGGCTCGATCAAACGAATTAGATCTACAGCTCAGACAAACAAAGAAGACCTTAAACTATGTCGATGAACCTCAATGACCTAAAACGCAAGCCTGTAACCGAACTGGTCGATATGGCCCGAGAGATGGGACTTGAAAATGTTGGCCGCTCGCGTAAACAAGAAGTCATTGCCGCCATTGTGCGCAAACAGGCAAAAAATGGGGAAGACATTTACGGCGAAGGAACGCTCGAAATTTTGCAAGACGGCTTTGGCTTCTTACGCTCCGCCGACAGCTCTTACTTAGCAGGCCCAGACGACATCTACGTCTCGCCTAGCCAAATTCGCCGATTCAACCTGCGTACCGGCGACAGCATTGCGGGCAAGATTCGCCCACCTAAAGATGGCGAACGCTACTTTGCGTTGCTCAAAGTTGATGAGATCAACTTCAGCGAGCCCAACAGCAAAAAGCACAAGATCCTATTCGAAAACTTAACCCCACTATTTCCTGATGAGCGCATGGTCCTCGAGCGAGGTAATGGCAGCACCGAAGACCTCTCTGCTCGTATCGTCGATCTGGTTGCCCCCATCGGTAAAGGTCAACGCGCACTGGTGGTGTCACCGCCTAAAGCCGGTAAAACGTTGATGTTGCAGACCATCGCCCAGTCCATCGTTTCTAACTACCCAGATTGTGTGGTTATTGTTCTGTTGATTGATGAACGCCCAGAGGAGGTTACCGAGATGCAACGCTCGGTTCGCGGCGAAGTCGTAGCCAGCACCTTTGATGAGCCACCCAGCCGCCACGTTCAAGTCGCCGAGATGGTGATCGAAAAGGCAAAGCGTTTGGTTGAGCATCAAAAAGATGTTGTCATCTTGCTCGACTCCATCACTCGCCTAGCACGCGCTTACAACACCATTGTGCCCTCTTCAGGCAAGGTCCTCACGGGTGGTGTTGATGCCCATGCACTAGAGCGTCCAAAACGTTTCTTTGGCGCCGCACGTAACATCGAAGAGGGTGGTAGCTTAAGCATTATTGCTACCGCACTGGTTGATACCGGCTCGAAGATGGACGAAGTCATCTACGAAGAATTCAAAGGTACCGGTAACCAAGAGCTACACCTAGAGCGCAAGATTGCTGAAAAGCGCGTTTACCCTGCAATCAACATCCGCCGCTCAGCGACTCGTCGTGAAGAGCTGCTGATGGGCGAAGAAGAGCTGCAGCGCGTTTGGATACTACGTAAGTTGCTGCATGACATGGATGACATTGCCGCTATCGAGTTCATGATCGACAAGCTCAAAGAAACCAAAACCAACGCAGAGTTCTTTGGCTCGATGCGGACGGTGAGCCCGGCCCGCACCAGCAAAAAATCATCCACCAGCTAGCGATACAACAGATTGCGCTGCACCCTGGTGGGTTGCGCACAATCACCCTAGCGGTTGGCGCACACAACCCGACTAGCTTTCAGTTTGAAGCGGGGCAATACCTGGGTGTAATGCACCCAAACGGGACTTTGGTTCCGCTATCTATTGCGTCCGCGCCAGCTAGGCTGCCTTTAGTTGAGCTGATGTATCGCTCAGACCTAACTAGCAACAACGCGCTAGCCTTCGATGACCTGCTGCATAGCAGCACAAGCATGCAGATTGACGGCCCTTTTGGTGACGTCACCCTAGCGAAGGTTCACCCAACCCATGAGCTACGCATCGTGGCTAGTGGAACCGGCGTTGCACAAGCGCTCAGCTTGGTTGAAGCACTAGGCCAGGCTTCAACCAACCTGCCAACCCAAGTCTTGTGGGCCACACAAATTGAAACACCCAGCAGCCACCGCCTACTCAAGGATCAACCCTGGTTAACTACCACGCGTTGCCGTAGCGGTGAGTTACCCGCAAAGTTGCTAGCAAGTGTTGAGCAGGGTCAGAGCGCAGTTGGGGGCAAAGGTGAGGTCAAAACAATTATTGCCGGGCCACCAGACTTTGTTTATCAAGTGACCGACATCTTGCTAGCCGCCGGCATCAGCCTGGATAGCCTAGCCGCGGATGCTTTTGCCTACGCGCCCAGGTAGGGCGCAGTTGATCGCGGCTATGCAGCGCTTGCGTCTTCTGTCGGTGTTTCACCTTCAGCACTAGGTTGTGCTGCGGGTTCCACCTTGTCTTTACTGCGCAATGCCAACAAACCTGGCTCACCTTCAACCAAAGCCACTTGCGCCATCTGGGCCAAAGCGCCGTCTGCATCACCCTGTGCACAGCATAGTTGCGCCATCTGCAGATGACCGCTAGCACCCAAACCGGAAGCATCTTGTGGCAACGCCAACGCCTGCTCCAAGTGTTCACGCGCACCCACTAAATCTTCTTGTTGTACCGCTACTTGCGCAGCAGCCAACAGCACGGCCGCATGTTGCGGCATCTTCTTGTGCCAACGTTGCAAGGCTTGCTGGCGCTCACGACCTTCACCTTGCAGCTGGCCATAAAGGGTTAACAAGCGTTCAGAGCCGGCACCTACACCCACTTTGTCGATGGCGGAACGTAACGACGGCTCCGCCAACTCGGCCAGCTCTTTCAGTTGCGTATCGGCATCAGCGCTTGACCCTGCGAGCTGGATCGCACTTTGCTGCAGAGCAACCGCGCGTTGGCCAAGACTTGTCGCAACCGTTGGTGTCACGCGAACCCCTTTGGGCACCGCCTGCAGAGCCTCACGGAAGCTAGCCAAATCGGCGCTTGCCGCAATTTGGCCAGCATAGGCTCCCGCTTCTAGTTCAGCTAGATCTGCTTTGCTAACCGCCTTGCTCTTCTTAGCACCCGCAAGTGCGCCCAACATATCTTGGTGTCTGCCTAGGTGTTGCAAGGTTTTGAGATACAAACGTTGCACCCCGGGATGGCGTGGCGAGGCTTCACGCATCTCGTTGAGCAAGGTTAACGAGGCTGGCCATTCACCCGCCTGCTGTTGCAACTCCGCCTGCACTAGACCCACAGCAAGCGCAGATCCCGGCGTGCTTTCACGTGCTTGAACCAACAACGCATCGCGCGCATCACCCAAATCTTGTGCCGCCGCCGCTCGCGCAGCGGTTAGATAGTTCACCATAGGAGCTTGAGAGTTGGGTGCCGCAGCAACTAAAGCTCGCTGGGCCTGGGCCCATTGGCCTTCTGCCATAAGCAGCAGCCCTTGGGTCGTACGGCCGGCCGCTGCTTCTTGTCGACGACGACTAGTCCAACGCCCGAACATGCCCCAACTACGCAGCAAGCGTGTCAACAAAAATGCAATCAACCACAGGGTAAACAGACCAACCAAAACACCAACGACCGCAATCCACAGGCTGGTTTCTATGGCCATACCATCGTAAGTAATGAGCACATAACCCGGGTCGCGTGCCACTAGGTCACCGGCAACACCACCCAGCACCAACACGACAACCAGCGCCAGAACGACAAAGATGATTCCAACAAGGCTCACGATGAACCTCGTTCGGTGGCTAGCAAAGTTCGCAGCGAGCCTGAGATATCTGGTAGCTCACGCACCAGATCCACTTCAAGCAAACCATCAATCTCACCCACTAGCGCGTTAACGTCTGCGGACTCCGGATCCAAATAGTCCTCTAACCACTCTTGCGCAGAGCTTAAGCTTTGCGAGTAAACCTCTTGCTGTTGGCGTAGCGCCGCCAGCTGAGCACGCTCTAACATCATGCGCAGGTTTAACTCTAGGTACATGGTTTCATCTGGACCCAACAAGGGCTTAACCGGCGTTTGCAAACGCCGGATCTGCACATACTCAGAAATTTTTGCCTGCATTGCGGCCAACACACCAGACAGTGTATCCGCCTCTTCTACCGGCGCAGATGCCCCATCATCCTCTAGGGCTTCCTCTGGGGCTTCGGCGCCGGTTTGATTCGCAGCTGCGTTGAACTCGGGTGCGCGCAATGGCAACTCGCTAAGCTGACGCTTTAAGGCTTCAAGGCGCAAGAACAACCCTTGGATGTCAGCACCACGGACTTGCTTGAGGGCCAAAATCTCATCGGTGATTTGGGCGCGAACCCCATGCAGACCAAAATCATCAAGCTCCTGCAAAATGGCATCCGCGGTGCTTAACACTTGCAACGCCCCATTAGCATCCGCTTCCATCAGCACTCGGTGATTGGCAATACGTAACAAATATTCCAGCTCAGCCAGCTTCCACTGGGCTTCGGAAGGCGGCGCGGCGTTAGCCACCTTATTGAGGCTGGTCATCAAACCCGCTTCGGTGCTCGCCAACTGTTCCGCCTGCGCGGACGCTAGATCTTCGATTGCACTGTTCTGTTGCGCCCGCAATTCGGTTAACGATTTGCGCAGCTCAGCGAACTTATCTTCGCTTGCCGATTCCCCACCACGCACCAAGGCTATGGCTTGGTCAACCTTGGAGGTCATTTGCTCATTCAGCTGTTCAGTCATTTGCTGCATGGGCTTTTGGTAAATCAGCTCGTAGTACATATAGCCCGCACCACCTAAGCTTGCCAAAGCAAGCAACAGGCTAAACCAAGCAACACCGCGCCCGGTCTTTACCTTAGCCACCGGAACCGGAGGTACCTCATCGAGTCCGGCTTCAGATGCATCATCCCCAGAGGAGCTATCTAACGACGCTTCTTCAAGCTCCTGGGCTACCTCTCCAACCTCTCGCTCAACGGCGTCAGCCGCATCCTTGTAAGCATCGGAACCTGGATCTGCGTCCGCATCTAGATCTGCTCCTGGACCATAGCGTTTAGCCAACTCATCCTGCGCGCCGGAATCCATGTCGGTCCCCTGCACAGCGTCGAGCCCAGAGTCTAATGAAGACTCTAAAGCCGAGGTATCAGAGGAATCTGCAGAGGTATCCACAGACTCATTGCCGCCACCCGAAGTCTTCGAGTTGCCGCTGGAATTTTTGCCGGAGTTCGACGAACCGCGTTTTTTTGCCATGCCTAGCTCTTTACTCTTACTTTCGTGCCATATTCGCAGTAACCGCGGTTACTGCCCTGGAAACCGTGCTTGCAGTGTAGCAATCACCCGATGTGGGCTTGCGCCCTCGCAATTGTACGCGTTGGGCCAACCAAATCCTTTAGCCAATTCTACAACTCTGACGGAAGGCACAAAGACTGGCAAGGTTGGTGCCCCACCCGCCGCCCGCCAAAGCTGATCTGCGGCGGCCATGCCATCGCCGCTAGAGGCCACCAAAGCGCCAATTTTGGCTACTGGAACCTCAAGCTTGGCAACCGGAACCCGCCGATATAGGGGCAGCTCGACCACATCTGCTCCACGCGCGCGCAGCTCGCGGGCCAAGCTGTCTCGGCCCTGGTGCCCAGCTAGCAGCAACACCCGCCGCTGCTGCACCAACGCCTGAGGCAGCATCTCCTCAAGCAAACCTTCGGAGCTGCTCAGCCGGGGGGATTGTGCCACCACGCCGCGCTGGGCCAAGGCTACGGCGGTTCTCTCACCCACCGCCATAATATGAGCACCCGCGGCAACCCAGCCTTGCCAGGGCAATGTTTGCCCGTGTAGCACCGCATGCTCAGATAACACCACCACCAGCTCAGCACTGGCCAAAGGCCAAGCGCTTGCGTCGGTTTTAGGCTCCGAGCGTTGGATCATCAGAACTGGGCCGGTCCAACTGGCAAAGCCAGCATCCGCCAGCTGCTCAGCCAAGCGTTGGGCTCCAGGCTGGGAACGGGTTAACCAAAGGCACCCTTCCAAGCTAGGCATCAGGAATCTTCCTGAAATTCTCGCAAGATAGCGGCCGCACCTTGGTCCAGCAATTGCTCCGCCACCCGCTGCCCCAACACCAGCGGCTCGCTGCCACTGGCTTCCACTTTAAGAATTTGTGTTCCGTCGAGACTGGCCACCACACCGGTTAGCGCCAACGCTGAACCCGAGGCATCCCAGTGTGCGTAGCCACCAAGGGGCGTAGAGCAACTCGCACCTAGCGCTGCACTTAACGCACGCTCCGCAGCCACCGCTTGCGCAATGCTCGGATCGTTAAGCGGCGCCAGCAGCGCCAGGGTATCTGTATCGGCGCTCAGGCATTCAATGCCCAGCGCACCTTGGCCAACCGCGGGCACACTCCAACTCGTGGGCAGGGTTTGCGTGATTCTTTGCCCAAGACCCAAGCGGGTCAAACCGGTGCTGGCCAAAATGAGTGCATCGTAATCCCCCGCATCCAACTTAGCTAAGCGCGTACCCAAATTGCCGCGTACCGGCGCAAGCTCAAGGTCAGGACGCTGGGACCGGATAAGCGCTTGGCGACGCAGGCTGGAAGAGCCAACCTTGCTACCTTTTGGTAGGTCCGCGAAGCCTAAACCGCTTGGGCTCACCAACGCATCTCGAACATCATCGCGGTAACCCACGGCAGCCAAGGCAAAGCCCGTTGGCAGCACTGCGGGCAAGTCTTTCATCGAGTGCACGGCAAGCTGGGCCCGACCATCCAGCATGGCGTGCTCCAACTCTTTGATGAACAACCCTTTGCCACCCACCTCAGAGAGCGGGGAGCTCAACCAGCGGTCGCCTGCCGTGCTCATGGGTGCGAGCACAACCTGCAACTGTGGGTGTGCTAAACGAAGCTGGTCTGCAATAAAGTTGGCTTGCCACAACGCAAGCGGGCTTTCTCGAGTAGCAATAGTGAGTTGGCTATGCACGATATGAATTTAACCTACAGGTTTTTAACAAATTTACGCACGGCAGCAACATGGCGCCGGCTCACATCTAAAGCAACGTCCACATCACGCAAACGAATTTGAAAATGGCCATCAGCGGTTTTATCCAGGCCGATCACATGGGCAGCAGCCACCAACGCATTGCGGTGTACGCGCACAAATCGGTCGCTAAACTCATCTTCTAACTCGCGCAAGGTATCGTCCACAATAGTTTCGTTGTTGCCATGGCGTACAGTTACGTACTTTTGGTCTGCCTGAAAGAAGGCAATTTGATCAATGGGGATAAGCTCCACACCGCGACGGGTGCGCGCAGAAATATGGGTGCGACGCGGCGTATCATCTTCAGACAAGGCGACCAGCTGCGCTTTGTTTACGCGCTGAGACTTACCCAAAGCATCCGCAAGCTTTTCTTTGCGCACTGGCTTCAGCAGGTAACCTACAGCCTGCAGATCAAACGCCTCAAGCGCATGCTCTTCATACGCGGTGCAAAAAATGACGGCCGGTGGCTCTTCAAAGCCAGCCAAGTGTTGGGCGGCTTCTAAGCCATCCATACCCGGCATACGAATATCCATCAACACCAGCTCAGGTTGCAGCTCAGCAGCCAGCTTCACCGCTTGCAAGCCGTTGGCCGCTTCTCCTATGACAGATACCCCGTCCAGCGTCGCAAGCATGCGCGACAGCCGATCTCGAGCTAGATGTTCATCGTCGACGATGAGAACTTTCATCAAATATTCCTCATGCTAGCGTGGCCGTACTGTCACCAGCGGCAAGTGGGTAACGTAAGCGTGTGACAAACCGGCCCTCCTCCACACTGTTGGTTAACTCCGCCTGGGCTCCATACAACACCTGCAGCCGACTGCGAATATTGGTTAAGGCCATTCGATTGCCTTGGCTCTCGCCGGACCCTGCTGCAGATTCAGGAGGTAGCGGGTTATCAATGCGAACCTGCACCTGAGCATCGTCAATTTTTAGATGCACATTAATGGTGCCACCCTCAGGTATGGGTTGGATGCCATGGTAGATTGCATTTTCTAACAGCGGTTGCAAAGTCAGCAACGGAATTTTTACAGATTGTAGCCCTTCTGATTCCGGCAGGGTCGCAATGTCCCACTGTGTCTGCAACCTGTCACCTAAGCGCAGAGACTCAATTCGCACATATCGCTGGCACAGGTCCAGCTCATCCGCTAACGGCACCTGATTACCGGCATCGTTCAAACTAGCGCGAAACAGCTCAGATAGGTCCTCAACCACGGTTTCAGCCGTGTCTGGCTGGGTAGCGATCAGGCTGGCGATGATATTCATGCTATTAAAGAGGAAGTGAGGGCGAATTCGGGACTGCAGCGCCTGAATCCGAGACTGCAGCTCCGATTGCTCTTGCTCACGCAGCTGCACCTGAACGTAAAAGTAACGCAGCGCTAAACCCGCAATGATCGCAGCAATAACCAACTGCCCGCCCACCTGATCCCACTGTATGCCGATATTGGGCGACAAAACGGACTGCGCAACCAATGCGACCGCTAAGGTGACCAGCAAGACAATGACGTAAGCGACCACCGAGCCAGCAACCACAGAAAAACGCGCCAGCAAAGGTCGCGATGCACAGATAATGCCGGCGCTGAACAATCCAACCCATTGCACAAAGAGTGAGGTTAGCGCTAAGCGGGTCCAGTCGAAGGGTCCGCCAGCAAACAGCAGTACAAGCGCCAATAGCTGGCCGACCAAGACCAATAACGACAGCGCCGTGGCATTACACAACTCCGGGATCAGAAATTGGCTGGCAGAGGTGCTTGGCTCATCCGCCGCCGCTGAACGCGTGGGGGAATGAGTTGCCGGTTGTTTTGTCAATTTGCTACCGCTATCCACTGGCCTAGGTATAATCCCGCCATAATGGCACATGACACTACAGCAGACGATAAATCCGGTTCCGGTACCAGCAAACTCTGGGGTGGGCGCTTTAGCGAAGCCACCGACGAATTTGTTCAGGTCTTCACCGCCTCCGTAAACTTTGATCAGCGCTTAGCAAGCCAAGATATTCGTGGCTCGCTGGCGCACGCCGGTATGCTGCAAAGCGTCGGCGTCTTAAGCGAGGCGGACGCTAAAACCATCGCCGCAGGCTTAGAGCAGATTCAGCAAGAGATCAACGCAGGCGAGTTTCAGTGGCAAATTCCACTGGAAGACGTCCACATGAACATCGAAAGCCGCTTGATCGATGTGGTGGGCGAGGTTGGCAAGAAGCTACACACCGGCCGTTCTCGCAACGACCAGGTGGCTACGGACCTGCGATTGTTCCTGCGTGAGGCCATCGACAGCATCGACGCCCAGCAAGCGGCGCTGCAAAACGCCCTGCTGGAGCAGGCAGAACGCCATGCCGATGTGATCATGCCAGGCTTTACGCACCTACAGTCTGCACAACCGGTCACCTTTGGCCATCATTTGCTCGCTTGGTTTGAAATGCTGACACGTGATCGCGAACGTTTGGCGGATTGTCGTAAACGCGTCAACGTATTGCCTTTGGGTAGTGCCGCCTTAGCCGGCACTACCTTTCCTATCGACCGCGAGCATGTGGCCAACGCTCTAGGCTTCGATAGCATCACGGCCAACAGCCTAGACGGCGTGAGCGATCGTGACTTCGCCATTGAGTTTTGCTCGGTGGCCGCCTTGACCATGAACCACTTCTCGCGCTGGTGCGAAGAGCTGGTGCTGTGGTCGTCACAACAATTCAACTTTGTTGATCTACCCGATCGCTTCTGCACCGGCTCTAGCATCATGCCGCAGAAGAAGAACCCGGATGTACCCGAATTGATTCGCGGTAAAACCGGCCGGGTTACCGGTGATCTGATCAGCCTGCTCACCTTGATGAAAAGCCAACCGTTGGCCTACAACAAAGATAACCAAGAAGATAAAGAACCACTATTTGATGCGGTGGATACACTAAGCGATTGTCTAACCGCGCTGGTAGGTCTCATTCCGGCGCTTAGCCCTAAGCTTGCCAACATGCGCGCAGCGGCAAGCAGTGGTTTTGCCACCGCAACCGATCTCGCCGACTACCTGGTCCGCCAGGGTGTCGCTTTTCGCGATGCACACCACATAGTGGGGCAGGCGGTTGCCTTAGCCTTAAACGAAGGCAAAGAGTTGCATGAGCTAGATCTCACCCAGCTGCAAAAGCTGTGCCAAGCGATTGGTGATGAGGTGTTTGACGTGCTGACCCTAGAAGGCTCAGTAAGCGCTCGTGCCCACGTGGGTGGCACCGCACCAGATACCGTCCGCGCAGCGGCAAAAGCAGGGCGTCTGCGCGTTCGCTAGCACTGCTGCAGCCCGCGTGTATACTGCGCGGCCGCGATTTTGGCGACAGATGCCTAGAACCATCCCCACAACCCTGGAGGTAAAGCTGTAATGCGCTGGCTAGTGTTAACAACAATGGTACTTTTTGCCGCTACCTGCGGACAAAAGGGTCCACTTCGGCACCCTGAACCCAATGACGGCTTCGGCATTAAGCGGATGTCATTGGCTCAACAGGCATGCGCCGTTATCACTTCGCCAACCACCCATTGCAGCAACTAGCCATGGGTGATTCAACCTCATTAGATCAGCCTAGCCAGCCCAAGCCAGGATCCGAGCTCAGCGCTCAGTTGCAGCGTTTGAACGATGAGCTGTACATGGAAGATGTGGCATTGGCTGAGGTTGCCGCCGCTACCGGCACACCAACCTTTGTTTACTCGCAAACGCACCTGCACACCCAATACCAGCGTTTGTGTAACGCCCTGGATGGCTTAGATTTCCAAATCTGCTACGCCGTCAAAGCCAACAGCAACCTGAGCGTTCTGCAATTGTTTGCGCACTGGGGGGCAGGCTTCGACATCGTCTCTGCTGGTGAGCTACAACGTGTGATCAGCGCTGGCGCGGATCCGGCCAAAGTCGTGTTCTCTGGGGTAGGCAAAAGCGTTAGCGAGATCGACTTTGCGCTGAAGCACCAGATCGGCTGCTTTAACGTCGAAAGTGCCAGCGAGCTAAACCGCCTACAGGCACGAGCGTCGCTACTCGGTTTGCGCGCACCTATCTCTATCCGCATGAACCCTAACGTGGACGCGGGCACCCACCCCTATATCTCAACCGGCCTGCGCGACAACAAGTTTGGCGTGCCTAAGGCGCAAGCACTGCGCCTGTACGCGGCCGCCGCTCAAATGGATGCTGTGGATATCAAAGGCATCGATTGCCATATCGGCTCGCAGATTGCCGAGGTGGGCCCGCTCAACGAAGCCTTAGCCAGCTTGCTGGAAACCATTGACGAGCTAGGTGACCAAGGCATCACCCTTGAACACGTGGATGTTGGTGGTGGCATGGGCGTGACCTATTCCGATGAAACGGAATTTAACATCGAGGCTTACGGTGCATCGCTCAAGCAAGCGCTAGGACACCGTAAGCTCCAGCTCATGATGGAACCCGGCCGCTTTTTGGTTGCCAACGGCGGTGTGCTGCTAACCACCGTGGAATATTTAAAGCCCACCCCAGGTGGCGATACGGATGGCAGCAAGAACTTTGCGGTGGTGGATGCCGCCATGAACGATTTGCTGCGCCCGGCTCTATACCAAGCCTGGCACAGCATCGAGCCGGTGGGTGCAGCACCCGATGCACCAACCAAGACTTGGGAAATCGTTGGCCCTATCTGCGAGTCCGGTGACTTCTTGGGCGCTCAACGCATTCTCGCCATCGCCGAGGGTGACCTGCTAGCGATACATTCCGCTGGTGCCTACGGCATGGCTCAGGCGTCGAACTACAACTCTCGGTCTCGAGCGGCTGAAGTTTTAGTGAGCGGCGACACCTATCGAACCATTCGACAACGCGAAACCATCCGCGATCAGCTAGCATTGGAGCTGGACGGCTTAAGCAGCTTAATCGAGTAGGGCTAAGATGAAGCTAGAATTCACCAAAATGCACGGGTTGGGCAATGACTTCTTGGTTCTCGACCTAGTCACGCAAACCGCAGAGCTCACGCCAGCGTTGGTCCAGCAGTGGAGCAACCGCAATACTGGCGTGGGCTTTGATCAGTTGCTAACCCTAGAGCCACCAACGGTGCCAGATGCGGATTTTTGGTGGGGCATTTACAACGCGGATGGCACCCACGCAGAGCAATGCGGTAACGGTGCGCGCTGCATGGCCAAATTTATCGCTGAGCAAAAGCTGTCACCCAAGCCCAGCATACGGCTGCAAACCCCCAAAGGTATCATCGAGACACAGTTAGACAGTGTTGATATGGTCACCGTTAACATGGGTCAGCCGCAACCAGAAGCTGAGCAGATCACCATCACCACCAGCACCGGTGACGTGCAGTTGCTGCGCGTGTCCATGGGCAACCCCCATGCGGTGATCTTCGTGGACAACATTCACCACGCGCCGGTTGCCACCTTAGGTGCCGAGCTAACCGGTCACAGCGAGTTTCCCGAAGGGGCAAACATTGGCTTCTGCCAGGTCATTGACCGGGGTTTTGTGCGTCTGCGCGTATTTGAACGTGGGGTTGGTGAAACCCAGGCTTGTGGCAGTGGCGCTTGTGCCGCGGCTACCGCTGGCCAAGTGTTGGGCCATCTAGGCCAACGCGTTAAGGTCTCGTTGCCAGGCGGCAAGCTGAAGATCGCATGGCCTGGCCCGGGCCAAGATCTGCTGATGACCGGGCCCGCCACCACCGTGTATTCCGGTACAATCGACGCCTAACGCCGACTACACAAAAATGGGCGAATGAAACCGCTATGACCGATTCCAGCAAGTTCCCAGATAAGTTGCGCAGCACCCTGCCAACCGAAGCTGAGGTGTCCGCTTTTCTAGCTCAAGACCCAGACTTTTTCCAACGCCACCAACGTTTGCTGAGCAGCCTAAACCTGCCCCATGAAGCAGGCCCTGCGGTTTCATTGATCGAACGTCAAGTTGCCGTGCTGCGAGATCGCAACGTGGAGATGCGCCGCCAGGTCAACGAGTTGATGGGTAACGCCCAAGCTAACGATGCCTTGTTTGCCAAGGTCCGCTCGCTCACGCTGTCTATGTTAGATGTCTCAGATTGGTTAGAGCTCAACGAGATCTATGCCACCTATCTGTTGGTCGACTTCAAAGCCGATTTTGTCTGCAGCCATGTCTTGCAAGGTCCGCGACATCAGCCCGGACGCTTTGACCACATTGTTGGGCACAAGGACACCTTGCCCCAGCAACGCCTGGTGCCCGGCGAAGACCCGGTGTGCACGCCACTACGAATCAAAGAGCTGCGCGATATTTTTCCGGCGGAACGCTTCAACGCCGACAACGAGCTGGCCGCAGTTGGCAGTGCCGTCCTTATCCCGTTGAACGTCCACCCTGGTGGTTACCTCGCCATTGGCAGTCGGGATGTAAATCGGTTTACCTCAGACATGGATACCCTCTTTGTCGAATACATCAGCGATCTCGTCAGCCATATTACGGCGCGGTTGCTGCAATAACGTCATTCGACACGCTTAAATCAACACTAGTGGAACCTGCAATGGCTGAGATCGCGCTAGTCACTTTCGATTTAGACAACACCTTGTGGGCAGTAGAGCCCGTGATCGTTCGCGCCGAACGCATCATGCGCGACTACCTGGGGCAAGTAGCACCCAAGTTCAACGAGATGTTTGACTCCCAGCAGATGTGGCAACTGCGCACCGAGGTGGTGAGCGCCAACCCAAGCATCCAACACGACTTGTCAGCAACCCGTGAACTGGTGCTCAGACGCGCGTTAAGCCTAAGCGGCTACGATCAAACCAGCGCCAAAGCGCATGCCGCGGAAGCCTTCCGCCGTTTTTTGAAGGCTCGCCATGACGTGGAGCTGTTTGATGGAGCGCAACAAGTGCTGGCCGAGCTAAGCCAACAATACCCTCTAGCCGTTTTGACCAACGGCAATGCCGACGTCCGCCGCTTAGACATTGGCGAGCACTTCAGCCACTTCCACTCATCGGCAAGCGCCAACGCCAGCAAACCCGACGCGCAAATTTTTCATGCCGCGCTAGACGGTGCTGGGGTCAACCCGAACCAAACGGTGCACATCGGTGATAACTGGGTTGATGACATACAAGGGGCTGCAGCCGTTGGCATGCATACCATCTGGGTAAACTTTAGCGGTGAACCTGCGCCTCGAGCTGACGCTCAAGCACATGCGCCTAGCGCTACGGTGCGCAACTTGCTAGATATCCCGGCAGCCTTAGCTGCGCTCCAAACCTAACTTAGCAAGCTAGAAGAACTAGCTAGACCCGTGCTCACGCACGTAGGCTTTTAACACCTCAAGGTCCGGTTCAATCTGCTCAACCCTAGGCGGCAACCCACGCAAAGCTTCAAGCCTTGGATGCGTCACGCTTTGGCCATCTAAAGCCTGGGCAACCGCTTCCGGGAACTTGGCCGGGTGCGCGGTGGCAATACAGACCAACTGCTCATCATTCCCTATCTGGGCTTGCAGTTGCTTGGCAGCCGCCAACCCTACTGCGGTGTGTGGATCCGCCACGTAACCAAATTCGGCATGGGCAGCACGAATGGCTTCGAGGGTTTGGGCTTCGTTGATTGCGGTGGCGCCAAAATCTTCTGCGCTGGGCAACTGCTCAACACGGGCTTTGCCCGTGCTCGCAAAGTCCGCCATAAAGGCGTTTAGCCGCTCACTGTCTTGGTCTAGGTGGTAGTACAAGAAGCGCTCGAAATTGCTGGCTACTTGAATGTCCATCGCCGGGGTTACTGTGTAACGCACCGGTCCCCTAGAGTATTCTCCCGTGTTGAAGAAGCGCGCGAGGATGTCGTTTTCGTTGGTTGCCAACAGCAAACGGGCGATCGGAAAGCCCATGCGTTTGGCCAGATAGCCTGCAAAGATGTTACCGAAGTTACCCGTGGGGACACTGAAGCTTACCGGCTTAGCAAAGTGCAAGCTGGCATAAGCGTAGTAGACCACTTGAGCCAGAACGCGGGCCCAGTTCACCGAGTTGACCGCCCCTAGGTGATAACGGTCTTTGAACGCTAAGTCGGCAAACAAGGTCTTCATCAAATTTTGGCAATCGTCAAAACTGCCGTTCACGCTTAAGCAGTGCACGTTGGCATCGGGGATTGAGGTCATCTGCAACTCTTGCAGCGGGCTCACCCGACCCGTGGGGAACATGATAAATATATCCACGTTGCCCTGCCCACGCACACCGGCAATGGCGGCGCTACCGGTGTCACCACTGGTAGCACCCACAATGTTCAGGCGTTGGTCCCGCGCGCCCAAAATATGTTCAAAGAGTTTACCCAGCAACTGGAGCGCAACATCTTTGAATGCCAGCGTAGGACCATGAAACAGCTCCAACACCTGGACGTTGCCAAGCTCGGTGAAAGCGACGGTTTCGTCTATATCAAAGCTAGCGTATGCCTCATCCACTAAGCGAGCGATAACGGCTGGCTCGATGTCGTCGGCAAATAGGGTCAGCACCTGCTTGGCCAGCTCAACAAAACTAAGCGAACGCCAGCTGTCTAGCTGCGCACTAACATTGGGGATCCGATCGGGCAGCAACAGGCCGCCATCCGGCGCCAGACCGGTGAGCACTGCATCTTGAAACGAAAGTGGAGGCGTCGCGCCTCTAGTACTGAGATATTTCATGGGCACGAACTATACAGCCTATGCCCACGCTTTTTGATAGAGGATTTACTGCTAAGCAATTCCGATGGAGCGCTGCGGCTCCTTGCCGCCGCCTCTTAGTGCGGGGCAGCCTAAATTGAGCCACGCCCGTAGTTATTTTCGGGCTTTTTGGGCGGGTCTGCACGAAAGTCTTTGGGCACCGCTTTGATCTCGCCGCCTTTTTGCAAAAATCGCTCGACGTCATCCGCTAGGCTGCGCCGTTCTGGCTCGCGCGCACTGATGCTGTGCTCAGCATCCGGGCCGGTGACATCTGGCGTTAAGTTGGTCATTGAGCCACCGCCAGATAGGTTATCCGCAGTGCTCTCGTTTGCTGCTTGTTCTTCTTGGTCCACGCTGCCTCTCCACTAAACGTCTATTTAAACTAGAAGGTTCGGCAGTAGTTATAGTTCAGTCTGAGCAGTCCGCCAGTTTTCACCACAAAAAAGACCGAACTCGGGGCATTCGCAGAGCAATTGCCTCGCTCTAAAGAAACCAAGGCACCAATAGGTTGATAGGTTGACCAATAGTGCGGCTACTGAATCCCGGCGTTCGCTTGCTCAGCCGCATCCCACTGAGCTGAGTTGCGACCAAAAGGGATCATCACGTGCTGTGCGTAGGCTGGGCGTTGGGTTAGCGCTTGGTACCATCGCTCGACGTTGGGCAACGCCGGGCGGTCAATATCCATCTCCATGTAGCGGTAGCTAAAGGTGCCCGCCGGGATATCCCCCATGGAGAAATCCTCCCCCCCCACAAAGGCATGCTTGGCCAGATGCGCATCAAGTTGGGCATACACTTTACCCAGCGCTTCGACCGCAGGCGCCACCAGCTCCGGCCGTGCTTTGCCTTCCGGCAAACGAATTTTATTCAAAAACACTTGGAAGAAATGCTGGGAGAAATCGCTGCGCGACCATTCCATCCATTGGTCTGCCAAGGCCAAGCTGTGCACATCCAACGGGCACAAGTTTGGGGTCGCCCCGGGGTTATCAGCGTAACGGCGCGCCAAGTGGCGCACGCAGGCATTGGATTCCCACAACACAAAGTCCCCATCGCGAATGGTTGGCACCACCGGGTTCGGGTTAAGTGCCGCGTACCCATCCGGCAAGCCGAACGAACCCGCAGCATCGGTCCGCTGATAGCTCAGGCCAAGCTCGCCCAAGGTCCACATAACTTTCTGTACGTTAGCCGAGTTGCGCCGGCCGATGACTTCAATGGTGGGGGTAGTCGACATCTTGGTTCTCTCTTAAGCCAGATCAGTGGCTTAAAGCCTACCAAAAAAAAGGGGGCCAATAGGCCCCCCGGAGAGATCAAACATCTGATATCTAGTGCATCGCTTAACCGCGAGTAAACTCAGGGTAAGCTTCGACACCACATTCCGAAGCATCTGCACCTTCGTACTCTTCTTCTTCAGAGATGCGTATGCCCATAATGGCTTTGAGCGCAAACCAAACGATCAGGCTAACCCCAAAGGTCCAAGCGAAGATGGCACCCATACCTAGGAACTGCGCACCAAGGGTTGCATCGCTATTGGTGAACGCCACCGCAATCAAACCCCAAATGCCGCAAGAACCGTGAACCGAAATGGCACCTACCGGATCATCAATACGTAGCTTGTCGAGCAACACAATGGAGCAGACCACAAGGATACCGCCAACCGCGCCCACCAACAGGCTTGCTTCAGCTGAACCAGCCAAAGGCTCTGCAGTGATTGATACCAAACCTGCTAAGGCGCCGTTAAGTGCCATGGTGAGATCTGCTTTACCGAACCAAGCCCGTGCTAGCAACAAGGCGGCCATCAAACCGCCACAAGCGGCGATGTTGGTGTTAACAAAGACTTGCGATACCGCGTTGGCTTCATCAACGTTGCTGATCTTTAACTCAGAGCCGCCGTTAAAACCGAACCAACCAAACCACAAGATGAACATACCTAGAGTTGCTAGCGGCATGTTGGCGCCAGGAATTGCATTGACTTGACCGTCAGGGCCGTACTTACCTTTGCGCGCACCTAACACTAGAACCGCGGCTAACGCTGCTGCTGCACCACACATGTGCACCACACCAGAACCTGCAAAGTCTAAGAAGCCAGCTGCGTCTAGAGCACCACCGCCCCACTTCCAAAAACCTTGAACGGGGTAGATGAAACCAGTCATTACTACTGCAAAGGCCAAGAACGCCCAGAGCTTCATCCGCTCAGCGACCGCACCAGAAACAATAGACATGGCGGTTGCGACAAATACCACCTGGAAGAAGTAGTCAGAACGAGCGGAGTAATAAGTATCACCACCAGAGGCCAGCACGGCTTCGGTTGTATTCTCATCGCCAATCAGGAACCCAAAAACGGGTATCCAAGAACCGGCACCGGCGTCACCGGGATACATAATGGCGTACCCACAGAGCAGGTACATAATGCACGCGATGGCAAACAGCGCCACGTTCTTGGTCAGAATTTCAGAGGTATTTTTAGCGCGGACCATACCCGCTTCTAACATGGCAAACCCCGGTGCCATGAACATGACCAACGCGCCCATCATCAAAAAGTAAAACGTATCGATGGCGTAATTTGTTTGTACTAGACCTTCCACAATCTTGTCTCCAATTTTTTAGTTTTCTTTGCAGCTAACGGCCGCTCGCGCGCCGTTAGCTGGTGGGGTTAAACCGCCTCAGCGCCGGTCTCTCCGGTACGGATGCGAACGACCTCGTCGAGGGAAGATACGAATATCTTGCCGTCCCCCACCTTGCCGGTATTGGCTGCCTTGGTAATGGCCTCCAGCACTGACTCCAGCAAACCGTCATCAACGGCTGCTTCAATTTTTACTTTAGGTAGGAAGTCGACCACGTATTCGGCGCCGCGGTAGAGCTCGGTATGACCTTTTTGGCGACCAAAGCCTTTGACCTCGGTCACCGTCATGCCGGCTACACCAATTTGCGACAGCGCTTCGCGGATGTCGTCCAACTTGAAGGGCTTAATAATGGCTGTTACTAATTTCAACTTTGTTCTCCTAGTGTTCTTGCGTCTTAAAGTGCTTGGATCTTTAAATCCAGGATCGTGGAAGATCGCGGTTAGCACCTAAGATTGTCGCTTAATCAAAGCCGCTTCGACACTGCAATCCGAAACTAGCCCAATCAAACTCGCTATGAGTTCTCACCAATGACATATCAGGTTTCGTGCCAGCTTTTGTAACCAGTCTTTTAGCGGCCGCCGAAACCTCGCCAAAAAACAAATTGGGTATATATATCAACTAGTTGAAGACATTTAGGCCGCGAGAAAAATCGATAGCGGCAGCCGGTAGCAAGCACAGATCCGATCGGACAATCCACACGCACCAATTTGGTGACCTGGGTTGCACCAAATTTACGCACCGAATTGGTGCGTTATATACTGATCCTAAGGGCTAAAACTCAGGCGCCAGCACCTAGTTGAGGCAAAAGAGCACAGCGACCCACGCGCTTGACCATCGCTTTCAACACACAGCTCCCTGACAATAAGCGCCTCTAAACCAGCACCAAGAGCATTACTCAATGACAACAGCCAACCCCTTAGAAGCCTTGCTCGAGCGTATTCGCGGTATTGCAGGAGACGCCACCACCGAGCGTCTATTGCCCGACCTCAGCCAGTTTTTTGAGCAGTTCGAATTGGTCCCAAAAGCCACCTTCGATAACCACTTAACCGCATTGCGCGATCTCAACGCCCAGGTGCAGTTACTAGAGGAGCGCCTAGCAGAGCTAGAAAGCCGCTAAGGTGGCAGACTCGGCTATCGCAAGCCGGGGCTTGCTTGGCATGGAAGCCCCGGCCGTTACGGTCGAAACTCACCTACCCGGTGGTCTACCCGGCTTCACCTTGGTGGGCCTGCCAGAGACCGCGGTGCGCGAAGCCCGGGACAGGGTCAAAAGCGCGCTGCAAAACTGTGGCTTCGACTTTCCTAGCGGTCGGGTTGTCGTCAACTTGGCGCCCGCAGACTTAGTCAAAGAGGGCGCTCGATACGACTTAGCCATTGCTGTCAGCATCTTGTGCGCCACCAAACAAGTGCCTTACGCCAAAGCCAGCCGCTACGAGTACGTGGGTGAGCTGAGCCTCTATGGTGATGTCCGCTCGGTGCGCGGTGTGCTGGGTGCCCTGCAAGGCTTGCAGCAGGCAAACTCCTCTCGTCGCCTGGTTGCACCTACCGACAATGCCGCAGAAGCGGCATTGCAAAGTAGCGAAGCGCTGTTGGCCATTAACCATCTATCGCGTCTCCAGGACTTACTCAAAGAACCTGAACCTTTTGTAGTCAACAGCGAAACCAAGCTTGAGCACCCCAACACCAACACCAAGATCAAGACCAACGCCAACGCTCAAAACAACCATCAAGTAAACCTCGACCAAGTGGTAGGCCAAGAAAGTGCCAAGCGGGCACTGGTGGTTGCAGCCGCTGGCGGCCATCATCTATTGATGGTTGGGCCACCAGGCTCTGGCAAAACCATGCTGGCGCGATGCCTGCAAAATTTGCTGCCGCCGCTCAACGATAATCGCGCATTAGAGGTGGGCGCTATCTACTCCGCCGCTGGGCTCACGGCCGATCACGCCAGCGCCCCGTTTCGCGAGCCACATCATTCCGCCTCCGCCGTGGCTATGGCGGGCGGAGGCTCCAAAGGACATGCGCAACCCGGTGAGATATCGCTAGCGCACAACGGCGTGCTATTTCTCGATGAAATGCCCCACTTCAAACCCAGCGTGTTAGATCTGCTGCGTGAGCCAATGAGCAACGGCTACATCAGCATTGCACGAGCGCGCAGCCAAACTCAGTTTCCCGCACGGTTCCAACTGCTAGCCGCTATGAACCCTTGTCCCGCCGGCTTAACCTGCAGCCAACAAAGCTGCCGTTGCACGCTCACCAAAGTTCGGCACTACCAAAATCGTATCTCTGGGCCGCTGCTCGATCGCATCGACTTGCAACTATCCGTGCCCGCGGTACCAGCAAGCGCGCTACTCAACGCACTAGCAAAGGCCGGTGATCAACGCGCAGAACCGAAGGTAACATCCGCCGGACCCACCGCAGCGCAGGCTCGTGTCCAAGTGCAACAAGCCCAGCAGCGCCAACTAGAGCGGCAGGGATGCTTGAACGCGGAGATCGGACCAACCAGGGCGCTTCCGCCTGGCCACAGACAAACTGAGCTCGAACATCATGAGCAAGCGACGGGCAAAGGGCTATCGCTGGCCGCGAGCGCAGTACCATTGATGCAGCAGGCGATTGAACGCTTACAGCTTTCCGCTAGAGGGTATGAACGGACCTTGCGCGTCGCCCAGACCATCGCGGATCTGGACAATGCAGAGACAATCAGCGAAGCAGCGCTGAGCGAAGCGCTGGCTTACCGTGGGCTAGATTGGGGCAACCAGTTGGGTATGCTGGGCGCCTAGCAAACGGCTATTGGCCGCCCGCTAACATGTAGTCTAGAACTTCACGCAGCTCGTCATCCGAGCAACCCATGCAGGTGCCTTTGGCAGGCATAGCGCCAATACCGTTGATCAGGCTATCCCACAAAGTATCCATGCCTTTGCCCTGGCGTTCGGTCCAAGCCACTTGGTCATCAAGCTTAGGAGCGCCGCCCACACCGGTGGTGTGGCAAGCAAAACAGAACTTGTCATAAACCTGGGAGCCACTCATGGGACCCGTGGAGACGGCGGCGGCCGCTTGCCCACAGTCATCGCCGGCCCGGCAAACTGTGCCAAAAGGTTCTAGCCGCGTACGGATCTCGTCTGTGGTCCCTGAAGGCACCGCATTTGTGGTCACCGCAAAGCCAATGGCAAATAACACCGCTGCCACACGGGTCCAGCTGTTCCGTGAAAAGGATTTTCGGGATCCAAGTCTTGTTTGTTTCTGACCTATCAAAATCAACCACTCCAAATTGCGGCGCGCAGTATATCGGCTTCGTTGGGTAGCGTCGAACGGCACTATCCGCCCGTTCCAACGCCCACCTTCTAAAGCTTAGCACCTCCAGGCGAATATCCGCGGGTGAACTGCGCAGACCTGCCCTATTTGCCGGTTCAAGCAGGCGGCGGAGCGCTTCAGCGCCTCAATAAGCCAGTTCAGCCGCCATATAGTCAACATATTTGCAGCTCAAGGTTGGCCTGCGCTGGGCGGATGGACCGACACTAGATTCTGCGAAGACCGGGCGCCTATCCGGGTGCTACCTGCCACTTGAGGGTGCGCCCAGCGCTGACGCAAAACAACAGGTCGCCAACCAGCATCACTTTGACATCGTAGTCCGCTGTGCTCCCGTCAGCAAAACCTAGGCTAGCCACCAGGCGGTTGTTGCTCCAACTCACCTGCTCTAGCCGATACTGTTCATCCATTGCTTGTACACTTTGCCCAGCCACGGACACCCGGTGCTCCTGCTTACGCTTGCCCCGCCCTTCGGTGAGCAACAGCGTAAAACTGTCTTGGGTTGGTGGGGCCTGGGTTTGCATGGCGCGATAACCCAACGCGGCCAGCACTATAAGTTCCGGCACCACCGGGGGAACCAACTGCGCGTGTTCAACTGCCAAGCTTGTCGTGGTGTACTGTCCGCCCACAAAGTCTGGGTGTTGCAGAATCTGGATGAGATAACCTAGGTTGTGCTCAATGCCAACAATCTCCGTACGCTGCAGCGCCTCCAACAACTGCAACCTTGCTGCTTCACGATCCACTCCATGCGCCACCACTTTAGCAATCATTGGGTCGTAAAAAGGGCTAACCGCATCGCCACTAACAACACCCGTATCAACGCGAACGGTATCCGGGAACTGAACATGATGCAGAGGCCCGCTGGAAGGCAGGAACCTTTTGCTAGGGTTCTCAGCGTAAATCCGCGCCTCTAGCGCATGGCCTAACAAGCCAACGTCTTGTTGTTGCAAGGTCAGGGCTTCACCGGCCGCAATACGCAACTGCCAAGCCACAAGGTCCAATCCAGTAATGGCTTCGGTTACCGGGTGCTCCACCTGCAAGCGCGTATTCATCTCCATGAAGAAGAAACGGTCATCTTCACAAATGAACTCAATAGTGCCTGCGCCGCAGTAATCAATGGCCGCTGCCGCTTGCACCGCTGCTGCACCCAAGCGCGCGCGCAACGCGGGGCTAACCGTTGGGCCTGGCGCTTCTTCCAGCACCTTTTGGTGACGCCGTTGCATCGAGCAGTCACGCTCGTGCAAATGTAACGTGGTGCCTTGGCCATCCGCCAAAATCTGCACCTCCAAATGTTTTGGCGCGGTCAGGTAACGCTCGAGCAACACCTGCTCGTCACCAAAGGCAGCCAAAGCTTCCCGTCGGGCGGACGCCAAGGCATCCGCAAACTCTGAAGCCTGGGTGACTATGCGCATACCCTTGCCACCGCCACCGGCAGAAGCTTTGATCAACAAAGGGAAACCTACCAGCAATGCTTGTCGCTCTAGCTCTGCGTCACTTTGATCTGCTCCCTGGTAGCCTGGCACTACCGGCGTGCCAGCCGCCGCCACCCTGTTTTTAGCCGCAATTTTAGAGCCCATCAGCGCTATAGACTCGGCGCTAGGACCGACAAAAATTAGGCCTGCAGCAACGCAGGCCCTAGCAAACGCGGGGTTTTCGGATAGAAAGCCATAACCTGGGTGCACCGCCTGAGCTCCGCTGCGACGCGCCACATCGATCAGCTTGTGGATATCTAGGTAGCTTTCGTTGGCTGGGTTAGCACCAATGGCGTAGGCCTCATCCGCTTGCAACACGTGCTGGGCTTGGGCATCTACCTCGGAGTAAACCGCAATAGTACGAACGCCTAGAGCCCGCGCGCTGCGCATAATGCGGCACGCAATTTCACCTCGGTTAGCGACCAGCAAAGATTCGAACATGTAAACGCCTTAGCTCAAGTGCCGGGCTAGTTTGGCACCGGGCTTTCATCGCTGTCTATTGTCTCAACCATCTGCCCTGACTCAAGGCTTTGCCGGTTTAACCCTTGGGTTGCCAACATCAGCGCACCCAATCCAATCAACAACAAACCGGTACCCGTAAGCATGGCTAGATCCTCTAGTTGCAACAGCACATACAAAACCCAATACAACAAGGCTTCTACCGCAACAAACATCAACGCAACCTTAGCCGTTCGCGTAATGCTCCAAGCGTAGCCGCCCAACATCAGCAAAATAACACCGGTAGCCAATCCATAAGCCAAGCCAAAACTCATGTGTTCAGTGAGCGACAGCAGCGTTAGGTAAAACAAGGCCAGGGCCAAGCCAACCACAGCATATTGAACTAGATGAAAGCGCACACCCGACAACAGCTCAAAGCACACCGCGGTCAAAAAGGTTAACCCAATAAAGAGCAAGCCGTACTTTATCCCTCGGTCTACTGTGGTGTAGCTGGTTACCGGCTCGTACAACCCGACCGCAGCAGACAAGTTGTGTAAGGACGCACTTTGATTGCTATACGTGAACTGCTTAGGTACCCCGCGTGCCAACGCGCTCACCGACCAACTGGCGCTGAAACCATCAGCCCCAATCTCGCGATGCTGGGGCAAAAAATTTCCGGCAAAGCTTGGGTGTGGCCAAGTGGATTGCATCTTAAGCTCGGTTTGGTCTGCCAAGGGTGCAATAGCAAAACGTTCGGTGCCCCCCAACTCTAACTCAAACTCAAATGTACCTTGTGAATCCCGCGCCTGGGTTAGGTCGATGCTGCTATGCACCCCAGCCCCAATCCAAGACACACCGGAGCCTGGCTCCAGACTTAGGCTCTCTCCATCTAAAATGCCCTGCGCACTGCGGATAGCACGGGTATCTGAAATACCCATAACGAGCTTCGCTTGCGCCCAATGCACTTGGCGATGGGCAGCAGCAATGTCCGCACGAGCCAGTGCGCCTAACTGTCCTTGCAGGCTGATCTGAGCGGTATAAACGGGCACCGAGTAAATGCCCCGTTTACGGAAATCATGGGTGATGGAGGTATTGGCGTTTAACACCGCGGGGAGCACCACGTGGCTGACCTCCACCAACCGTTGCCGCGGCTTGCCATCGTCGTCCATATAGGTGTGCGCATCCACCGCCGGAATCACCAGCACCGGTCCGATCAACGATTGCTCTCGCCCCCAACTTTGACCAATGTTTGCCACCACCTCGCGGTAGTAACGTTGACGTTCATCTGCCACCCCATCCACAAACAGCAGGGGTACCAACAAACCTAACGCCACCAGGGCAATGAACAAAAAACGAAGGGACAAACGGTTAGCTTCTCGCACGGGCGCTCCTCAGCAGGGCTATCAATCACTAAACCACTGTAGAGGGAACACTGGAGTTTTTCGTCCCGCTTAGGTGCGCGGCGCGCGCAAATAGCAACTCAAGATGTGCAGATAACGTGCAGCTTTGAGGTTTTTCCTAGCTTACTGTTTCGCCAACCAAGCTTCGGTTGCTGCCAGTGCTTTGCCAAACTTATCGAACAGCTCGTGCACTTGGCTTTCTGAGATCACCAACGGCGGGCAGAACGCAATGGAATCGCCTAAGGCGCGAATAATCAGCCCCTCCTCCAACGCAAAAGCCATAAGTTGCGCCCCCACCCCTTGGCTTGGCGCAAACGGCTGCTTGGTTTCTTTATCTGCTCGCAACTCTATAGCGCCAATCAAACCAACACCGCGGGTATCACCCACCAACGGGTGGTCGGCATAGCTGTGCAAACGCTGCTGAAACACCTCACCCATTTTGGCCGCATGGCAGAACAGATCACGCTCTTCCATTAGCTCTAAGTTACGTAGCGCCACCGCTGCACAGACAGGGTGACCCGAGTAGGTAAATCCATGACCAAAGTTGCCTAGCTCCGCAGACATCCCAACAAAGGACTCATACATAAACTCAGGCAGCAACACCGCTGACATCGGCAAGTAGGCCGAACTCAAGGCTTTAGCTAGGCTCATGGTGGTTGGCTTGATGTTCATGGTCTGCGCACCAAAGGGTGCGCCCGTGCGCCCAAAGCCACAAATGACTTCATCATCGATAAACAAAATGTCGTTGGCTGCTAGCAGCGCTTGCACTTTCTCGTAGTAACCCGGCGGCGGCACGATCACCCCACCCGCTCCCAACACCGGCTCCGCAATAAAGGCAGCAATGGTATCTGCGCCTTCTTTGGCAATCATGGCAGCCAAGTTCCCCACAATTCGATCCACAAACTCTGCCTCGGTTTCACCCGCTAACCCCTCGCCGTAGTAAAAGGGGCAGTCAGTATGCAAAACGCCAGCAATAGGCAGATCAAAGTGTTTGTGAAACGCTGGCAAACCAGTGAGCGAGCCGCTAGCAATGGTCACACCGTGGTAACCCCGCATGCGGCTAATAATTTTCTTTTTTTCGGGCTTGCCGATAGCGTTGTGGTAGTACCACATCAACTTCATTTGCGTGTCGTTTGCGTCGCTACCAGAGGACCCGTAGAACACTCGACCTGCATCCATGGGTGCCATGGACTTCAACTTCTCTGCCAACAACACGCTGGGCTCGTTGGTTTTGCTGCCAAAGAGTTGAGAGTAATTTAGTACCTTCATCTGCTCTTGCGCCACACGCGCCAACTCCGGCTCACCGTAGCCCAGCGCCGTGCACCACAAACCAGCCATGCCTTCTAAATACTGTTTGCCATGGTTATCCCAAAGATAAACACCTTTGGCTCGAGTGTGCACTGCAGGACCATGCTTGTGATGATTGGTTAAGTTGGTGGTGGGATGCAGTAAGTGAGCAAGATCTTTAGCCTCGATGGAATCCGGCGCAAATTCGTTGTGCAGCAAATCGGCCATTGGGCGCTCCGCAGGTTGGTTTGTAGGCAAGCTAAACCAACCCTAGGAGAATTGCTAGCCGCACTCTTAACGGGCTCGCAACTTAAGCCACAGCTTAAGCCGCATGCAACAGGGCCGTTACCGGCAAACTTAAGGCTTCACCAACCGCCGGGTGATACACCTTACCCGCACTGATATTCAAACCAGCCGCAAAGCCAGCCTGGCTTTGCAAAGCACTGCGCCAGCCGCGGTTGGCCAGCGCCATGACGTAAGGCAGCGTCACGTTGTTCAATGCTTGAGTAGAGGTGCGAGCCACCGCACCCGGCATATTGGTGACGCAGTAGTGCACCACCTCATGCTCAACGTAGGTTGGTTTGTCATGGGTCGTGGGTCTGCTAGTGGCAAAGCAACCACCTTGGTCGATGGAGATATCGACCATAGCCGCACCGCGTTGCATGGCTTTAACCATCTCTTCGCTAACCAGGCGCGGCGCCGCCGCACCAGGCACCAACACAGCGCCGATCACTAAGTCAGCAGCACAGACTTCATTCCAAACCGTCTCCGCATTGGCCATCAGAACTTTGGCCCGGCCTTGAAAATGCTCACTGAGCCAACGCATGCGGCTCACCGATTTATCAATGAGGGTCACATCGGCGTGCAAGCCAACCGCCATGCTCGCCGCGTTGGTGCCAGCCACACCGCCGCCCAAGATCACCACCTTGCCCGGCGCCACACCCGGCACGCCACCAAGCAATGTACCCCGGCCACCATTGACCATTTGCAGCGCTTGAGCGCCTACCTGAATCGACATACGGCCAGCCACCTCGCTCATGGGCGACAGCAACGGCAAGGCGCCTTCGGCGTCGGTGACGGTTTCGTAAGCAATGGCGGTAACACCGGAATCCAGCAATGCCTGGGCTTGAGCACGATCAGCGGCAAGGTGCAGATAGGTAAACAAGACCTGCCCTTCACCCATCCGCGCGCACTCATCAAGCTGCGGCTCTTTGACCTTAACCACAAGATCCGCCGCAAAAGCGGTTTCGGCGTCCACCAAGGTGGCACCAACCGCGGTGTAACTTGCATTGTCATAACCGATCGCAGCGCCAGCATCACGCTCAACCGCCACGCTGTGGCCAGCGGCAACCAATTCCTGCACAGAAGCTGGGGTAAGCCCAACCCGGTACTCATGAACTTTGACTTCTTTAGGTACCCCTATCTTCATTGCGCTCACCTCGTTGTTTAGTCGAAAAAGCCAGAATACGCCTATCTCAGCCTCAACATCTTGCAAAACCGTGATCAAAATTCAATAAAACAACAGAAACTGCCGTGCTTTATTAGTGTATTCGTATATTCTTGCCTTTACCGACCCAAAGGCTGCAATCACTTGCCTAAAACCACAAATTTTCAGCAGCTAGACGCCCTAGATCGACACATAATCCGCGAGTTGCAGCGCGATGCCCGCCTGACCAACCAGGCGCTGGCTGGCACGGTTGGACTTAGTGAATCCGCTTGTTTGCGGCGAGTACGGCGCCTAGAGCACGATGGCCTGATCCTGCAGTACGTGGCGTTGGTGGACCAAGCGGCGGCCGGCTACCCAGACGATGTGTTTGTCCAAATCACGCTGCAACACCAACAGCAAAGCCACCTAGATGCGTTTGAAGCCGCCGTGCACCAGCTCCCAGAAGTCATGGAGTGCCATCTCATGTCGGGTATTGCCGACTACTTGCTACGTGTTGTCGTGGCCGATTCCCGAGACTATGAACGTTTGCATAGCCAACACCTTACCCGCTTGCCCGGGGTTGATCGGGTGCAATCCAGCTTTGCCCTGCGCACGGTGGTTCGGCACAGCGCGGTGCCCGTGCGCGAACCCGACTAGCAGAGCCACTTTAGCTAGGCGCGCTTAGCTCGAACTCGCGCATCACATCGTCTGCATAATCGATACGGCCGGTGAGCTGTTGCGCATCGCCATAACATAAGCGCAGACAAGCCTCCGCCATATGCTCGATGGGCGTGACCGTGTCGCGGTTAGAGTCGTTTATCAGCTTGTGATGCATTACCCCAGGCGTGGCCACCAAGCCAGGCGAGATAACGTTCACACCAATGTTGTCTGCATACAGCTCTTGGGCCAACCCGGTGGTTAACCGCTCTAGCGCTGCTTTGCACATGCCGTACACCGTGCCGCCGCGACCGGGCAACTGCTTGTCTGGATGCAAGGCAGCGTGAGACGAGATATTCAAAATTCTGCCGCCCCCGCGTTCTCGCATACCGGGAATCACAAGCTGAGACAACTCAAAGGGCGCCCACACCTGCACGTCCATCATGAGACGAAAGCGTTTTTCTGGAAATGTCTCAACCGGTATGAAGTAGGTAATGGCCGCATTGTTAACAAGAATATCAACGCCACCAAAATGCGCTTGAGCTTCACGGACCACCTTAGCCCGATCGGCTGCTACTGCTAGATCTGCCTGCACCGCTAAGGCTTGACCACCGGCGGCAACAATATTGTCTACTGTTTCATTGATTGTACCGGGTAAATAGTTGCCGTTGTCTTCAACCGTGCGCGCTGTAACAACAACTTTTGCCCCTTGCGCCGCAAACCGCTCCGCAATAGCAGCACCAATGCCACGACTCGCACCGGTAACCACCGCAACCTGGCCTTGCAATACCCCTTCCATGCTTCTCCCCTATGTTTAGGCCCTATGTTTAGGCCCTTTGTCTGTGCCCTACGTTTGTGCCCATCGGTTCGGCCCAGCGCTGGACTACAACGCTTGGTAAACCCTAGGCACGCGTGCACCAATACCACATAAGATTTCATAGTCGATGGTTTGCGCGAGACCTGCAACCTCTGCTAACGCCAGATTTTGGCCAAAGAACTCAACCCAATCCCCTTCCGCCAGGGTAGCTGCAGAGACATCAACGCAGGTTAGGTCCATGGACACCCGGCCAACAATGGGCAGCCGATGTCCGGCCGCAAAGCCGGCACCAACATTCGACAACAGGCGCGGTAGGCCGTCTGCATAACCTAAGCCAACGGTGGCAACGCGCATCGCTTTCGGTGCGACAAAACTTGCCCCATAGCCAACGGCCGTTCCAGCAGCCACATCCCGTAGCTGCAAAACCTGACCTTCTAGGCGTGCCACTGGCCAGATTTGGTTGTTATGTGGGTTGGGCGGTGCCGTATCGGTGAATGGTGCACCGCCATAAAGCGCAATGCCCGGCCGCGCCAACAGGGTTGTTGCATCAGCGGCTAGCGGCTGTAGCTCACCAGCCAAGTTATGTGCACCCAAGGTCCCGGCGGAGTTCGCCAGGCTCAAGGTGCAACCAGGATACTGCGCCGCCAGGGCAACAATCTTTTGGAGCTGCGCGGTCACACTTGGGTGGCCGGGCTCATCCGCACAGGCTAAGTGTGTCATCAGCATGTCGGGCTGCCGGTCAGCTGCAACCAGACCGGCCAACTCTACCGGCGCCAAGCCAAGCCGTTGCATACCGGTATCGACGTGCACAACCCACTCTAGCTCGGGCCCAATGGCCGCCTGCTCAAGAGCCTGCGACCATAGCTGCCATTGATTGATGGAGTTTAGTACCGGCGTTAGCCGTGCTGCGAGCAAGGTTGAGACCGTTGTTGCCAATGCCCCCTCAAACACATAGATGCGCAGTGCATCTGCATCGCCGAGCGCGGCGCGTAACGCCTGGCCCTCAGCAGCATTGGCAACAAAAAAGTGGGTGCAGGCTTGTGCTTGCAATCTGCTTGCGACCGTTACAGCACCGAGCCCGTAGGCATCTGCCTTAACCACCGCACCGGTTAACACCGACAGAGGTAGATCCTGCAAAGCGGCGCTACACACTTGGTAGTTGTGCGCTAGCGCCTCGAGATCAACAGTTAGGCGAACGGTCAAAGCAAACGCTCATGCAATGACCATGACGACAACCTAGGCAAATAACCATGCAAATCGCTATTGCAGCGAATTGATGTAAACCACAACATCGTTGATCGATTGTGGTGTGGCAAGGGTGCTAGCCATGGGCTTCATCTGCATGCCATAAACATCGCTTGCATGGTAACCGCGGCGATTGTTTTTGAAGTTGTCGAGCTGGCGCACAAGATACCAGTCGTCTAAGCCGGCTAAGCGTGGTCCACCAAGCGCTTCATTGCCTTCAGCTTGCTGGCCATGGCACGCGGCGCAAACCGCGTAGGCTGTCTTACCCGCAGCCGCATCACCCGTCACCGTTGCAGGTGCCGGGGTCACAGGCAAGGTTTCCACGTAGGCTATCAAGTTAGCCACCGCGTCCGGCTGTGCAACGGCCATGGCCATGGCTCGCATTTGCATACCCTGGGTGTCACCCGGGGCGGTGCCGCGAGCGCCGTCGCGAAACAGCTGCAACTGACGGTCGATGTACCAGGGTTCTTGGCCAGCTAAGCGCGGCGCGTTAAGAGCCACATTGCCCTCACCCGCGGGTCCATGACAGGTTGCGCAAATGGCGTAAGAGCCTTTGCCCGCAACAGCGTCACCCGCTGCATTGGCACTATTAGAAAAGCTCAAGACAACGGCAAGGGCCAGCACAACGCGACCGATCTTAGTTAAGTTTGCTAGGGATAAAACGTTTGAACACTGCATAAAACTTGGACAACTCGTGAGATACAACAGGCCATTATTTTAGCCTATAGCGCAGCCTACTGACGGCCAAGTCAGACAAATGTCTGACAAAGCGTAGCGGTCGGAATCAATTTTTTCTAAGAAGTGACAAAGCCAGCCAAGGCGCTTGGCTTTGGGCTTTTTGGTTCCGGGCTTTAGGTCCGGACTTTAGCGCTAGATCGGCCTATTTTTAGGTTAAGGGCTGGCTGTCCACTTTATCGCGACGCCAAAACGCAATGCGTGCCCAAAGCGAGTCACGGCGATCGCGACGGCTGCGACGGTCGCCCGTTGGGGCTTCACGCCGTGCGCGAAGCTCAAATAGCCCGCTAGAGCTGCGCCGGCGGTCGCTTTCATCGCGACGATCAGCGCCAGAACGACGGGGATCGTCCTCTTCAATCGTGTTCGTTAAAAGGTTGGTATCCATGCTCGCCTATCTTTCAGGTTTGTGGCTCGGAAAACACACTACAGCCGACTGTCGAACAGTCGACACGAGAAACCTACTTGCCTTGATACGATGTTTTTACCATCGCCGAATTGGTGAACTATAGCCTAGTTCTTCGAAAAAGACAGGCATTAAAACTGACTTGTACGCCGGAGATTTAGACAGCCTTATGTAGGACTTACGCACTCTTTTTAAAAGTTTTTTAGGACAAAGCGCAGGGTTCAGCGACTATCTCTCACCATACAAGGTAAGCGGATGTACCAGCGCTTTCGCCTGTTCTATCCAACCGTTGCGCTCAATTCGGCTACGTAAATTGTAGAGCGGATGGTCCGGAGCATCTAAGTCGGTCAACTCTAATGCGGCCATCTGGGCAAACTGAGAGATACCAAGCTCGCGAAGTTGTTCCGCCATTTTACCACCCACCCCTTTCAACTGGGTGAGGTCATCGCTGGCAAGCAAAGCGGCGCTGGTACGGTCAAGTTGTTGTCGTAAGCGGGCGTTCTCTGCACGCGCTAGATTCACCTGCTCATGCAAACTAGCAACCGTAGCTGTCTCGCTAGTTGCGCTTGCGGACTCTGCATCCACAGTGCCCAACGCGCTGTCCAAGGCAGGATCATCAGAAACAATCGGCGAGCTCGACGGCGAGACCGGTGTTGTTGCTGGTAAAAAATGCACACGCGCAGCACGCGCAGCGCTTAGCTCATCGTTACGGATCTTAAGCAAACGTTCAAGCTCGCGTATGGTATCGCTCGCTGCATCTGCAGAGCGCCCATCTAAACCGCTCCACGCCTGTTCAAAGTCGCTGAGCCCTGCGTTGGCATCGGAGATCTCACCCAAGATCGTCACCCGAGGTCGCGCAGCATCAGCCAAATCAGCTTGTTGTGCTAGTTGTTGTTCTAGTTGTTGTACTTGCTGGACGAACTGTTCTTCCATAGCGGATAGCTGCGCCTCTAGTGCTAGCGTGACTTCCGCCAAACTTTGCTGATAGGCGTTATATCCCTGTTGCCTAGCGGTGGCCTGCTGAGCATTTGCTTGAGCAGCCGTACGCTGTTGACCCAGCAACTGCGCTTGAGTCTGCTGCAATTGCTGCATCAAACCTTGGGCCGCTTGCTGCAGATCAACGTAATCGTTGTGCATTTCGAGTTCAAGCGAAGCCTGCATTGCGGCAACGCTGTGACGCTGCTCTTCAAGGCTTTGCCGCTCTAAGGCTTCGAAAACCAAGACGGTTTGCGCGTGAATGTCACGCAGCCGTTCGGAATGTTCCGCTTGAATTTGCGCGGTATCCAGCTGGCTGTGCTGTTGTTGCTCTGCTAGTTGCGCAGCAAAGGTCTGTTCTTGGCTCGCAAGCTCAGCCTGCAAACGCGTTATGTCTTCAGACAGGGAGACAAGCTGGTTATTCGCCAGCTCCGTTGTTTCTAGCAACTTCTCGTTGCGATCATCCAAATTTGCTAAACGCTCTAACGCCTCTTGCAAGGCAGCATCCTGCTCTTGAAGCTGATCTTCTAGTTGCCCGGTCAGCAGAGCGTCTGCCACCCGCTGATCAACAAGCGCTTGTTGCGCCGCGTTAACCGCTGAGCTTTGCTCGACCAATTGTTGCTGTTGCGCGGCAAGCTCAGCTTGCTGCGTTGCTTCTCGTTGCGCCGCCGCATCAAACTTAACCTGCAGCGCCGCAAGTTCGGACTGCAAACTAGATTCGCGCTCTGTTGCTGCTTCAAAATTTTCTTGCAGTGACGATTCACGTTCCACTAGCGCTTCAAATTTAGCTAGCTGTTCTATTTGTTGTTGCGCTGTCGCATCAAGCTCTGCTTGCAACGCGGATTCTCGCAGGGTTGCCACCTCAAGATTAGCCTGCAGCGTCGATTGCTGTTCCGATGCGCTCGCAAGCTTTGCTTGCACCTCATCAGTGCTGGCAACCTGTTCATCTAACGCCTCAGTGAGGTTTTGCCAACGCTGCTTGGAGGCCAACAAATCTGCACGCAGATCTTCTAGCTCAAGCTCTCGAGCGCGCAGCTTGCCTTCACTGGTTTGGTAATTTTTGGTCAGGCCAGACAGTTTAAGCTCTAGCGCCGCGATGTGTTCATCGCGCGCTTGCAGCCCGGGGCCTGAGGCAGACGCTTTGCCCGCTTCGCTTTGCAAGCGTGCTAACTCAGATTCCAACAGACCAATTTGCTCGGTGCGCTGCTTAAGAGCCGATGCCAACTTCGGCACCCTGGCACGCCATTTGGCCAACTCTGCGTTGGCATCCGTTGGCGGCGCGACAGGGGCCGGATGTTGGGCGGGTGTTGTTACCTCACGAACGCCAAATTGCTCCGCAAGGTAAGAACGAATGGTGACCGACTCAAAGCCCGGTTCGGCGTTTGAATCAGCATTTGAATTTGTCGACGGCCCTTCATCAACCCCAGGTGCGCAGGGTAAGTCACCTACACTTGCCTGTGGCTCACTTAACCCGTCATTAGAGTCCGCATCGTGCCTGTCTTGTGACATACCTAGGTCCGTTACTACTAGTGGTAGGTCTTAGCGTCGTGGTCGCCCTTCCTGGCCCTTCCAGGAACCGACAAACTGTAACGGATTGTGCGAACGGGGAATGTGATCTGCACTCAATACTCAGGGCACTGCCTAAGGTGCCTCAAGTTTAGGCGCTTAAGGCGCGGCCCAAGTCACAATTTAGCGACACCAACCGCACAAAAAAGTGTGCGGCGGTTACTGAACTGGCAGTGGCTGGGTAGCCAAATGTGACCAAAGGAACGCCCAATTGTCCGCATATCCATCAATTAACTTGGCCGTTGGCGTACCTGCACCGTGCCCCACCTTACGCTCAACACGCAGTAACCCGGGGGCAACCGGCTCACCAAGCTGCTGACGTTGCATCAGCGTTTGCTGCAGCCGCGCTGCATACTTAAAGCTATGCCCAGGGACCACCCGATCATCCGTGTCAGCAGAGGTGATCAAGACCGCCGGGTACGCTTGCTGCGCAGATAAGTTGTGATACGGCGAGTAGGCATACAGCGCCTGAAACTCTTGCGGGTTGTCAGCGCAGCCGTAGTCATCAATCCAAAAGCGCCCTGCGGTAAACTGATGAAAGCGCAGCATGTCCATGACGCCAACCTGGGGGATCGCCGCGCCAAAAAGTTCTGGCCGCTGGTTCAACACCGCACCGACCAGCAAGCCCCCGTTGCTCCCACCCATAATGCCGAGATGTTCCGGCGCGGTATAACCTAGATCAATTAGGCTTTCAGCCGCCGCGATGAAATCATCAAATACATTTTGCTTGTTGAGTTTGGTTCCCGCCTGGTGCCAAACGCGACCGTACTCACCGCCACCGCGTAGGTTGGCTGTGACATAAACACCACCGGCCGCCAACCAAGCCATTCGAGCGGTGGAATAACTAGGCGTTAACGAAACGTTGAAGCCACCGTAGCCATAGAGCAGCGTCGGTTGCGCGCCGTTTTTTGGCAGCCTAACTTTATGCGCAATAAACATCGGTACCTCAGTACCGTCCTTGGAACGATAAAAACGCTGTTCAACTCGAAAATCTTTCGCATCAAAGTTGGTCTGCGGCACTAGATAGGGCTCTGGCTCCAAGCTGTCCAACGGCAAGCGATAGATGCCCGGAGCACGAGTTATAGAGGAAAAGCGAAAATAGGTTGCTGTGGCCTGCGCATCACCTGCAAAGCCAGCAGCAGAACCAATTTGCGGCAGCTGTACCCTTTGCTGAAGCTGCGCCGGTTGCTGCAAACCAAGATCAAAGGCCAACACCTCGGATCGCGCATCGCGTAAGTAGTTAGCAAATAGGAAATCACCGACTCGAGAAACACCAACCAAGGTCGCATCACGTTCTGCAATGACCTCACGCACACGCCCATCACTAAGGCGCAACGCCACCAAGCGACCAAGATCAGCATCCAGATCGGTTCGAAAGTAGAACTCCCCGTTGATGTGATCAACGAAGGTGTAGTCATGATTAAAGCCGGTCACCAACATCGTCACGCCCTGCGCCGGCAAACTTTGCCCTTGCGTCAGAGGTAAGTAAGCAATTTGATAGCGGTCGTCGGTACCTAAACCTATGGTAACAACCAAGTATTGCCCATCGTCGGTTACCTGCCCGCTGTATCGCCACTGCGGTTGCTCGTCATGCTTAAACACTAACCTATCTTGCGCTTGGTTAGTGCCCAACCGATGGAAGTAGAGGGCTTGGTTGCTTGCTAACGCTTGGAACGCTGAGTCTTCATTAGGCTTGGGGTATCTTGAGTAAAACAACCCCGAACCGTCATGCGTCCAGCTTGGCATGGTGAACTTGAGCCAACGTAAGCGCTCGGGCAACAGCTGTTGGGTTTGCAGATCCAACACCTGCAGTTCGCGCCAATCGGACCCGCTGGTTGCCACCATTAAGGCTAGGTAACGACCCGAAGGGTCAGGCACAAAACCCGCCAGCGCAACGGTACCGTCGCTGGACCAAGTATTAGGGTCAACAACCACTTCAGGTTCCGCATCCAGCGTTGCCTGCATCATGACCTGCGCTTGATTTTGCAGACCCTTGTTATAGGTATAGAAACGCTTGCCGCCTGCAACCACCGGGACACCAAAGCGCTCGTAGTCCCACAGTTGGCGCAGCTGCTTTGCAAAGTAAGGGCGCGCTGGCAGCTTATCGAGATAACGACGCGACAAGCGATCTTGTGCATCAACCCACCGCTCTACTTCAGGCTCTGAGCGTATGTCTCCCTCCAACCAGCGAAACGGATCTGCCACCACTTGGCCGTGATAAACGTCTACCTGCTCAACCGTTTTGCTTTGCGGGTAGTCAAGATCCTGCCCCTGCCTCTGAAAAGCATCGCGTTGCGTGCCTGAGCAACCAGCCAGTAGCACAGCTGCCGCCGCGTAGGAAGCAAACCTAAACACCAATGCCATAACTAACCTCTAAACCCACCCACCATGAATCAAGGGATCTGCACCTTGCGCCTTACTAATACCCTGCCGTGGGTTCAATGTCTGAATACTTCCAAGCGGTTTCTAGCTCCGCCGTTAACTCAGCCTGATCTAGGGCTTGCGGCTGCGCTTGCAGCAAGCCATACAAAGACCAACCGTTACGCGGGAATTTAACCAGGTCTGCACGGTAGGTGGCCGCCGCCGCAACCGCATCCCCTTGTCGCAGTTGCGCAGCAGCTAAAGCTTGGCGTACTGGGAAGTGCCAGAACGGCGGTTCGGTGTAAGGCAAAGAATCTTGTGCCGCAACCGCAAGGGTCAGCTGCGCAAGCTCAACCGCGTTTTCGCCTTGCGACTGGGCAATACGCGCAGTCACCAAATGGGTCGCAATGTTCAGCAAGGTAGGAGCCACGGGATGACCTTGGCGAACCACCAAGGCATCCAAAGTGCCGTTGCTTTGCAACAGTTGCAGCTGCGCTAACGACTTCTGAGCCTCCTTCAAGCGATCCGTTGAGGCGTACGCCATGCCGTGTGCGTAGTGCCACATGGCCTGAGCTAGGGGCAGGTCGGCCGGTGGCGGTGCTTCCGCCAAGGCTTTATCCCAAAGCCCAAAACGCACATAGGTATAACTGGGCACCGCTAAGAATTGCTGCACCGCACCCATCATCTTAGCCATCTCCAGCGGTACCCGATCACGCAGCTTATGGGCCGACGCAAGCGCTAGCTCGCGACGTCCTTCCATCATGGCCGAATACCAAAGGAAGTGAATGTTGTGAGGGTAGTAAGACGCGGGGTACAAACCTTGCGCGTTACATTGGGCGATGTAGTCCTCATCGGACTCTGCCGCTTTAGTATTGGCAATCACCGCATCGTGATACCGACCCAAGCGCAGGTAGATGTGCGATGGCATGTGCACCAAATGCCCGGCAACTGGTACCAAAGGCCCCAAGCGATCGGCAACCGCCTCTGCTTTGGCTGGGCTGAACTGCTCCATGGCGTGTATGTAGAGGTGCAGAGCGCCAGGATGGTCTGGTTGTTCAGCAATGACTTTTTCTAGTGCCGCAACAAAAGTCTCGGTGTAGGGGCCTGGTGATGCATCGTCGTTCCAGTAAGCCCAGGGGGTGACGTCCATATAGGCTTCCGCCATTAAGGTGCGCGCCGTGTGGTCTTGCGGAAAGCGTTCCACCAAGCGCTGCATTGCCCCCGCGTAAACCAGATCCAACGCTGCGCGATCACCACCCTCTTTGGAGTAGCGGGTAGAGATCGCATCGATGTACGCCTGCTCGAGTGGCGTTTCAAGGTCACGCAGCGCTAGTGCTTGTTGCACGGCTGCCCAAGCCTCGGGAATGGCTTCTGGCGCCATCGGAGCATTGATGTTGGGTCCTAGCGCCAACGCCACACCCCAATAACAGATACCGCAAGTTGGATCTTGGCGCGCCGCCTCACGAAACGAACGCACGGATTCTGCATGGTTAAAGCCAAAGGCTAAGGTCAGCGCTTGGTCGAAGTACTTTTGCGCCATCGGCACATCTGTGCTGATCGGCATATGCAGCGGCCCAATCCCGTCTAACAGCGGCGCGGTTTCGCCCGTGGCCTTGGTATTGGACAGGGCAACAGCACCATCGTCAGCAGAGACCGGTGAACTGGGCGAGGTCGTTGAGTTGGAATCAACCGCTTGGTTGTTACAGCCACCGAGCAAGGTTGCAGCAAACAACACAGCCACTAGGTACGCTGCAAAATAGCTAGACCTAAAATAGCTAGACCTAGGGGTTGGGCTGCACTGCACACTGGTTAGATGGATGGCGTCCGTCGATGAACCCCCGGCTTTCAATTGATATCCCACTACTGATGCCCCTTTGCAAAAAACACTACTTCAACAAAACACAATCCGGCAAAGCCAAACCAACAACAACTGTTCAACCGCCGGTTGGGATACCATAACTGCATTACCGCAAAATTGCCCCAGGGGACAACATGGCCAACCGCAAGCCAACTAACTTAATCGGTAAGCAAACCGCCTGGCCTGCGGGTGAGGTGGTACGTTTACAACATCAGTCCAAGGTGTTGGCCGACAACCCGCTAGGCGATCCAACGGAACGCACGCTAACCGCCTGGCTACCCCCTAACTACAGCAAAAGCCGCCGCGCGCTACCCGTGCTTTTTGACCTAGTGGGTTACACCGGCGCCGGGCCGGGCCACGCCAATTGGAGCGCCTTTGCCGAAAACGTACCAGAACGACTCGACCGCTTGCACCACAGCGGCAAGCTACCTTCATGTATTGTGGTATTCCCGGATTGTTTTACCGCGCTAGGCGGCAATCAGTACATCAACTCTTCTGCGATTGGGCGTTACGCGGATTACCTGACCCAAGAGCTGATTCCGTTTGTGGACGCTGAGTTTCGGACCTTAGCGGCGCGTGAGCATCGCGCTTGCTTTGGTAAATCCTCCGGTGGTTATGGCGCCATGATTCACGGCATGCGCTACAGCAAATATTGGGGCGCCATCGGCAACCATTCCGGCGATAGCGGGTTTGAGTTGGTTTACGGCGGCGAATGGCCCCAGGTGTTAACGCACCTAAGCGCTTACCGCAACAAACCCCAATCTGAGGGTAACTACCAAGGCAACAACGCTAGCCGCGCCAACCAAAAGTCGGAGCAGCTCTTGAAAGCCGGCTTAGATGACGGGCGTGTCGCCAATTTCTTGCAGCAACACTGGGCCAACGATAGGCCCAGCGGCGACGACATTATGTGCTTGATGCTGCTGGCGATGGCGGCCACTTACGACCCAGACCCCAAAGCACCCAATGGGTTCCGACTGCCGGTACACGCCAACACCGCCCAACGGTTACCCACAAGGTGGCGCCGATGGCTCCAGCACGATCCAATAGAAATGGTGGCCAAACACGCCAAAGCACTGCGTGGGCTCAGCGCTATCCACATGGATTGCGGATGGCGGGACCAGTACCACATCCACTTTGGCATGCGCCAACTCAGCGCAGCGCTAACCAAACACAAGGTAAAACATCGCTACCAAGAATTTAACGGGACCCACTCTGGGGTCGATCACCGCATGGATGTCAGCTTGCCCTACTTGGCCCAAGCCATTCGGTAACAAGGCGATTTAATGATATCGGTTCTAGACCGCCGTAAACGCGGCGATGCAGTGCTCTAACATCGTATCTAGCGGCGTTAGCTGCAAGGCCAGCACATCCAGCGCTGGCTGCGCATCAACGCGGTCATCATGGTCTAGCACCCCAAGCATCGCACGGGTTACCGGCGGGTTAGCCGATAGCTTCTCCATGACAAAAGCGGCGGCATAACCAAGATCCACGGGCAGCGAGACCACTTTGGTGGGTCGACCCAAAAGGGCCGCGGTTCGTTGGATCAGCTCAGCGCGGGGCAATGACTCCGGGCCAGCCAGATCAAGCTGCATGTCTTCCAACGGACCAGCCAACGCCGCACGCACCGCGGTTACTACGTCACCAACATAGATGGGCTGCTCTAAGCTTTGCGCGCGCAGGACAAAATTCAAGGACTTGTGTGCTCGCCCAATAAGCGCAGCAGACGCATAGTCCCCTTCACCCAAAACCATTGGCACACGCAAAATTTTGGCGGCACAGGTAGCGTTCAATAGCACCTGCTCTGCTTCCGCCTTGCTGCGTAAACACGCGTTGCTGCTGCTGGGCGTGGACCCCAAGATGCTTAAGTAGACCACTTGCTGAATATTCGCGGCTTCTGCCGCCCGGGCTAGCACTTCGCTGGTCGCTACGTGTGCCGCTTGAAAACTGTTGGCAGCGGACTCTTTGATGATGCCTACCAAGTGTACGGCTGCTGAACAATCTTGGGCAGCGGCCGTGACCACCGCCTGGTCGGTGTATTGACCAACCACCACCTCAAGCTGGGCAGACTCAGGCAGCGCCGCGGTTAAGCTGGCTTTGGCCCGCTCGGAGCGAACCAGCGCCCGTACCGGCGTGGAGGTTTGCTCGAGTAACTCCAGCAGCAAGCGCTGACCGATATTACCGTTGGCGCCCGTGATCAATATTCGACTCATTCAATCCTCTTTTTGTTGGTCTAGCCGCGGATCCTATGCCGGACCTATACCGGACCTATGCCCGACCTATGCGGGCTCTAGAGCCGGTGGCCGTGCTAGCATGCCGCCATGACCGACGGCAACCACAGCCAACCCAATGAACAGGCCAGCAGCGCCGCCAGGCAGCAGCCCGGCCTGCCTTGGGCACACATACTAACCGCTTGCCGCTTGTTTCTGGCAATCCCAACCGTTTGGTCCATTGTGGAGCAACATTGGTGGGTTGCTGCCGCCTGTTTTACCGCCGCCGCCCTCAGCGACTTCTTCGATGGTCGCATCGCGCGGGCCCAAGGCTCGCAAAGCAACTTTGGTGGTTTGTTTGACCACGCAACCGACGCGACATTTGTCGCCAGCACCCTGGCCGCTTGCGCCAGCCAAGGCTGGGTCAATCCATGGCTGCCGGTATTGGTGGTTACCGCTTTTGTTCAGTACAGCTTAGATTCTAAAGCGCTCGCGGGTGCGCAACTACGCGCCAATTGGCTCGGGCGCAGCAACGGTATCGCCTACTTTGTGATGGTAGGCATTAGCATCGGCTTTGCCCTGCTCAGGCTCCCACAGCTGGTGCCCCTAGTGTTGAGCTGGCTGCTTAGCGCAACCACCCTGGTCTCTATGCTAAATCGGGGCCAGCATTGGTGGCGACACCGCAGCTAGCCTTCGCTTCTTAGGTTGCCGTCTGATCAAACAGCTCTTTGTTCGCCTTAGGCAAAAACACCACACCAATCGCGGCGTTAAACAGAACAAAAAACGTATGCATAACCAAGCTGAACGCACCCACTTCTGGATAGCCCGGGAACAACACGGTCCACAACAGCAAAGCCCCAGCATGGAAGGGCAAAGGCAAGGCTGCCGCTAAGAAGATCACGGGCAAAAACGCCATCATTTGCGTCACCCCAACATCCACCTGGAACAGCTTCAACGCCAAAGTGTAGACCACCACCGCACCGATCATGTTCGGCGCTTTAAACAGCAGCAGCATGACGTAGTGTTTTAACTCCGCTTCACGAAAGGCATGCAACAGCGGACGCTCACGCAGCTTCCAGTTGGGTAGCAACTTGCCGCGAAAATATAGGATATGGATGGGTAGGTAGATTGCCGCGCCGATCAGCACCGCCGGGATAATCTTATCCAGCGCGATCAAGCTAGAGGCCTCGCGCACTACGTCAAAATTTGCCATCACGCCAATCGAAGCAAAGATGAGCAGTTGGTAAACCTCCACTAGACCTAAGAAGATCATGCTCGAGATGATCTGCCAGCCAGCCACGTTATGCCGGCGGTAGAGGTACAACGACATCGCCCCTTTACCAACCTGCTCGTTCACCAACGACAAGATATAGGCACTGGCCCGTATGGGCAGGACTTCTACTAGCTTCAAGCTCGGCGCGTTAAACCATCGCACTACCCGCCAAGTTGCGTGGGAATCCACCAAAAAGAAAAAGATGGAGTATGGGATCATCAACGCAAGCCAAGCGAGCCAGTTAGCCTCGCCAAAAAAGCGCGCCATGTACTCCACTGCGGTCAAACCGTCACGGGCTGCCGCGGCGGCAACCCGGGTATAGACCATGTAGAAGCAACCGAAGGTCAAAGCCCATGTGGCTAACTTAAACCACGGGCTAACTTTCGGTTTACCGCCTGTTTGCGGCGCAGCGTCTTGCTGGTTTAGGTCACTCATCGCAGGCTGCCGTAAGCGGCGGCTTTAAACTCATGGCTAAAAGGATGCCAAAAGCCCGGCATCAGTTGGGTCATGCACATGCCGGTTAAACCGCTTTGTGGTGCCATCCAGCTGTGGGTACCTGCCATACCACCCCAGTGGTACTCGTCTTGCATCCCCGCAGGGTCGTCAGCGGCCAACACTTCTTTCAACGCAAACCCAAGACCAAAGGTGGTTCCGGGCATATCCCACATGGGGAAAGACACACCAACACCAGGCGCTAGTTGATTAGTGCGCATAGCGGCCAAGCTATCCGGCTGCAATATTTGCACACCGTTGTGGCTACCTTGGCCCACAAGCATTTGAATGAAGCTTAAATAATCGGCTACGGTAGAAACCAAGCCACCGCCACCGGAGAGCAAGGCACGCTCACCGCAGTATTCACCCGTTTGCGCATCATCCGCTTTGTTCAACCCCCCTTTCATGGGATCCATAAGATCCACCGGGGCGTACATAGTGGTAAATCGATCGCGCTTTTCTGGTGGCACCCAAAAGTCCGTATCCACCATACCCAAAGGCCCAAAGATCTCTTGCTGCAGGAAGGCGTCAAAGCGCATACCGCTCACCACCTCAACAAAACGTGCGGTGACATCTGTGGCCAAACTGTAGCGCCACGCGGACCCTGGCTGATAAGCCAAGGGGTGTTTGGCCAACTGGGCACAGAGCTCTTCTAAGGTGGAACCAAAGCTAGCAAAGATATTGCTGCCACCGGCGTTGTAGGCCTGATCGATCACCGAATCTGGCTCGATAAACCCGTACGAAAAGCCGGCGCTATGGCTGAGAATGTGTCGAATACGAATGGGCTCGCGGCAGGGTTCAACATCGGTAATCGATTTAGCGTCAGCGGTGAGCACCAAGGGGTCAGCGAATTCTGGCATGAACTTGGACAAGGGATCGTTTAGATCAAATAAACCTCGTTCGTGTAAAATCATAGCCGCCACAGAGGTCACCAACTTGGTATTCGAGTACATCCGAAAAATAGCATCACCGCGCAGAGGCGCACGGGTCTCAAGGTCCATGTAGCCAAAGGTTTGGAAGTCCACCACCTCATCACCCTGCATAATCAGCGTGTTCACGCTGCTCAAGATATTTTGGTCTATGTACCACTGCATGCGGTTATGCAACGCACTGAAATCTCGACCTGAATCCACAACCTGAATTCCAGCTTGAGAAGCTGACAAGTTATTATTCGAATTGCTCATGAGTGACGGAACTCTCCTGTCTAAATCAATAACGGGCTGCAGCAGGCTAAATCGGGCCACACCCGGTGCCTCAGAGTAATCAGTCCTACTGCCAACTACTAGTGCCGTTAACTTGTCCAAGAACCTGTTCAAGACCCACCCGAGCGCACTGCAATTTATCGTGGCCACAGCCAACGCTTTACAGTAGTTTTACGCCTCTAAACCCAAAGGTCGCTTAGGATGAACCTGAGCGTTGAGATACAGACATAGTAGGAGATTCACACCATGACAAGTTTGACCGTAATCGAAGGTATTGGGCCAGCGTTTGAAGAGAAACTAAAAGCTGCAGGCGTCAACTCGTGCGAAGAGCTGCTGGAAAAAGGGGCTACCGCCGCCGGTCGCAAGGCTATTGAAGAAGCCAGTGGTATGGATCATAGCCGCATCTCACGTTTTGTGAATCACGCTGACCTATGTCGCATCAAAGGGGTCGCCGGTGAGTACGCCGAGATCCTAGAAGCCAGCGGCGTCGATAGCGTGCCGGAGCTTGCACAACGCAACGCTGCCAACTTGGCTGCCAAGATGGAAGAAGTGAACGCTGAGAAGAAGCTTGTGCGCTCGGTTCCTTCAGAAAAAATGGTGACCGGCTGGATCGCACAGGCAAAAGATCTGCCAAGGGTTGTTACCCACTAGCACCTGAACTCACTAGGCGTTAACGAGCGTCAATGCTCCGGCATTGACGCTGGCTCCAACGGACATCCAGCAAAGCATTAGAACAGACAATTATTTTTGACTAATTTTAACAAACAACAACAAAGGCACCGGCTTTCAGCAATTCACCCCTAAACATTGCATAGACAGTCACCCCGCCTACTCACCTGAGTTTTTCAAATTCATACCCGCACCTTAAACCCAGATCATCCTGCGGGTGATGATGTTTTACGTTCCTTGATAATGGAGAGAAAAGGACCCCCTATGAAGATAGATAAAATAAAAAGCGCGCCGTTAGCCTTATTTGGCGCCTCGATAGCAGCGGTAACGCTGCAAATGACGCTGGCCACCAGCGCGGTAGCCGATACGGTTACCCTGCTCAACGGCGACAGCATTACCGGTACAGTAACCACCATTACTGGCGGCAACCTGCTGGTCACCACCGAGCACCTAGGTGCCTTGACCATTCCGGCAGCTCAAGTCAGCGGCATCACCAAAGAAGGCAAGATGCGTATCACCACAGCAACCGGTGCTGAACTAGTCGGCGGTCTAAGCAGTATCGGCGGCCAACAAGTCATCGTCACTGATGCGGGCACCCAAGTGGTTGCGATCAACGATCTGTCTGAAGCGGCTGAAGACTACATCATTGCTGTTGATCCTGAGCCTACCTGGACAACCACCGCCGATTTCGGTTGGAGCAGGTCCAAAGGTAACTCGGATACCGAAAGCCGATCTCTTCACCTGGATTCCATTGCTACTCAAGGCAAGTTCGAGCACCGCGGCTTTGCCTACTTTGATTCGGACGAAGCCGATGAGGAAACCACACGCGAAACCGTCGATGCGGGTTACGACTTGCGCTACTACTTCCGCGACAAGTGGTACGCCCTTGCCAGCATTGGGTTCTTCCGAGATGAGCTAAAAGAGATCGACTCTCGCTGGACCCTCGGGGCCGGCCTGGGTTACCAGTTCTTTAATCACAGCATTGCGTCTCTATCTACCGACCTTACCGCAACCATGGTGGTTGAAGACCTTGCCGGTGCAAGCGAAACCAACCCAGCCGTACGCTGGGGTGTGGACTACTTCCGCTGGATACGTCCGGAGTTGGTTGAGTACTTCTACGGCCATGAAGTGCTGAAAATTCTCGACTCTGACCGGGGTGAGGTTTACAAACTGAACACTGGTTTCCGAGTTCACTTAAGCGAACGCTGGCATGCCAATGCTCGGGTTGACCTAGTACACGAGACCGATCCTCCCGCAGGCAACAAAAATTCCGACATTACCTACTCAGTAGGTTTTGGAATGAACTTCTAAAGATCGGATAGCTCAGCAAGCCGGGGTAGCTGCACTGTAAAGGTGGAGCCTACCCCAGGCTCGCTAACCACCTTAACCTCCCCTTCGTGGCGTTCCGCCACTGTCTTCACAAAGCGCAAACCTAAGCCAGCCCCGCGCTTGGCAGCAAGATCTGGGTCGTTAGACCTAAAGTATGGATCAAACAGCTGCGGAAGCTCCTCGGCTGGTATACCCGCACCCGCGTCTTTAATGCTGACCGAAACTTGTTCCGCCTCATCGTTAATCTGGATTTCTACACAGGTACCCGCTTCACTGTATTTCAGGGCGTTGCCGAGCAAGTTCACAAAGGCGCGCTCAAGCAAGTCACCGTTACCTTGCACCCACAAGCCGTCTTCAAACCTGTGTAGGTCAGCGGTTTTGATGGAAATTTTGGCATCTTGCGCCTGCAAGTAAAGCTGGTCCGCAGCGTTGCCTACCACTTGCACTAGATCCAACTCATAGGTTTCAAATTGGCTCTGTGCTTCCAGCCTAGACAGCTGCAAGAATTGCTCGGACACCGACAAAGATTTTTGCGCGTAGGTTTCAATAGTCGCCAACAGCCCCGCGTAAGCCTGCTCTGAAGGCGGCTGGTGATGGCTTTTTTCTGACCAGGACCGCACCAAAGATAAGATAGAAGAGATCGGTGAACGCAGGTCATGAGACAAAAACGCCAGCGCTTCATCACGACGGCGCTGCGCAATCCGCACTTCGCTGGTGTCAGTAACCGTAACCAACCAAGTACTGTTGATGCTGGCGTCCGACTCATCCAACAGCGGCATGGCTAGCGGCAAAGTGGTCACCAGCGAGGTTTCTGCAAGCGGCGCGCAGTAGACAAAACACTGGATATCGGGCCCTAAGGGCGATTCAAATCCAACCGTAGCCCCGTTGCGGACAACGTCTTGCCAGATATCTACCCAAGTTTTTCCTAGCGGCGGGACCAAAGGCTCCAGCAAGGAAAACACACTGACTTCTGCCTCTTCGCCTGTTGCATCTACAAAGTTACGCAAAGCACTGTTGGTAAACAGCACCTCCCCTAGCGCCGACACCACGCAAACCCCGCTGGCCATACGTTCCAAACCTTGCAAACCAATATCCCGACCTAGACGTACCACTTCGGCTTGCAACTTTAGCTCTCGGACCTTGGCGGCCAGGCTCTCACCAGGGAGCGGCTCAACCAAGGCCGCATCAGGGTCAGGCAAGGATACTAAATCTTCAACGAGGCTCCGCTCTAAGCGCGTAAAAGGCTCCTCACGGCGCAACAAAAACTGTTGTTGCCCCTCGTCGATCCAACTCAACCCACCGGCAACCAATACCGGGGCTTGTGCTGGCGTATCAACAGCGTTCGCCTCAACCAACTGGGCATCCAACAGCTTGGCAACCGCTTGCGCCTGACGCTCCGAGCTGCGCGCTCCTGGCAACGAGGTGTTAACCGACGCTAAGAGCAAGCGCTCATCTCGTAGCCGGGAAATTTCGCCATCCAGAAAACGCCAGGCCACTTCATGTCGGCGCCAACTCCATAGCGGGTAGGCTAACAACGAGGTAATAGAGGCGGCGGCCAACGGCAAGTAGCTCGAGTAAAACACCAAGGCTAACGCGCTAAACAGCAAAGGTACCAAGGCGCCGAGAGAGGCAACCACCAACATGGCCTTAGGTGAGGTGCGCGGCAACAACAAGGCAACACAAAGGACGCAACACAGTGCGATCAGCCAGATCAACCAAGCCGGCGCCGGTTGTACCAAACGATCTTGGATCACCGCGTTCAACACGTTGGCGTTGTACTCCACCCCAGAGATAGGGCGTGACTCGCCAGACACCGGGCTGGTCACCCAGTCGGCCACCCCAGAAGCGGTCAAGCCAAGAAACACAATCTTGCCGTCGAGTATTGAGCTCGGCACAGAACGTTCCATTAACGCCAGCGCAGAGAGTTCCGGGATGGTCCCAGGCGCACCAGCAAAAGGCACTAGAACTTGAGCGCAGCGTTTGTTTTGCAAAGAATACTCGCCACCAGCTCGGCAAGCTGTAACCTCAGGGTCTTCTTCGCTGGTGGCAAGCCCCAACTGACGCGCCAAGGCTAGCGCCACGTGCGGCCAATAGGCTTGGCCTACGCCTTGATACAAGTAGGTGCCACGAGAGATAGAGTCGTCATCCAGCTCGATGTGCACGTGGCCGAGAACATCCACCACCGACAGCAACTCGCTATTGGGCAACACCTCAATCAAGGGTTGGCGTAGCGACAAGCTGTCGAAAATAACCGGTAGTGCGGAGACCTTAGGGATCGCCAGGGCTGCCGCCAACGCTTTGTCTTGATCCGGCAGTGCATTGCCGCTGTAGATAATATCCACAAACAGGGCCGCAGGATTGCCGGCACCAATTTTTGCGATCAGCTCGGCTTGTAAGGCCCGATTCCATGGCCAGCGCCCTTTCACCGCCAGCGTTTGCTCGTCGATCCCAACAATGACAATACGGTCATCTAAGGGAGGTGCGGCCAAGTTAATCGTGGTGTCGTAAACAAAGCGATCAATAGACCGCCACCAATCCCAATGCAACGAGCCTGCCGCAAAGGCGACAAGCAATAGAGAAAAACCTAGGGTTCGCAACGTTTGCTCAAGAACATACTAGATCAGCTTATTAAATAAGCAGCAGAGGTACCGTAAGCAAACCTAGTAACCACCAGCGGTTCTCTTGGGGCTCAGGCTCTGTTACCGAAACCGGCACGGTGGTGTCCATACCGTGCAAGCCACTCGCCGCAATACCTCGCACACGAACTTGGTAGTCACCAATGGCTAAGCCCTGTAACGAGAACGCCCGCTTGTTGGTCTTGACGCTGGGCCGCCACTGCAGCTTGCCAGCAACGTCTTGCCCAACCTGCACTTGGTATCCTTGCGCACCTTGCAACTTGGGCCAACGCAATTGCTCTTTGGGTGTTGGTAACGCAGGAACCGCCACCGGGCCCGGCGGTTGAAGCAAGGCTTCTTTGGCGACGCCGCTGGCGCTAGCAACCAAGCCGTAACCCGCTTCGACCGAGGTTTCATTGGCCGAGGCAATCGGTTGGCTAAACCCGACCAGACCGGTGGTGGTCTCCACCAAGCCGCGACTCGGACCTGACAGCCGATTGGCAATCACGGGCTCAACGGCCACTCGAAAGGTGGTGCCACGCACCGCCGCAATACCTGAAGGGGTTTCTATGCGTAACCGATTGCTCGACTGCTTGATCACGCGCAGCTCAACGCGACCGCGCTGCAAATGCACCAGGGTGTCCACCATGCCTGTATCACCGTAGGCCGAGAGGGTATCGAACTCCACCTGCGCATCGTTACCCAACTGCAATGTGGAGTCGTCGGCAAAACGCACTAGCGCCAAACCACCCGAGCCGGTCTGAAGCTTCTGACCCATGGACAGACTAGCCCCAGATTTCAGGGGCAAGCCATTGCCGTCGGTGACCAACCCTACGGCATAGACCAAGGTTGCTGCCAACGGTTGGCGTTGTAACAAAGGCACAGGTATTCGCAATCGTGAACCAGCGGGTGGGCCCACCCGCTGGTCGATGTTGTTAAACTTAGAGATCTGATCGCCAAGCGTCGCATCCCCACAGCAGCGTTCGGCAAGCTGCTCCATGGTCTCACCAGGGCGTAGGGTAAACGTCCACTCAGAGGCGAAAGCCGGCATAGCGATACCGAGTATGATGATCAGCAACCAAGGATTTCGATTGTGCATGTTAGTTCTCACGCAAGGCCCTTATTAGCACCCAGGGATACTCAGGCCAGAACCGCTAATTTACACGATTTTAGGCGTCAGCTTCTTCCAAACGGTAACCATGTTGGTAAATCGTCTTCATGCGGTACCCATTTTCTGGGCTAATGGCGAGGCGCTTTTTGATTCGGCTAACGTGCATATCAACGGTACGGGTATTGAGCCCGCTAACACCCCAGATATCGCGCAGGATTTGCTCTCTAGCGAGCAATCGGCCCACATTGCGAAACATATATAGAGATAGGTCGAACTCTTTGGCGGTGAGCTTTACTTCTTCCCCTTGAAAATACGCCTTGCGGCTCAAGGGTACAAAACGATAGCTGCCCATCTCAAATTCGAGGTTTTCGTTGGCAAGGCGTCGGCCTAACGCGGTGATGCGCGCTAAAAACTCACCTTTGGTGGCCGATTTGGCCATGTAGTCGTCAGCACCGTTGCTAAGCGCTTGTACGATATCGGCTTCAGCATCTCGCTGGGTTACAAAAAGCACGGGTACGTGCCAGTTAACGCGTGCACGAATTTCCCCTAGCACCTCAAGGCCACTGCTTTGGGGTAGTTCCCAATCGAGCACAATGAGTTCGTAGGAGTCGTCAGCCAGCGCATCAAGAATGTCTTGGGCTGAAGCAAAGTGATGGACCTCATGGCCTGCATCGCGCAGCCAGGTGGTCACCATCTCAGCTTGGGTCGGATCGTCTTCTAGAAATAAGATATTCATAAGGCAGGATACAACAAACTGGCGCTGCGCGACGAACTTCGTCGCTAGCGCCAGAATGTTTAGGTGATGCTAGAGGTCTAGACCCAGCTTCTTCACCAACTCCATCGGTACGTAGTTACGACCAGCAGGGATACCCATGCTCTTGGCGTAAGCATTGACCGCCTTCAGCGTGCTTGGCCCTAACTTACCGTCGGCACCACCAACACTGTAGCCTTTCTGCTGCAGCGCATTTTGCAGCGCGCGGATGTTAGAAGGCGTTGCGTTGATATCGCAAAGAACCGTCTGCCATTCCATGGTTGCAGGGCTAACTAGCGTCTTCTTGGTTACCGTGCGGTACTCAGCAGGCACTTCGATGCGCTTCTGTGAACCCGGTGATGCAAGCTTAGTAACCGGCACATCGTCATAGACAGCAGGGATGCTCACTTCACGAGTGCTTGCAGGCTGCTTCACAACGCGACGCTCAACCACCTTGGTTACGGCAGGTTCGGTCACTTCACGGGTTGATGCAGGCGTATCAATTACCTGACGAGTTACAGTTTTGTAAGTGGCAGGAATCTCAACCAAGCACATTAGCTCACCGGTAGCGTTAACCGTTTCAGACAGTGCTGAAGATCCGTAGCTAGACGCCGCGCCTTTCTTCCAAACGGTTGTTGCTGGCTTGTCCAGAACTTGCTCGGTCATGGTCTTGTAGGTTGCTGGTACTTCTACAACACGAGTGGATGCTGCACGAACAACAACGGTTTCCGTTACTGTTTCGTATACCGCAGGGATCACCTCTAAACGTGTGCTGGCTTCTTTCACCAGTACGCGCTCAGTACCTTTCTCGTAACGTGCTGGAATGACTTCATAACGCTCGCTAGCTTCTTTTACAAGAACTCGCTCGGTTGAAGTGCTGTACGTTTCTGGCAGCAAAATACGTGCATAGCACTCGCCTGCCTTTGCGTTAGGCGGAAACAAACCACCGCCGCCGGCGCCAGAGTTACCAGCGTTGCTCGCCACAGCGCTGCCCGCGTCGTTTAGCTGGCCGCGAAGCGAAGCAATAGTGGAATCACGAGAAGACAACTCGCCTTCAAGTGTGCGGATTCGTGAGTCACGATCACCGAGCAAGCTGCAAGAGCTGCAACCTGCATCAGAATCAGTAACGGATACGCTATCGGTGTCGCCAGTACTTGAACAACCCCCGACGGTTAACAAGGCAATCGCAGCCGCAAGGCCTAGCTTGTTTGCAAACATGTATTTCTCCTGTTGATATTCGGGTGTTTCGCCAGAGCCCGTTACCCTGGTGCGACGTTTAAGTTACGCTCGCAAGTTATTGTATTAAATCTGGTACTTATACAAAGCAGCGCTAAGGCTACAGTCCGCGCACCGAAGGTCAAGCGAATTTCGGTCCGACATCTCCCGATTGCTCAGTAAGGTGACGGTTTTGAGCAGGTTTTACACCAAATACACAGACCGGCAAAAAGCGTGTGCGTTTTAAGTGACAAACGACTATGAACAAAAGGTGCAAAGCAGCCGCAACTTAAGGCCCTGTTTTCGTCACACGTTGTAGGAACACACTGCAGATGACTATTATCTAGTGCAGCCACATACCCACCCAATATCTGAGCACACTTCATGAGCGAAACAACAACACAACCGGCCCTCCCCATTGGCGGTGCTAACGGCACGCTTGTCGAGCAATTGGGCGTCATGAGCAACCGACATGGGCTGGTTGCCGGGGCAACGGGGACGGGCAAAACCGTCACCCTCCAAGTGCTGGCTGAGGGCTTTTCGCGCATGGGTGTGCCCGTGTTTGCAGCAGATATCAAAGGCGACTTGTCTGGTATTGCCACTGCGGGCAAGCCGCACAAAGAGATAGACCGGCGTTTAGGGCTGATTCCTAGGCCGCAATACAGTCAACGCGGCTATCCCACCATGTTTTGGGATGTCTTTGGTAAAACCGGGCATCCGGTTCGAACCACCATCTCCGAAATGGGCCCGTTGATTCTGGCCAACCTAATGGATTTGAACGACACCCAAACCGGCATTTTATACGCGGCTTTTGCCGTGGCTGACGACGAAGGTATGTTGCTGCTGGACCTCAAAGATCTGCGCAGCTTGCTGACCTGGATGGGTGACAACGCCAAAGCGTTACGCACTGAGTACGGCAATATTTCAGGCGCCTCCATCGGCGCTATCCAACGTCGGTTGTTGGTATTAGAACAACAAGGCGCAGAAGCATTTTTTGGGGAGCCGGCGCTCACCATCAAAGACCTTATGCGCACCGATTTTTCCGGCAATGGTGTGATTAGCCTGCTGGATGCAACGCGCCTAACCCGGGAATCACCCAAGCTCTATGCTGCGCTGCTGCTGTGGCTGCTCTCTGAGCTGTTCGAAGAGCTCCCCGAACGGGGAGATGCCGATACTCCGGTGCTGGTCCTGTTTTTTGATGAGGCCCATCTACTCTTCGAAGATGCCCCCAAAGCGTTGCTGAACAAAATTGAGCAAGTGGTACGTTTGGTCCGCTCCAAAGGCGTCGGCGTCTACTTTGTCACCCAAGTGCCCACGGATATCCCAGATGATGTACTTGGCCAACTTGGCCTAAAAGTGCAACACGCGCTCAGGGCCTTTACCCCCAAAGACCAAAAGGCAATTCGAGCGGTTGCGCAAAGCTTTCGCAGCAACGCCAGCATTGATGTCGAAGAAGCGGTAACCCAGCTCGCCACCGGCGAGGCCTTAGTGTCGCGGCTTGGGGCGGATGGGGCACCCAGCGAGGTGGAGATCACCTTGATCTGTCCACCGGAATCCCAAATAGGCCCGCTAGATAACGCAGAACGCCTGGCCGCCATGGACCGTTCACCTTGCAACGGCAAGTATGACGCTGCAGTGGATCGAGAATCCGCTTACGAGATGCTCATGCAGCGCTCGGCCGCCGCCGCCGAAGCTGCCGCTAAAGTCGAGGCAGAGGAAGCACGCGCCACCCCCAAAAAACGGGCCAGCAAAGGCCGGCAACGTCAGGGTGTGGGCGAAGCCTTACTGAAAAGCGCCGCCCGCAGTGTTGGCCGAACCTTGGGCACCCGGCTGATCCGCGGTTTACTTGGTTCGCTGCTGCGCTAACAATACTCGTTGGGCGCAGTTTCTTAAGAAAATGGGAACCAACCTGCTGTTAACGGCTCGAAACCTAGAGTCGTTATAAAAGAATGGGTCATAAAGAGCGCTTCTATACACGCATGACACGCATGAGAATACAAACGAGAGATAGGTTATCCATGACGTTTAGGTTATTGCTGCTGCCGTTACTACTGCTCGGTGCTTGGCCAGCCCAGGCTACCGAGCTGATTGGCTATTGGGTTCTCGACCAAGAGGGCACGGCCGCCATCCAGCCAGAACAGCCACAAGAAAACAATTGGTTCAAAAATCAAAACATCTCAACCACGGTATCTGCTGGCGGCATGCCGCTGCCTAGACTAAGGTCCAAATTACCCCCCGTGGACAGCCAGGCGGCACCGGACCCAGACATTTTGCGCTGCAAAGAAATGCAGATAGAAGACGTGAACGATGCCTTACGCTTTACCTACGTCGACGTTGGTAGCGAAGTGCGCAAGCAAGGGGCTTATCGCGGCGCAAAGGTTCGCTGGAACAAGAAGAAGCTAACCGAATCCTACAAAAGCACCACCCGAAAAGTGACGCACAAGTTTGAAATTCAAGACAACAACAAACTGCTTGTCACCGTAAAAATCAACCCGAACAAAGGGGTTACCAGAACTTACCTACAGCTGTTTGACCGCGCACCAGAGCCATCCGCTCAAGCGGCTAACGACCAGGGTAAAGAGAACGCTGAAGCACAAACAGAGAACCAAGCCGCTCAACAGTAGCCAGCTTTTTTACAGTTCCCTCGCTAGCCGTGATCCACAAGTTGCGCCACAATAGGCGATCAATCTTGTGCCACCAAAGGGAGCACCCCATGCACGCGTTGCCATTTAACCGCCGACCAACAACAACCTCATCTGCTTTACGCGACTGCAGGCACAGCACAACATGGCGCTGGTTGCCGTTAGCCTTTGCATTGATTGGCTGGAGCGCCACAACCAACGCAGCGGAATACGCCATTCAAGTCGGTGCGTTCAAAAATCCAAGTCAAAGCTACGCAGAGAATCTGCGCAGCTACGGTGAGGTCAACAGCTCCCAGAGCAGCAGCGGCGTCACCGTTTTCACCGTGGGCCGTTACAGCTCTGTCGACGAAGCGAAAAGCGATCTAAATCGCATCGCGTCCGACTACCCAGGGGCCTTTGTTCGCAACCTACCCTCATCGGCAAGCAGCACTGGCAATATCAGCAGCACTCGCAGCCCTGCACCGAGCAAAGCTGCTACCCAGTCCAGCCGAAAGACACCTGACACTCAGCTTTGGGAATCCCTTTCAGAATCAGAACGACGCCGAGTGGTATACCTCGACGGAGTGCTGCATCTCAAGCAGGGGGACCAGTTTGTACCCCTGGCTGAGTATCGTCGCAGCCAAGCTCAGTAGCACCCGCCTGATTGTGGGTCCGAGCTAGCTAGCAAACTGCTGCGCTTGCCGGATCCACTCGTCGCGTTCGATGCGCCCTTTGAAGTTAAGGCGATCATCCAGCCAAGCAACATCGCTTGGCGTCAGCTTCGCCACTTGCGCAAACTGATACACCCCCAACTCGTGCAGCAAACCTTCAAGCTTTGGACCTATCCCCTTAATACGTTGCAGGTCATCCACCTGGCTGGGGCGCGAGCTGAAGAAACTTGCTGGCCGACCTTCAGCACCCACAGGGTTTTGTGCCGATGTTGCCGGTGAGACCTGGGTCACCGGGCTCGTTGGGGTTGCCGGAACCTTGGGCGGCGTAGGCATTAATGATTGCACCGGCGTGGTCTTGTGCTGTTGCAGCTGCGCCAGCAACTGCGCGATGCGTGCATCTTTTTGTTGGGACGTCATGCTGTTTTGCTGGCCCACTAGCAACGCTTGCTGGGTTTGAACGCGCCCGGTGAGCTTCGAAACCTGCGCACTAAGCTGAGCAATGCGCGCATCTTTTTGCTGAGACGTCATGCTGTTTTGCTGGCCCATCAGCAAGGCCTGCTGGCTTTGCACGCGCCCATTGAGGTTGGTTACCTGCGCACTGAGTTGCGCTATACGCGCCTGGGTTTGTTGCGGACCCGTGCTATTGGTTTGATTTGCCATTAGCGCCTGCTGGCTCACTTGCAAACGCTGAGACCTACCAGACAGCTGTTCTTCTAGTGTCGCTAAACGGGAGTCGCGTTCACGTACCTGCGCTTCTTTTTCGTCCAACTCTGATTGCAGGTCCGGTATGCGTGAGCGCCAGCGCCGCACATCTTCGGTTAACCGACGTACTTGCTCATCGTTGTTGCTGACCGCTTCGTTGTTGGCATCCAGCTCGCGTTCACGTTGTGCCGCAAGCTCGCTTGCTGTGGTGAGCTCTGCTTGTAGGGTTGCCACCTGCTCCGCCAATTGCTCCGCATCTCGCGCCTTGCTGTTTTGAGCTTGCTCTAACTCGGCCAACAGGCTGGCCACCTTGGTCTCAAGCTGGTTGTTGCTCTTATCCAGCCCTTTGGCCGTTGCCAATTGCTCTTGGTGCAACAGTTGAAGCTTGCTGTGTTGTTGCTCAAGCCCCGTTACCTTGGCCTGCAGCTTGCCGGTGCCCTGCTCAACCTCGGCCTGGGCTTTGCGCAGGCGTGCTTCAAGGTCGGCTTGGGTGGTGGTGAACTCACCAATGCGAGCGGTGGTTGCCGTCAGGTCTTGGTCCGCTATGGCAAGCTTGTCTTCCAAGGTACTGCGCTCAAGCAATAGGTTGGAGACCGCGGCTTCGTGCTCCGAAGTCACTTCGTCTAAACGGGCTTGCAGTTTGGTCAGCTGATCTTGTTGCAACACCAACTCGCCAGACAGCTGGGTTGTTTCTTCTTCTAGCTCCGCAACCTTGATCCCGCTCTGGGAATACAAACGCTGGACGCGCAGCAGCTCGTTGGTTTGGTTGAGCAGGTCTTGCTCTTTGTTGCCTAAGGTTGCCTCGGCATCCAGCAACGCTTGCCGCTTGCCATCGAGCTCGGTGGCAAGGCTGTCTTTGGAATCCTTGAGCACCAGCAAACGCTCTTCATACTCCAACTGCGCCGCATTGGCTTTGAAGCGACGCAACCACCACCCAAGCCATAGGCCTAGGGCAAAGGCTAAGGCAAGCCACAGTATTACTTTGCTAATGAGATAGATCACGGCTGTTGTCTCCTGACCATAAATTCAATACGTCGGTTGGCCCGACGACCACTGCGGGTTGTGTTGTCGGCTATAGGCGCGGTCTCACCGTAGCCCTTGGCACTTACCTGAGACGAGGTCACAGCAGATTCGCTATCTGCACCAATTCGAGCAATAAGGTAAGCACTAACGGCTTCAGCACGGCGCTCGCTTAACCACTGGTTGTACACGTCATCACCGGTGGAATCTGTGTGCCCACCAATCTGCACCGCAAAACCACAGGTATTCAACGTGCTAGATAACCGGTTAAGCAACGGTAGGCTCACCGGATCGATGTCTGCACTGTTGGTGGCAAATTGAATGCTCTCCAAACGTAAAATGTCATCAAACAAATCTTGGCAAGAATCCGCGGTAGCTTCCGGGGAGTTAACGTCTATATCCAACGCAAAATCTGGGTTGTCCCAATCGGTGAGCGCCGAGCGCAGCTGCGCGTTGGCGGCGAAGCTCAACAAATCCCCGCTGAAGCGCACCTGCCCATCGGCCAGACTCAGGCTACCGCTTTCGAACAACGACAGTTGCGGCAGTAGCGGCAACGCAACCTCACCCACCAGGTTGGCATCCGCCCCTAAGGTCAGCTCGTTAAGCAGCTCACGTTCAGGAAATTGCAGCGCCAGCGCTTCAAGCACGCGCCGCTGCACGGGTGCATCCGCAACCAAGCCGCGAACGCGGATGGCTTCGCCCACATCAACGGTTAAGTTGGCGCTGCGCGATGTCTGCGCCACTTGCTCAGGTTCTTGAAGCTCGAAGAAAGGCTCTGCTACGGGTTGCTCTGTCACGGGTTGCTCAGCCGCAACAGCAGGTTCCAACACCTGCAGCTTGTCGTGCGCTACGGTAACCCCCCACTGCGCATCGGCAAGTTCAAGCACCTGCTGACGTTGCCGGGCGCTGGTTACGGTGCCTGCTAAGGTCAGCTCCTGACCATCTGCGGTGACCCGAACGTTAGAGAACCCCGCCTTGGATAGCTCATCGGTAACTCGGCTACTTAAGTCCGCTTCTACGATTGGCCCTTCGCGCGCAATCGCGAACCACATAACCAGCAGTAGCAACAGCACCGCAATAACAATTGCTGTGATTCGGCCCATACTTGCCCCTTAGTGACGCCGCCATTAGCGCTAACCTGTTAGCTGCTTTATTTAGCTGCTTTATTCGTTTGCTTGATGCACAAGCTTTGTACACAAAGCTTAGGCACAAAGATCAGCACACGAATTGCTCGAACTGCGCTGATGTTACCAGCATACTAAGACCATGACAGTTGCTGAAGTATTGCTCCGTATTGGTTGCACCATTGTTGCTTGGCTTGTGGTGTATACCCATTGCCTGTGGCTTTCCGTGGTTAAACAGGTGGGCTGCGAATCCGACGGCGATACCCTGTGGCGCCTATTGCTAGGTCTAATTCCGGTAACAATTACATTTGGGTTACTTATCGGGGCAGCAAACAAAGTGAGCAGCGTGCAGCCCATGTTGCGTTGGGGGGCCGCCCCACTAGTGGTTCTTATTCCATTAGCTTTATTTGCTATATGGCCAACATATACAACCTCGACCCTAGGAAATAACCCTATTTGTGACATCCCCGACATCGGGTGGCACAGTTGGTGGGCACCCGCACAATTCCTAGTACTGCTCTATATCGCAATAATTGCCTATCGCAACTGGCGCTACGAGCCCAGCTAGCCGGTGTAGCAAACGGTTTTTCTTGCCTGAAATTGCGCTACAATCCTTGGCCCAGCGCTGAGAAGCGTGGTCGGGGGTAGCTGCAGTGGATGCTATCGAAAATCAATAAAACCAATAAGTTACATTTTTTTGCGATCATTTGAGGGGAATATTTCATGGGTATGATGTCAGAATTTAAAGATTTCGCGATGCGCGGAAACGTAGTCGACATGGCGGTAGGTATCGTCATTGGTGGCGCGTTCGGCAAAATCGTTTCGTCGTTTGTAGCAGACGTGTTGATGCCACCAATTGGCTTAGCCATGGGCGGCATGGATTTTTCTAATCTTGCGGTTACGCTAGCGGAAGCCAAAGACGGTGCGGATGCGGTGCTGCTCAAGTACGGCGTGTTTGTTCAAACACTGGTTGATTTCATCATCATTGCATTTGCCATCTTCATGGTGGTTAAAGCGATGAACTCAATGAAAGCGCCAGAGCCAGAAGAAGAACCTGCAGGCCCAAGCGCAGAAGATTTGCTGACTGAAATTCGCGACTCTTTACGTAAGTAACGCGCAAGCAAACACACTAATAGGCTAACTAGAGGTACCTATGAACTTAATCGAAACTATCTTAAATGCTTCCGGCGGCGGTGCGTTAGGCGAGATTGCTAGCAAGCTGGACCTAGACGGCGGCCAAGTGGGCGACATACTCAAACACTTAGCGCCAGCGCTAGGCCGGGGTATTCAACGCAACACCGCAGACCAAGGTGGCCTTGACGCATTGGTTAACGCGCTGGGCAAGGGTAACCACGAACGTTACCTCGAAAATCCAAGCTCGGTGACGCAGCAAGATGCGATCGACGACGGGAACGGTATCTTGGGTCACATTTTTGGCAGCAAAGAGGTGTCGCGCAAAGTAGCGACACACGCGTCGAACCAAACCGGCGTAAGCTCTTCGTTGATCAAGAAAATGTTGCCGATGATTGCTAGCTTGGCGATGGGTGCATTGGCTAAGCAAAACCGGGTTCAACCGGGTTTTGCCAACGCTAACAACGCCGCACCACAAGGCGGCGGTATTGCTGGCACCTTGCTGAACTCGTTCTTAGATGCTGACAAAGATGGGTCCATCATGGACGATCTTCTAGGTATGGCGGGCAAGTTCCTGCGCTAGACCGGTTGGTCTGAGCGATCCGCGTTCTGGGTTTCTGTTGTTGCCAACTGCCTAGAACGCCTGTTTAGAACGTCTATTTACAACGTCTATCTACATTCAAATCTTCAGATAGGCCACTTGTGGCCTATCTTCCGTTTTACTATAAACCCTTACCCTAACTTAGTGCGGGAATACGAATCTTCTGGCCCGGGTAGATTTTGTCTGCATCTTCAATCACCTCTCGGTTTGCTTCGAAGATTTGCGGATACTTCATTCCGTCACCATAAAATTCTTTAGCTACGGCATACAGCGTATCGCCCTTTTCGATGGTGTAGTACTGCACCTCAGGGGCTGAAGCAGCAGGTGGCTCGGTGACTTCCACTGCATCGGCGTTAACAGTCTCAACACCAGCAATGTTGCCTGCCATCAATACCGCTTTTTCTTTAGCTTCTAGAGTCTTTGCCACCCCAGACAGCGTTACCACACCATCATCAAAATTGACGTTGATTGGCATAACACCTGGGTTGTTCGCCTCGATGTGCTTTAAAATGTTCATGCCGGCTTCGGCATCGGTGGTGAAAATCTTTTTGCCCATGTCTTTGGCGAAATCAAATAGTGAACCCAACATAGCGTGATCCTTGCAACGTGAATGAACACCAACTTTACCATAAACCGCTAACGGTGCCGCACAGCGCCAAGGCCTCCCCGCTAACCCTTAGCCTCATGCTGATTGTGACCCTAGGCACGGCAAACCTTTGCTATGCAGCACCAGCCGCCCATTGCCAAGCACCCGAAGTCACGAGTACCCGCACGCCGCCAGACATCAGGATCAACGGTGACAATCTAGAGAGCCCGTTGAGCAGCATCATGGCCTCCAACGCACCCATCACCATTGACTACCTTCCGCGTGATTTGTCTGTTTCGCTACGCATCAACCCCAGCGCCGGGCGCCTGGTGCAAGTGAACGAGTCCCAATGGCAGCTATGGCCAGATACCCAGAAGGCATCACAAGTGGAGCTCTGTGCTGGCGAGTTTTACAGTCGCCTCCAGGTGTTAGCCGGGGTCCCTAAAGCCCTGTTAACCCTGAGCTATCCAAGCCCGCGCCAAGCCCCTTCTCCCAGGGCCTACCAACAACCCGACACCTTTGTAGCGGTGGCCTCAGCCAAGGCCAGCAAAACCCAGCTAAGCCCACACTTTCAGCTTTGGCAGTTTTTGCCCCAGCTCCAACCTAAGGATGGGCAAACAAGCCCAAGCTGGCCCCAATACACGCTAATCAGCTTAGGGCTGCTGGAGAAGCTCGAGCTGGTCATTGCGGTGCTCAAAGAGCACAACAGACCGGTTGCCACCCTGCATATATTGAGCGGTTACCGCAGTCCAGCCCACAATAAGCGCGTCGGCGGAGCGGCTTACAGCCGGCATCAGTACGGCGATGCCGTGGACTTCATCGTGGATGCCGATAAGGATGGTAAGATGGATGATCTTAATGAAGATGGCAGCGTGAATCGGCTTGACCTGGATTGGTTGACCGACCGCTTAGCCCGGCGCTCGGTCCCCGTCTCCGCCGGAGGCACCGGGACCTACGAAAGCGCTGGCCAGGCTGCCGCCTTCATCCACCTCGACGCCCGCGGTCGCGACCATTATTGGCAGTAATCATGCAACCAGCCCCAACTCCAACCCCCCTGTTTTCCTACAAAAAGTTCTGGGCGCAACGTCTAACGCCAGCGCCCGTGTTACCCATGAGCGCTGCCGAGATGGACGAGCTGGGTTGGGATAGTTGCGACATCATCCTAATTACGGGGGACGCCTACGTTGACCACCCAAGCTTTGGCATGGCGGTGGTGGGCCGCTTCTTAGAAGCTCAAGGGTTTCGGGTCGGCATCATTGCCCAACCCGATTGGAACAGCGTTGCACCCTTCAAAGCGCTTGGCGAGCCGAACCTATTCTTTGGCGTCACCGCCGGCAACATGGACTCTATGGTCAATCGCTACACCTCTGACCGCAAGATCCGCAGCGATGATGCGTACACCCCCGGTGGCTTAGGTGGCAAACGCCCAGACCGTTGCACCATTGCATACACCCAGCGCGCCCGCGAAGCCTACAAAAATGTCCCCATCGTCTTGGGTGGCATTGAAGCCAGCCTGCGCCGCATTGCGCACTACGACTACTGGTCAGAAAAAGTACGTCGCTCTATCTTGCTAGACGCCAAAGCCGACCTGTTGGTGTTTGGTAACGGCGAACGACAAATTGCTGAGATTGCGCACCGCCTTGCCGCCAAAGAGACCATTAGCGATCTCACGGACATTCGCGGCACCGCCTTTACCCGACGCAAAGTGCCAAGCGGCTGGGTTGAAGTGGATTCAACCCATCTCGACACGCCCGGCAAAGTTGACAAGCTCATTAGCCCTTACGCCGACATCGGTGCGGGCAGCGGCAACCCAATGGATGAAGCAAAGAAGGGTCACGACGCGCAGCCGAACAAAGAACCAGACGAAGAGCCGGTCCAAGTTGTTCGCTTTGTCAAAGACATACCCAAAAGCCAAGCTAGCGAGCGCAGCGTTATTCGCCTGCCCAGCCATGAGCAAGTGAGCGAAGATGCGGTGTTGTACGCTCATGCGTCTCGAGTTCTGCACACCGAATCGAACCCAGGCAACGCGCGCGCACTGGTACAAAAGCACGGCGATCGCGAGCTGTGGCTGAACCCGCCACCCATACCGCTTGAGACCAAAGAGCTAGACGGCATCTACGAGTTGCCTTACACCCGGCAAGCACACCCAGTTTACGGTGATGCAAAAATTCCGGCCTACGAAATGATTCGGTTTTCTATCGCTATTCAACGCGGTTGTTTTGGCGGCTGCACCTTCTGCTCTATTACCGAGCACGAAGGTCGTATCATTCAAAACCGGTCTGAGGAGTCCGTGCTGCGCGAAATTGAAACCATTCGCGACGAGGTCCCGGGTTTTACCGGCGTCATCTCCGACTTAGGTGGCCCTACCGCCAACATGTACCGCTTGGCGTGCAAGAGCAAAACTATTGAAGCCGCTTGCCGCCGACCCTCTTGCGTGTTTCCCGGCGTTTGCCCCAACTTAAATACCAATCACCAACCGCTCATCGACATGTATCGCAAAGCGCGCACCTTGCCCGGCATCAAAAAAGTATTGATCGCATCCGGTGTCCGCTACGACTTAGCTATCGAATCACCGGAATACGTAAAAGAGCTCGCCCAACATCACACCGGCGGCTATCTAAAGATTGCGCCGGAAGCCATTGGCGACGGTCCGTTGTCGATGATGATGAAGCCGGGTGTTGGCACCTACTACCGTTTCAAAGAGCTATTCGACAAATACTCTAAAGAAGCCGGTAAGGAGCAGTACTTAATCCCCTACTTTATTGCCGCACACCCGGGCACCAGCGACAAAGATATGCTGGAGCTGGCGCTGTGGTTAAAGGGCAACGGGTTTCGCGCGGACCAAGTGCAAGCATTCTTACCCAGCCCTATGGCTACCGCTACCGCCATGTATCACAGCGGCGTGAATCCGCTACGCAAAGTCACTCGACGGAGTGAAAACATCACGGTGCCTAAGGGCATCAAGATCCGCCGATTGCACAAAGCCTTCTTGCGCTATCACGACCCAGCTAACTGGCCACTGCTGCGCGAGGCGCTGAAAGAGATGGGGCGAGCGGACCTGATCGGCAATGGCAAGAAACACCTGATACCCAACTACCAGCCCAAAGGCTTTGAAGAAAAGTCCGGGCAAGGCAAAGGACAACGCAAAGGGCGCGGCCAGCCCGCGTTCCGCACGCAACACGTGCGGCAGAAAAAGCACTGAGTTTAAGGTGCTAGCCGTCGGGTAAACCCAAGACGCGCTTGGCAATAATGTTGCGCTGCACCTCGTTGCTACCGCTGTAGATAGAAGCCGCTCGGTAGTACAACCAACGGCTGGTGGTTTCACGTTCACGCTCTGATACCCAATCTTCTTGGGGCGCAGCAAAGCCCCGCACACCGCGCACTTGGGTGATCAGGTCGTAAAAGTCTTGCTGCAATTCGCTGCCATAGACCTTAAAGATTGAAGTGACTGGCCCAGGGGTTCCGCCATCGGACTCTTCCACCGCCCGGCGTTGCGCTAAACGAAACACTTTGTTGTCCATCTCGTAACGCAAAATTTTGCTACGCAGCTCAGCATCAGCAATCTTGCGGCCTTGAAGCCCCAGCTGTTTTTTGGCTTCAGCAACCAACCCTTGCTCACCACCGCCAGCACTGCCCGCAACCAAGGACTCCATTCCCGAGCGCTCGTGCTGCAACAGGCGCTTGCCAACGGTCCAACCTTTGTTGAGCTCACCCACCAAGTCTTCTTTTTGCGCCACCGCATTGTCAAAGAAGGTTTCGTTGAACGGGGATTCCCCACTCAACAAGCGGATGGGTTTGATGGTGACACCAGGCTGATCCATGGGCAGCAACATAAAGCTGATGCCTTCGTGCTTGGATGCGTTGGGATCTGTGCGCACCAAGATAAACATCCAGTCCGCATTGTGCGCACCGGAGGTCCAAATCTTTTGCCCGTTGATTAGGTAGTGATCACCATGGGCCTCTGCTTTGGTGCGCAGGCTGGCTAGGTCGCTACCCGAGCCAGGCTCGCTGTAACCCTGACACCACTCCGCCTGCGCGCGAGCAATCCGGGTTAGGTGACGTTGTTTTTGCTCTTCGGTACCAAACTCAAGCAGCGTGGGACCAATCATGCTGGTACCAAAGCTCGACAGCGCTGGTCGTGCGCGGATGTCGCGCATCTCTTCCAACAAGATTAGATATTGGTCTTTGCTGAGGCCACCACCGCCGTACTCGGTTGGCCAAGCGGGAACCGTCCAACCCTTTTCAACCATGCGTTCAAGCCAAAGGCGAGTGTCGCTATCGTCAATGACAATCTTGGTACTGCCGTTGGAGATAGGGCCAGGGCCACGGGCGCCGGGGGGACAATTTTCTGCAAGCCATGCATGGGTGTCGCGACGAAACTCGGCTAACTCTTGAGCACTCGCCTTGAGTGTGGATGACATCGCAAACCCTCGCTGTTAAGAGACCCTTATCCTACTAAAACCCACCGCCGGTGCGAAACCCACCGCTACTGCGACGGCGCGGAGAACCGCCACGAGACATGGAGCCACCACGCCTGGGCATGCGGAAACCACCGCGACCACCTGGCCAATGCCAAGGTGAGGAACCCCGACTACCGCGTGGCAAGCTGCCGCTCCCAAAATCTGGCCAGGCACCACCTACGTCACGATAGCGTTGCTGGCGCTTCAAGGTATCCCACACGCCCGAACCGCGGACCGCACCGCGTAAGAACTCATCAAGCACCATACGAATAATATTTTCGCTGCCAAAGCTTGAACGCAGGTCGTCAAAGCGATGGCGCTTAAAACGCCGCCGTACATCCTCTAGATCTTTCAGACGCGTGGAGTGTTGTTTGTGAAGCTGTTTGTTGTCGTTGATCTCTTCTCGAATCAAACGCTGCTCTTGGCGCAGGTCAATCAGCTCACGCACCATTTCATCATCGCTGCGGCTAGCGGTGGCCATGACCATAGACTCGAGCCGATCCATGTCCCGAGCTGAGTAAGCCGCCTCCAGACCATCCAAGCAGCGCTTGGTAAAGTCATCTTCACCACTAGCAAAACGATTGAGGTGATCTTGCACCTCACCTAAGGACAACTCGATCTCATCGATATTGGCATCGCAAACGTCTTGCTCGGACTCAGCCTCTTCCAAGGCTTGCTGGGCAAGGTCAACCCCGGCTGCGTTGGCCACTTTGGTTTCCAGCTCTTGGAGCTTACCGAGCTCCGCTTCTGCACGCTGGTTCACAATGCGCGCGTGCTCGGCTAAACGGCGGGGAATCTCTAGCAGCAACCAATAGTTTGCACGCGCCTTGTCGTAATCACACAGCCCGGCAACCCAATCGTCCATGGCTGCAAACAGGCCGCTCCCGCGATACTGAGAGGTCCCGTAGTGGCGCCCCCAAAGATAGCTGAAAAGCTTGCTAGACTCGTACGGCAGACCTTTTTCTTTGCGGTCCTTTTCTGCCAGCGCCGTTTTCTCTTCGGCTTGGGTGGCGATGGCCCGCGCCTCGTAGGCGGTTTCTAGCTGCTGCTGATAGCCTTCGTCCGCTTCCAGCAAACGCTGCACTTCCGCCTCAAGCTCGGCAAGCTCTTGGGCTGCCGCGTCTACGGTGACGTGCAACGAATCTCGCTGCCTTTCTGCTTGCTCTAACGCCTCACCCCCTTCGTGCAGTTTTTGCGCCAAGTTGGCCAGCGCTCGTTCTCGCTGCAACAGCACTTCGCTTGCTGCGGTGTCAGCAGAGTCTACCGAGCTGGCCAGCTTGCCGCTGTCCAAGCGTTCCAAACGATCACTGGCTAGCGCACGCAACACTCGCGTTTGCTGCAACTGGTTGCGGGTAAGTGCACTCGAGCTGGACTGCATGATGTTGTCCAGCGAATTGAAGTCACGCCGAACCCGAGCCAAGGTTTGATTAATTTCGGCTAATGCAGCGCTACCACTGATCAACTTACCGCTCCGTCTGTTAACAACTTACCACTCCGTCTGTTAACACTTACCACTCCGTTATGGAAGCACCATTGGTGCGAATCAGGAAAGTTGGCGTGAGTTGACCACGGGCTTTTTCACCCACAAGGTCGCCTTGAATGATGCCGTCATCGCGTTTGTCTGCGGCAACCGCCTCAAAGGTTTCTTCGTCGACCCGAATACCCCAAGACTGCACCGATTTGCTAAAGCCGTCTTCTTCATTGCGAATGGACACGCTTTCGCGCTTGCCCGCCGCACTGACCGCTTCAACAATGAGGTAGTAGTTCCGCGCGTTGGGGTTGTTAGCGGGTACCCGCCAGACACCAGAAAGCTGATTGGGGCGCGCGATAATCCGTACTTCATAGCTGCGCTCCAGCTCAAGCAACATGCTGCGCATGGCCCGCTCCAACTCAAAGGCTTCGTCGTAGTCGTCTTCGCGCATAGCGCTACGCGCATCTTCCAACAACCGCCGCGCACTTTCGGTGGCCGCTTTATCGGAAGACACTTCTACTATCTGCGAGAAGTTTGTATCCAGCTTGCTGGGCAACCCTGCCCGAGCAATGGAATCGGGCCGAGAGACCAACAGGTAGTAGCCCAGCAGAATGACCAGCAGCAAGCCAGCAATCAACAGAAAGGGTTTACCCCAAGTGCCACGGTCCGCATAGATCCGGGCTGCGGTGACCTGCCAGCTAGGCTCAGGGGCAGCAAACTCAAATCGTTCTTCTTCTAGCGCACGTACACCTTCAAGCAACACGGTATCGCTGACCTCAATACCTTGGGCGGCATAGATGTCACGCATGCGCGACATCAACTGCTCACGGCGGGCTTCGGCATTTAGCTCGCGGTCAACCAAATCTTGTTGGTGCCGAAGCGTGTCTACCACGTCCATCGACAGCATCAGCTCTTCAAGCGGCGCGCGTGTTAGTGAAGTTTCAGTCATTGCTACTCAAGTATCCCTGCAGAGCATGCTTGCTAGGCTAAACCCCAGTCGGTGGCGGTAGGCTATCGCCTTGGGCCATCAAGCTGGCCAAGCGTTGCTTACCTTGCTCTACGGCTGTGCGAATCTCATCGGCATTGGTTGTGGACAACACGCGCATCTCACCGATGATCTCGCGGGTGCGCAGCTGAAAGTTCACCACCGAATCCACCAACTTAGCTACCGCATCGGCGCGAATGGTTGGACCGTAGCCCGCCTCTACCGCTGCCTCTTGAACCTTGCCACCGATATCTGCCAGATCTTCTAGCGACTGTGAAACCCCTTCTTTCATGGCTTCTAAGGTCTTGGTGCTTTCGTGCAGACCAAACAAACCGGTGAACGAGGCGCTGAGCGCAGTTAGCACCGTTTCGTTGGTACCAAAGAAGGTGATCGCCTGCTTATAGACACGCTCTTTGGCGCTGGTGGTTTGCAGCAAACGGGCCATGACCACCTCGGAGGTGTTGTAACCCACGGTCAGGTTGTCCGATAGATCTTTCGAAATTTGGTAGCGGTCTTCGGTGTATTGCAACGCGCGCAGCTGTTCATCGCGAGCCAGCTCAAGACGAGCCCGTGCAGACAAGTCATCACCGGTATAGGCTGTTACCGTTGCCATGGCTTCTTCGAGCTTGGACTTCTGCTCTTCCCACTGCCACTCCGCTTTCTTCATTACGTCGAGCGCATAGATTTCTGCTTGCTTCATGGCGCCGCGGAAATCTTGGTAAGCGTTGAGGATCAAATGCTCGCGATCAATCTGGTCTTTGGAGTCGCGCACTACATCTAGGTATGTGCCTTTGATGTTGTCAAAGCGACTGGAGATATCACCACGGGTGACCTTCATCCAAATGTTGCCGAGCCGCTCGAAGGTGTCCACCTTGCCGTCTTCTACCTGATCCACCATGCGCTTGGCGTCATCGCGGATGCTGTTAAATGCTTCGGTGATGTCTTCGTAGCGCGAGCCGATACGCATGGCGCTGACTTGCTCGCGAACCACCTCGTTAAACAGCGAGGCTTGGCTCAAGGTGCGCGCGATAGCGATGACCTTGTCTTCGTCGAGATCAGTGATGCGGTCCAACAAGGCGACAATGGGCGCCTCCTCGGCTGTGTCTGGAACCAAACCAAGGTCACGTAGCTGACCCATGGCGCGATCTAAATACTGCAACGTCGTGTTACTCATATGCTGTTACTCATGTAATGTCCCCTTAGACTTGGACGTCTCGCCCATCCCCGTTGTGCGCAGTGGTGCTGCCTTCAATTGCCAATCATAGCCAATTCCTGATGTGCTAGCATTCGCGCTGCCAACTCAGGGCAGCGAGCAATGATACCAACGCAACAGCAGTTTCAGCACCGATCTATGTGTAACGACACAGTCAAATGGACTTGGCCTAAGACCCTGTCGTGCGTCTTACGGCTGCTCTTCGTCGGCAGCTTTTTGAGCGGTTGGGTGTTGGTTGTCAATGCAGAGGCTCCAGCCTCCACCCAGCCCGCACCTAACACTGGCGCTACGATACCCGATTCCGCCTATCAGTACCCGATACCAAATCCGTATCTAGCCACGGTGGCTGGCACACCGGAACCCCTCCAAGGCGCCAGACCCGAGGTTCGGTTTAAAAAGCGTCACTTACCCCAGTTGGAAGATCGCGAGATACCCAAAGTGCTTTGGTACGGCCGTCGCTTGCAGTACTCCTATGCCGCCCAACGGCATCCTGCACCCCTGGTTTATGTGATTGCGGGCACCGGCGCCTACCATACAGGTGGCACCAATTTGGATCTTATGCGGGCTTTTTATGGCGCTGGGTACCATGTGGTGGGCATCACCTCACCAACCCATCCAGAATTCATCATTGCTGCCTCGCAAACGAGCCTACCGGGCAACCTGAGGCTAGACGCTCAGGACCTGCATCAAGTGATGAGTAAGATTGCTGACCATCTACCCAAACGGGTGAAAGTCACCAACTACCACTTGGCCGGCTACAGCCTGGGTGCCATGCACGCGGCCTTTGTGGCCAAGCAAGACGTACAAGACAAGCGCTTTAACTTTGAGCGGGTGGTGATGATCAACTCGCCGGTCACCTTGTACGCCTCTATCTCTAAGCTCGACCGCATGTTGGAAAACATTCCCGGCGGGGTCGACAACTTTAACCAGTACTTTTCCAGCATCGTGGGCCAGATTGGTAACGCCTACGGCCGCTCAACCAACGTGGAGTTCAACCAAGACCTAGTGTTTGAGGCCTTCAAAGAGCGTCCACCAACCCGCGAAGAGCTAGCTGCCTTGATCGGCTCCGCATTTCGTATTGCTTCAGCCAACATGATCTTCACCTCCGATGTGATGACCAACTTTGGCTTCATCAAGCCCAAAGAGGTGGTGTTAAAGAACCGTTCAAGCATGGCGGACTATCTGCAGGTTGGCCTACGCGTGGGTTTGACCGATTACTTTCACGAGTTTTTCTGGCCAAGCTTTGAGGACCGCTATCCTGCGATGAACCGCCAAACCTTTGCCAAGCGCCAAAGCTTGCACAGCATCAAAGATTTTCTGGCGACAACCCCCAGCATCGAAGCGATACACAACGCAGACGACATCATTCTTGAGCACGGGCAAATCCATTTCTTTGGGGAAGTCTTCGGCGAGCGCGCCACCATCTACCCCCACGGTGGTCACCTAGGCAACATTACCCAAGTGCAAACCTTGGCAAAGATTGTCGGCCCACCCGTGAACAAGCCAGGGGTTGCTAAGCGAGCGGCCGCGCAGAACCCAACCCTGGCCAGCACAGGAGTGAAGCCCTGATGGTAAAACCGCTCGGCATTGCCCTACTGACGCTAACCTTGGCCACCGGTGGTTGCGCCACCACTCCCAAAGCACCGGGAGCTACCAGCATCACCCCACCTATCTATGGGCGGGAGCGTATGGCCCTGGATGATGTCGAAGCACCGCTGGAAATCTCCGACCCGTTTGAAGCCTACAACCGCAGCATGTACTGGTTTAACGCCAAAGCGGACGACTACCTACTGAACCCTGCGGTTGCCGGCTACCAGCGCATCACCCCCGAGTTTGTACGGCGCGGGGTGACCAACTTTTTCCAGAACCTAGATGAAATTCCAACTTTGCTAAACCAGGTGCTCCAGCTTAAGTGGTCGGGTGTTTGGGATACGTCGAGGCGGCTAGTCACCAACAGCACAATTGGCGTTGCTGGCTTAATGGATGTCGCCAAACGCTTCAACATCCCCCGACACGACGAAGATTTTGGGCAGACCTTGGGGCACTACGGTGTGGGTACAGGCCCCTATCTAATGTTGCCATTGTTCGGACCCTCTAACCTCCGCGATGCGCTTGGGCGTGGTGCTGACACCTTGGTCCTTGCTGCCATCGATCCGGTAGAGCTAGACCACCACCCGGACCGTCGCTACCCCTACTACCCACTGTTGATTGTTGATACTCGAGCCAACACCGCCTTTCAGTACTACGAAACCGGCTCACCCTTTGAGTACGAGTTGGTGCGCCTGCTGTTTAACACCATGCGTGAATTCGATGTTGCCAAGTGATGCTTATGTTTCTATCTAAAATGTTGCGCCGTTCAACGCTTGTAACCGGTAAGGGCTTTTGGGCCTGTGTTGCCGCCCTGACCTGGTCGCTGCAAACGGCTGCGGTGCAAACCACCACCACTACCCCCATTGCGCCCGAAGCAGAACCGATTCGCATTGGCGTACCGGTATCGCAAACCGGGCGTTTAGCCGACTTCGCAGACCAACAGCTCAAAGGCATGGAGCAGTTCGTTGACGACATCAACAACCGGGGCGCACTGCTTGGGCGACCGGTGGTGTTGGTGACCCTAGATGACCGCTCAACCGAAACCGGCGCCCAAGAGGCTTACCAAGCACTGCGCGCACAGGGCATTGATCTCTTTGTTAGCCCTTACTCTTCAGAGCTGACCTTGGCGATACAACCACAAGCCCAGAACGAAGACATTGTGATGATGAGCTTGGCCTCAGCACCGCAGATCTGGGAAACCCCAAGCCAGCAAACCCCCAAAATATTTGGCCTGTACACCCCGGCTGATGAAAACATGGCCCCCTTGCTGAAGCTGGCACAAGAAAAGGGGTTAACCCGGCTGGGGCTGATTTACCAAAAAACCGATTTCCCTGAAGCCGTAGCCACCGCCGTGCGCGCGCAAGCGGGCAGCATGGGCCTGCAACTGGTGTTTGATGAAGGCTACGACGTGCGTTCGGCGGATTTTGCGGACCTAGCCCGACGCCTGGGCAACACCAACCCAGAGGTTGTGGTTGTCGGTTCCTATATAGAAGACGCCATTGCCTTCACCAAAAAGGCAACCAACCTCAAACCCAAACTCATGGCCTTTAGCGGTGGCCCAGCCTTGCGGGATTTTGGTACCGAAGTAGGCCACGCCAAAGCAGACGGTGTGTTGTCCACGGCCCAGTGGATGCGCAGCGTACGCTTTCCCGGCAGCTTTGATTTTGGCTTCCGCTACCGTGAGCATCACGGCATTTACCCCAGCTACGATGCGGCCGGTGGCTACGCGGCGCTACAAGTGCTGGAAGCTGCGGTACGTCTTGCAGGCAGCGCCGAACCGGCCGCTATCCGGGAACAGCTCACCAACATGAAGTTTCGTTCCATCGTGGGGCACTACCGGGTGGATCAACGCGGGCGTCAAACCGCCAAATCTACCTACCTAGTGCAATGGCAAGACAGCCACATCTCCTTGGTCTACCCAACCGAGCTGTCGCGGTTTGCGCTGAAGTACCCCTTTCCTGGCTGGTAAGCGCGGCTACTGCCGAGCGCGCCTTAACGCTATATACTGCTCGACCACTTTCAGACCCTACCCAATTTTTTGGGCACCTAGACTTATGAGCTCGTCAAACAACACACCCAAGACCTCCGGACCTTCCACCGACGAACTCCGCTCGGCCTTTTTGGATTTTTTTGCGGCCAATGGGCATCAGATTCAAGCCTCAAG